>NZ_JBFAIC010000090.1:21258-35129 GCF_040654515.1 Dactylosporangium sp. NPDC050688
TGGCTCGCGGCGGCGCCGGAGCGTAGCGGAGGTGACGGCGTGAGCGGTCCGGAGCGGAGCGGAGGGGCCGCGAACCATGGGCTCAGTCTTGGCTCGCGGCGGCGCCGGAGCGTAGCGGAGGTGACGGCGTGAGCGGTCCGGAGCGGAGCGGAGGGGCCGCGAACCATGGGCTCAGTCTTGGCTCACGGCGGCGCCGGAGCGTAGCGGAGGTGACGGCGTGAGCACCGTCGTCTTCCGCAGGCCGCCCCGCCGCCCAGGGCCTCAGCTGCCCCGCGGCGAGCTGCTGCTGGAGTCGCCCCCGGAGCTTCCGGAGCGGCTGCCGAAGGGCTTCGGGCAGCTGCTGATGATCCTGCCGATGATCTGCGGCGTGGGGGCGATGGCGTTCCTGTACACCGGCGGCGGCCGCGGCGCTGGGCCGATGATGTGGATCGTCGGCGGTCTCTTCGGCATCTCGATGATCGGCATGGCGGTCGGCTCGATGAACGCCGGCGGCGGCGACTCGAAGGCCGAGCTCGACGCGGAGCGCCGCGACTACATGCGCTACCTCGCCCAGGTGCGCCGCCAGGCCCGGCGGGCCGCGGCGCAGCAGCGGGCCGCGCTGCTGTGGCAGCACCCGGCGCCGGACGTGCTGTGGTCGGTCGCGGCGTCGAAGCGGCGGTGGGAGCGGCGCGCGACCGACGACGACTTCGGCCAGATCCGCATCGCGCTCGGCGCGCAGCGGCTCGCCGTGGCGATCATCCCGCCGGAGACGAAGCCGGTCGAGGACCTGGAGCCGATGACGGCGATCGCGCTGCGGCGCTTCATCCGCGCCCGGCAGACCGTGCCGGACCTGCCGATCGCGGTGTCGGCGCGCTCGTTCAGCCGGATCGTGCCGCGCGGCGACCGGCACGTGGTGACCGATCTGGTCCGCTCGATGCTCTGCCAGCTCGCCACGCTGCACTCCCCGGACGACGTGAAGATCGCCGTCGTCGCGGCGCCGGAGCGGCGTGGGGAATGGGAGTGGGTCAAGTGGCTGCCGCACGCCCAGCACGACCGGCAGACCGACGCCGCCGGCGCGGTGCGGCTGATGTTCGACTCGATGACCGACCTGGAGGAGGTCCTCGAGGACGAGCTGCACAGCCGGTCCCGGTTCGCGCCGGAGCTGCGCCCGCTGACCACCGCGCCGCACCTGGTCGTCGTCGTCGACGGCGGCGAGGTCGCGCCCACCTGCCAGTTGCTCGGCATCGGCCTGCACGGCACCACCGTCATCGACCTGTCCGGCACGGTGCCGCGTGACTCCGGGCGCTGGCTGCTGTCACTGCAGGTGACCGCCGACAGCATCGCCGCCGACCAGGGCAAGCGGGTCACTCCGCTGGGCGTGCCCGACCGGGTCAGCGTCATCACCGCCGAGGGGCTCGCCCGGCAGCTCGCGCCGTACCGGCTGTCGCAGCAGACCACCTCGGAGGAGCCGCTGTCGCGCAGCATCGAGCTGCCCGACCTGCTCGGCATCGGCGACGCGGCCGCCGTCGACCCGCTGCTGACCTGGCGGCCCCGGCCCAACCGCGAGAAGCTGCGGGTGCCGATCGGGGTCGGCCCCGACGGCCAGCCGGTCGACCTGGACTTCAAGGAGTCGGCGCAGGACGGCATGGGCCCGCACGGCCTGATCATCGGCGCGACCGGCTCCGGCAAGAGCGAGCTGCTGCGCACCATCGTGGTGTCCCTCGCCATCACGCACTCGTCGGAGGAGCTCAACTTCGTCCTCGTCGACTTCAAGGGTGGCGCCACGTTCGCGTCGCTGGACGTGCTGCCGCACACCAGCGCCGTCATCACCAACCTGTCCGACGAGCTGCCGCTGGTCGACCGTATGCAGGCCGCCCTCAACGGTGAGATGGTCCGCCGGCAGGAGCTGCTGCGCGCCGCCGGCAACTACGTGTCACGGTTCGAGTACGAGAAGGCGCGGCTGGCCGGTGAGGCGCTGGCGCCGCTGCCGAGCCTGATCATCATCTGCGACGAGTTCAGCGAGCTGCTCGCCGCGAAATCCGAGTTCATCGACCTGTTCGTGATGATCGGCCGGCTCGGCCGGTCCCTCGGTGTGCACCTGCTGCTGGCCAGCCAGCGCCTCGAGGAGGGCCGGCTGCGCGGGCTGGACACGCACCTGTCGTACCGGGTGGGCCTGCGCACGTTCTCGGCGGTGGAGAGCCGCGTGGTCCTCGGCGTCCCCGACGCCTACGAGCTGCCCAGCGCGCCCGGCCACGGCTACCTGAAGACCGACACCACGACGATGACCCGCTTCCGGGCCGCGTACGTGTCGGGCACCTACCGCCAGGCCGGTCTGGTGCCGCGCTCGCAGGCGACGGTACGGATGCAGATCGTGCCCTACGGCACCCAGCACATCCCGGTGCCGGTGCTGCCCGAGGAGGAGCCGGAGGAGACGCCGGAGGCCGAGTCCGGCCGCGGCGAGACCATGCTCGACGTGATCGTGGGCAAGCTGCGCGGCCGTGGCGCGCCCGCGCACCAGGTGTGGCTGCCGCCGCTGGGCGAGCCGGCCACCCTCGGCGAGCTGCTCGGCGCGCTGACCGTGGACGAGCGCCGCGGCCTCGTCGCCACCGGCTGGCCCGGCACCGGCCGGCTCTCCGCCCCGATCGGCCTGGTCGACCGACCGTTCGAGCAGCGCCGCGACCCGCTCGTCGTGGAGCTCGACGGCGCGGCCGGCAACGTAGTCCTCGTCGGCGGGCCGCAGTCGGGCAAGAGCACCGCGCTGCGCACCCTCATCAGCTCGCTCGCGCTGACCCACAGCCCGTGGCAGGTCCAGTTCTTCTGCCTCGACTTCGGCGGCGGCGCCCTGCGCTCCCTGGCCGGGCTGCCGCACGTCAGCGGCGTCGCCGGCCGGCGGGAGAGCGAGGCGGTGCGCCGCACCGTCGCCGAGGTGACGGCGCTGCTGGACGAGCGGGAGGCCCGCTTCACCGAGCTCGCCGTCGACTCGATCGCCACGTACCGGCGGGCCCGCGGTACCGGCGAGGTCGCCGACGACCCGTTCGGCGACGTGTTCCTCGTCGTCGACGGCTGGAGCGCGATCCGGGAGCACTACGAGGAGCTCGAGCCGCGCATCACGTCGATCGCGGCGCGCGGCCTCGGCTTCGGCATCCACGTCGTGCTCGCCGCGAACCGCTGGGGCGAGATCCGCACCAACCTGCGGGACCTGCTCGGCACCCGGGTCGAGCTGCGCCTCGGCGACCCGACCGAGTCCGAGATCGACCGCCGCGCGGCGGTGAACGTGCCCGAGCGTACGCCGGGGCGCGGCCTCACCCACGACAAGCTGCACTTCCTGGCGGCGCTGCCGCGCATCGAGGGCGGCAACGGCGTCGAGGACCTGGCCGCGGGGGCCGCCGACCTGGTCCGCCAGGTGCGGGAGGCCTGGCCGTTCCAGCCCGCGCCGCCGGTACGGCTGCTGCCCAAGCTCCTGGCGCGGGCGGAGCTGGTGAAGCTGGTCGAGCAGCGCCCGGCGCAGCCCGGCGTGCCGATCGGCATCAACGAGACCCACCTGGCCCCGGTGCACCTCGACTTCGCCGCCGAGCCGCACCTGCTCGTCCTCGGCGACGCCGAATCCGGCAAGACGGCGCTGCTGCGCCTCATCGCGCGCAGCATCATCGAGACGAAGACGCCGCACGAGGCCCGGCTGTTCGTCGCCGACTTCCGCCGCAGCCTGCTCGGCGTCGTGGACCGCGAGTACCTGCTGGACTACGCCCCGTCGCACTCGGCGCTCGGCGAGATGATGCCCAACATCCGGGGCGCCATCAACGACCGGCTGCCGGGCCCGGACGTCACCTCCGAGCAGCTGCGCAACCGCAGCTGGTGGCGGGGGCCCGACCTGTACATCCTGGTCGACGACTACGACCTGGTCGCGTTGCCCGGCAACAACCCGATCAGCCAGCTCATGGAGCTGCTGCCGCAGGCGCGCGACGTCGGCCTGCACCTCATCATGACCCGCCGCGTCGGTGGCGCCTCACGGGCGCTGTACGAGCCGGTCATCCAGCGCCTGCGGGAGCTGGACGCGCCGGGCTTCCTGATGTCGGGCAGCCGCGAGGAGGGCCCGCTGTTCGGTGATCTGCGCCCCAGCCCGCAGCCGCCGGGTCGCGGTACGCTCGTGCGCAGAAGCGACGGCAGGCAGCTCGTCCAGACCGCCTGGATCGATCCTGTGCCATGATGTGGGCGGATCAGGGCTGCGCAAACTTGCCGGACTCCGATACCGTCGCATAAGAGACACCATCGTCGATGACCGCGGTGCCACCGTACGGGGGCTTTTCCAAGTGCCTTGTCCCGCGGGACGGACTGAGAAGGGGTGAATTGGCGTGACGCAGCCGACGAGAGTCGATGCAGCGACCATGCACGCTGCCGCGAAGGATGTCCGTGCGACGCACGGCACCGTCAACGGCAAGCTGACCGAACTGCGGGGCGCGATCGATGATCTCGTCGCCGCGTGGAAGGGTGAGGCCTCCGCAGGCTTCACGCAGGTGATGACGCGCTGGGACCAGGACACGGTCAAGCTGCTCACCGCCCTGAGCGACATCGCGGACCTCCTCGACAAGGGTGCCAACACGCACCAGGCCAACGAGGAGCAGCAGGCCGCGATGATGAACAAGTACGGCAACTCACTCAACTACTGACGGCCTGAGAAGCAGAGAGGGATAGCGATGTCGTACTTCCAGACAAACTACGCCCAGATGGAGACTGCCTCGCAGACCATCCAGGGCATCTCCAAGACGATCGACACCGAGCTGGACACCCTGCGCATGAAGCTGCAGAACATGACCTGGGACGGCCAGGACCGCGAGGCCTACAACCAGCACCAGGCCAAGTGGGACGCCGCGGTGAAGGACATCAACGCGCTGCTCAACGAGATCGGTGGGGCCGTGGGCATCGCCCGGGCCAACTACATCACGACCGAGATGAACAACGCTCGGGTCTGGTAGTCGTAGCCACGACCGCTGCATCTGGTCGGATCGGCGTGGCACCCCGGTGCCACGCCGATCCCGTTTCACCGGTCGGGCGCCGGTGCCGCCAGCACGTTCGAGAGGAAGGCCGCCATGGGGGAGCCAATCGCACTGCCGAAAGACTCCGAGGTCAACGTCGAGCAGATCGAGAAGCTGCCGGCGTTGCTCAGGACGCTGCAGCACTACGTGGAGACGGAGTGCATCGGGCAGATGACGAACATCCGCGAGCACCTGGACATGTCCGGGCTCGACATGGACAGCGTCGACATGAAGCTCAACGGGCAGGCGACCCCCTTCGGCGGCTTCTACAGCGCGTTCGGCATCCAGGCGAAGGCCGACGGGGCGTACAAGTCGGTGAACAAGTCGCTGCACGAGCTCGCCAAGCACCTGGGCAAGATGATCGGCCCCACGGAGAAGATCGCGCAGAACTACCGCACCACCGAGGAGCGCAACCAGGCCGGCATGGCCGACATCAAGAAGCTCCTCGACGAGGGCACGTACGTGCCGATCGACCAGGCGGCGGTGGACAACCGCAACGAGACGGACCCCGCGGCGCAGGACCCGCGCACGATCACGCAGCACGGCACGACGACCCTCGCGCCGGGGTCGTTCGACGGTAAGCAGCCCGGCTCCGGCACGGGTAGCGGCAACTCCGAGGTGATCTAGGGACATGGGCGACGAGACCAACCCCGGAAGCTACAGCGACTACACCGACCAGCAGTACACGCAGCCGACGAAGTCCGTGGACACCGGCTGGTTCGGCGACTCGTACGCCAACGAGGCCGACCCGTCGTGGGAGGACGTCATCGCGATGGTCGTCATCCCCGGCAGCCCGGCCCGCATCAAGCAGGCGGCGGACGAGTGGAGCGTGCTGCTGCAGCGCCTCTCCGAGGTCGAGCGCGTGCTCACCGCGGTCAAGGCGGACCTGGAGTCGTGGAAGGGTGCCGGCGGTGAGCAGTACCGCAGCCACCTGACCATGATGATCACCAATATCCGGACGCTCCGCGAGGACAACGCCAGCCTGCCGCACCACCTGCACCTGGCGGCCGGTGACCTGGAGAAGGCCATCGCGAAGATCCCGATCCCGGACGACATGATCGCCGAGGTGATGGCGGCCAAGCAGGGCTACATCGACAGCGGCATGATCTCCGACACGTGGGGTCCGAACGCGATCTACCAGTATTTGCTGCCGGTGTACGGCAACAAGTGGTTCGACGAGGCGCGTGAGTTCTTCACCTGGGACTGGGCCGCCAACAAGCTGCGGGACTGGATCTCCTCCCAGGACGACAAGGCCAAGGACGCCTACCACGAGCTGGCGGGCAGCCACGTCAAGACGATGGCGCTGATCCCCGGCCCCAACCCGGTGGAGTTCGGGCAGGCGCGCGACCCCGGCTACACCCCCGACGACTTCGGTGGCCCCGGCGGCGGCGGTGGCGGCATGCCCGGCGGCGGGAAGATGCCCGGCGGCGGCACGCTGCCCGGCGGCAACGGCCTGGCCGACATGGCGGGCCCGCCGTCGAGCAACATGACCGACCCCAGCCTGACCAACCCCGGCTACGGCGACGGCTACGACCCCGACGACCTGCCCGGCAGCGGCCTCGCCGGCGCAGGCGGCGGGCTCGTCGGCGCCGGCCCCGGCGCGGGTGGCCTGGGCGGCGGTCTCGGCGCCGGCGCCGGCGCCGGCGGCCTGGGTGCCGGTGGGCTCGGCGCGGGCGGCGTCGGCCGCGGCGCCGGCGGCGGCATCGGTGGCGGCATGGGCATGATGCCCGGCATGGGCGCCGCGGGTGCCGGCCGCAGCGCGGGCCGCGGGGTCACCGGGGCCAACGCCGGCAAGGGCGGCGTGCGCGGCGCCGGCACGGGTGCCGGGGCGCGCGGCGGCGCGGGCGGCTTCCGCGGAGGGATGATGCCGGGCGCCGCCGGCGGGCACGGCGCGGGAGAGGGCGAGGACCACTCGACGTGGCTCCAGGAGGACGACGACCCGTGGGGCTCCGACAGCGAAGCGCCACCGTCGGTGCTGGGCTGATCCCGGTGCGTCGCTTGGACATGCGGGCCACGCCGGCGTGGCCGGCCGTGCCCGACCGGTGGTTCCGGCGCGGTGCGGCGCGGCGCGCGGCAGTGGCGCCGTCGGAGGCGCCTGGCCCGGCGTCTGAGCGGCGCGCGGCAGAGGCGCCGTCGGAGGCGCCTGGCCCGGCGTCTGAGCGGCGCCCAGTCGTGGCGCCGGTCGGGGGCGCGCCCCCGGCACCTGGTGGAGGGCGGCGTGCGGCCGGGCGGTTCGTGCGGCGGATGACCGCGGTGGTCGTCGCCGGGATCCTGCTCGGGGTCGCCGGTGGCGTCGCCGCCGGTCTCGTCGCGCCGCGGGCCGCGCACGCCGACTCGGTGCGTGCGCGGCAGTGGTGGATCAACCAGCTCAAGCTGGCGCAGGCGCAGAAGGTCGCGCAGGGCGACGGCGTCGTCGTCGCGGTCATCGACTCCGGGGTCGACGCCACCCACCCCGACCTCAACGGCGCCGTGCTGGCCGGCACCGGCATGCTCGGCAGCACCAGCGCGAAGGGCTGGGACGACCCGAGCGGGCACGGCACCGGCATCGCGTCGCTCATCGCGGCCCGCGGCGGCACCAGCAACATGCAGATGCTCGGCATCGCGCCGAAGGCGAAAATCCTGCCGATCGCGCTGCCCGTCCAGTTCGGCGGCACGCTCGCCGGCCCGATCCGCTACGCGGTCGACCACGGCGCGAAGATCATCAACATGTCGCTCGGCCGCAAGGGCGCGCCCATCAAGGAGGAGAGCGACGCGATCGCCTGGGCCCGGTCCAAGGGGGTCATCATCGTCGCGGCGGCCGGCAACACCACCCAGGGCGACGCGCAGATCCCCACCCCGGGCAGCTACCCGGGCGTCATCACGGTCAACGGCACCGACCGCGACGGCAACCTGTGGAGCGGCTCGCTGCAGGACGACGGCATGGACATCGCCGCGCCCGCCCAGGACGTCATCAGCGCCAAACCGAAGTCCCTGGTCGCGTCGGGCTTCGGCACCAGCTCCGGCACCAGCGAGTCCACCGCGATCGTGTCCGGCGTGCTCGCCCTGATCTGGTCGAAGTACCCGACGCTCGACGCGGCCAACGTCGTCAACCGCCTCTTCAAGACCGCCGTCGACAAGGGCCCCGCCGGCCGCGACGACCGGTTCGGCTGGGGCTTCGTCGACCCACTCGCCGCCGTCAGCGCGGACGTGCCGGCCGTCACCGCCGACCCGCTCGGCCCGGTCGCCGCGGGCACCGCCGGCGCCGACCCCGGCAGCACTGCCGGCTCCGGCGACGACGACTTCGGCACCCCCGCGATCCGCACGGCGATCGCCGCCGCGGTCATCCTCGTCGGCCTCACCGTCGTGGTCCTCGCCATCGTGCTGCCGATACGTGCGTTGAGCCGCCGCCGCGCCGCCGCCTCGGCCAGGGCCGGTTACGGCGCACCACCCGGCGCCGGCCCGCCGGGCTTCCCGCCCCCGGGCCACCCGGCGTCAGGGCATCCACCACCGCCGGGATATCCGACGGGGCCGGTCACCGGTCAGCAACCACCCGCCGGGTACCCGACGGGGCCGGTCACCGGTCAGCAGCCGCCGGCCGGGCAGTACCCCGGCGGCAACCCACCGACCGGTCCGGGCGGGTTCCGGCCCGGTGGCACGGCGCAGTTCCCCGCGACCGGGCAGCAACCGCCGCGGTGGCTGCCTCCGCAGGACGGGCGCTGACACCACCAGCGGTCTCATCCGAGGGCCGGTTCCGTAGCTCCGGGCCCGGTCGGACGAGGGCCGGTTCCGTAGCTCCGGGGCCGGTCGGATGCCGGCGTCGTGCTGACGCCGCTGCCGCCCCGCCCCGCCGCCCCATCCTCCGGCGCCAACCCGGCCGGCGTCAGCGGGAGCCGCTGCCGCCGGTGCTGGAGGTCGGCATGCTCAGCGAGCGGGATGCGTTGGCCAGACCGCGGGACGCGGGCGTGCGGTGGACCGTCGGGCCGCGGACGTTCAGCGGGCCGACCGTCGGCTCGAACCGGTCCCGGGACGGCTGCCTGGGCTCGGTCCGCGCGACCGGGACCGACGGCGCGCCGCGCTGCCTGCGGCGGACCCGCTGCACGAGCAGCCCCGCCCAGATGAGCGCCGCGACGAGCACGGCGCCGAACGCGGTCCAGATCGCCGGCAGCCGCGACTCGGCCTTCTCGCCGCCGGTGTCGGGGCCGAGACCCGCCGTGACCGGCACGGGCACGGCCGCCGTGTCGGTGCCGGCGAGGGCCGCGACCGCCCGGTACGGGTTGACGGTGCCGAACCCGACCTGCGCGTTGCGCCCGTTCGGTGGGTGGTCGGCGGTCGACGTGATCCGGTCGGCGATCTGCTGCGGGGTCAGGTCCGGGTAGTACGCGCGCAGCAGGGCGGCGGTGCCGGCCACGTACGGCGCGGCGAAGCTCGTGCCGCCGCCGGAGCGCAGGCCGAACCCACCGCCCTGCGGTGCCGGGCCCTGGATCCGCACGCCGGGCGCGGCCACGTCGACGTAATCGCCGGACGTGGACGTCGAGACGTGCTTGTCCTGCTCGTCGACGCCCGCGACGGCGAGCACACCGTCGTAGGCGGCCGGGTACGCGGTCTGGTTGGCGCTCTGGCTGGCGCCGTCGTTGCCGGCCGCGGCGACCACGACCACGTTCTGGCTCAGCGCCCGGCTCACCGACGCGGCGAGCTTCGGCGTCGGCTGGGTCACCAGCGACAGGTTGATGACGTCGGCGCCGTGGTCGACGGCGTAGTCGATGGCGGTCGCGATCGTGTTGGGCAGGTTCTGGTCGAACGACTTCTGGTCGTCCTCCATGACGCGGATCGGCAGGATCTTCGCGCCGGGGGCCACGCCGTAGAACCCGGCGCCCGGCAGGCGCAGCCCGGCGATGATCCCGGCGACGAACGTGCCGTGCGCGACCTGGTCGCAGTCGCCGACACCGTTGGGCTGCACGAAGTCCTTGCCCGGCAGGACCTGGTCCTTCAGCGACGGGTGGGTCGTGGCGACGCCGGAGTCGATGACGGCGACGATGACCCCGTCACCCTTCGTCAGCGGCCACGCGAGCTCGGGACGCAGCCGGGTCAGCGGCCACGGCGTGTCGGTCAGCTTGTCGGTGAAGCTCGGCCCGCATGCGGACGGCGCCGCGGCGGCGGGCGTCGCCGCACCCGGCACCGCGGCAAGCACGCCGGCGGCGACCGCGCCGGCGACCGCCTGAGCGCCGATCCGTCGAATGTGCCGCACGAGCGAAAGGGTATCGCGCCCCACCCGCCGCCCGCGGCCCGGCAACGGCCCCGCTCGCCGTCCGCAGCCCCGCAACGCCCCGCCCGCGGCCCCGCAACGGCCCCGCAACGCCCGCCCGCGGTCCGCAGCCCCGCAACGCCCTGCCCGCCGCCCGCCGCCCGCAGCCCCACGACATCCCGGCAACGCCCTGCCCGCCGCCCTGCAACGTCCCGCCAGGGCGCCGCGCCCCCGCGGCACCCCCGTAACGCCCTGGCAGGCGACCGTTACTGCAGGGACGGGTCGATGTGCACCTTCGGTGCCGCGCCCCACGCGGCTGGCCGGGACCCCGACAGCGCGGCCGCCGCCTCCGACAGCCCGATCGTCGCCGCGACCAGCGGGCGCGGGTCGACGGCACCGGAGGCGTAGAGCTCGACGGTACCGGCGAGACCACCGGAAGCGCTGAGCACCCCGACCGCGGTCACGTCCTTGAGCGCCAGGCGCCGCGAGTCGAGCAGGCTGGGCGTGCCGGACAGCCCGATGAACACCACCCGCCGGCCCGGCTCGACCAGGTTCAGGGCCAGCGCCGGCGAGGTCGCGGCGTTGGAGGCGTCGATGACCGCGTCCCACCGCAGCGGCGGCAGCGTGCCGGCGGTCCAGACCGCGCCGCAGCCGAGGGCGCGGGCGAACGCCACCGACGCCGCAGTACTGCCGAGCAGGTGCACCTCGACCCCCTGCGCGGCCGCGATCTGCGCGACGAGCAGCCCGATCGTGCCCGGCCCGACGACCAGCAGCCGCTCACCGGGGCGCAGCCCGGCGCCGCGCACGGCGCGCAACGCGTTGCCGCCCGGCTCGACCAGCGCGCCCGCCGTCGGGTCGACCGCCGGCGGCAGCGCGTGCAACGCCGTCACCGGCACCGGGAGCCGCTCGGCGAGGGCACCCGGCCAGCCGTTGCGGATGCCGATCTCGTGGCGGGTCGCGCAGAGGTGCTGGCGGTTGGTGGTACACCTGCCGCAGCCACCACAACCGAGCATGGTGTCGCCCGTGACCCGCCGGCCGACCCACCCCGGGTCCACGCCGGGGCCCGCGGCGCGGACCACGCCCGACCACTCGTGGCCGATGCGGATCGGGTATCGCGCCTGGCCGTCGTGCAGATAGGACATCTCGCCGGTGAAGAATTCGACGTCCGTGCCGCACACCCCGGCCCGCTCCACGTCGACCACGACCTGGCCCGGTCCGGCAACCGGTTCCTCGACATCCTGGACCTCAGCCCGCCGGGGGCCGATGATGACGAATGCGCGCACGGGCTCCATCTTCCGGGAAGCAGGTCCGATGTCACGACTGCGCAGTGCCGAGTGGTACGCCGGCGACGACCGCAACGCCTACATCCACCGTGCGTGGATGCGGCGCGGCCTGCCCGACGACGCCCTCGACGGCAGCCGCCCCCAGATCGCCATCGCCAACACCGCCTCCGACCTGACCCCGTGCAACCGCCACCTCGACGAGGTCGCCGAGCACGTCAAACGCGGCATCTGGGAGGCCGGCGGGGTGCCGCACAACCTGCCGGTCGTGTCGCTGGGCGAGACGCAGGTCCGCCCGACCGCGATGCTGTGGCGCAACATGGCCGCGATGGCCATCGAGGAGATGCTGCGCGCCAACCCGATCGACGGCGTCGTGCTCCTCGGCGGCTGCGACAAGACGATCCCTGCGCTGCTCATGGCCGCCGCGTCGGTGGACCTGCCGGCCGTGGTCGTGCCCGGCGGCCCCATGCTCACCGGCACGTTCCGGGGCGTGCCCCTCGGCTGCGGCACCGACGTGTGGCGGCTGTCGGAGGAGGCACGCGCCGGCACGCTCAGCGAGCAGGCGTTCCTGGACTCGGAGTCCTCGATGATCCGCAGCCGGGGCCACTGCAACACGATGGGCACCGCCTCGACGATGGGGCTGCTCGCTGAGGCCCTCGGCATGACCCTGCCCGGCACCGCCGGCATCCCCGCCGCCGACAGCCGCCTGCTGGCCCGCGCCCACGCCACCGGCCTGCTCGCCGTCGACATGGTGCACGCCGGCCGCCGCCCCAGCGACGTCATCACCGCCGCGTCGCTGCACAACGCGATCGTCACCCTCGCCGCGACCGGCGGCTCCACCAACGCCGTCGTACATCTCCTCGCCATCGCCGGCCGGCTCGGCGTGCCGCTCACCCTCGACGACTTCGACCGCATCGGCGCCGCGGTGCCGTTGCTGGTCGACCTGCAGCCCGCCGGCCGCTTCCTGATGGAGGACTTCCACCGCGCCGGCGGCCTGGCGGCGGTCCTCCGCGAGGTGTCGCACCTGCTCGACCCGTCCGCGGTCACCGTCACCGGGACGCCGCTCGTGGCAACCCTCGCGTCGGCCACCGTCTGGGACGAGTCCGTCATCCGTCCGTTTGCGTCGCCGGTACAGCCAGATGCCGGCATCGCCGTCCTGCGCGGCAACCTGGCACCCGCCGGCGCGATCATCAAACCGGCCGCCGCGACGCCCTCCCTGCTGCAGCACCGCGGCCCCGCCCTCGTGTTCGACTCGATCGAGGACTTCCACGCCCGCATCGACGACCCCGCGCTCGACGTCGACGAGGACACCGTGCTCGTGCTGCGCGGCTGCGGCCCGAAGGGCTACCCCGGCATGCCCGAGGTGTCCAACATGCCCCTGCCGGAGAAGCTGCTGCGCCGCGGCGTGCGCGACATGCTGCGCATCTGCGACGGCCGGATGAGCGGCACCGCGTACGGCACCGTCGTGCTGCACGTGGCCCCCGAGGCCGCGGCCGGCGGCCCGCTCGACCGCATTCGCTCCGGCGACATGGTCGTGCTGGACGTGCCGGCCCGTACGCTCGACGTCGACGTACCCCAGGCGGAACTCGACGCCCGCCCGCCGTCGCCGGCTTTGCTCGACGCGCTGGCCCGCCCCAGCCGGGGCTGGGAACGCCTCTACGTCGACACCGTCCTCGGCGCCGATACCGGAGCAGACTGCGACTTCCTGCTCGGCTCGTCGGGCCCCCGGGTCAGCCGCGAGTCCCACTGAAGGGTCCTCTTGTCCACTCACAGGCAATCCGCATAGTGCTGGCATGCTGCGTACAGCTCAGCCGGCGACGCTCGTGCGATGACTTCACCCACCTCGCCCAGCCCTGACGCGGACTCGTTGCCTGTCCCGCCGTCTTCCGGTGCGCCGTCTTCTGGTGCGCCGTTTTTCGGTGCGCCGTCTTCTGCGCCGTTTTTCGGTGCGCTGTCGCCTGACGTGCCGGCTGCGACGTCGTCCGGCGCGCACGCTTCGCCGCCTTCGTCGTTGCCGGCACCTCCGTGGGCAGCGCCGCAGGCGCCGCCGTCCTCGCCAGCCGGTCCGCCGGCTGCGTTCCCGCCCGGTGCGGCACCAACCGGCCGCCCGTCGCGGTGGAAGCTCGGCGCGGTGGCCGCAGTGTCAGCCGCGGTCATCATCGGCGGCGGGGTTGCGGTGGCCAACGCCGCCTCGTCCGCGGCCAGCCAACAGAGCCAGACCGGCCCCGGCCGCTACGGCGGCCCGGGCGGCGCCGCTGCCCAGGACTGCGCCTGCCGAAAACCTCGTCCGTGTAGCTCAAGCCGCATGTTGATACTCGTGAAGGACACCGCCGAGGCGGTCTCGTCGGCGTATGTCGAGGT
>NZ_JBFAIC010000091.1:0-33820 GCF_040654515.1 Dactylosporangium sp. NPDC050688
CGCCGGCTAACGTACGAAACGCTCGATCGACTCCAGGCGGCCGGGAAGCTGGCAGCGACCGCTCCGGCCCGGGCCGGAGGCACGTCAACGCCGGCGCCCGCATCCGCTCGGCCAGCAACGATTCAGAGGCGTTCGATGATGAGTGCGTTGGCCATTCCGCCCGCCTCGCACATGGTCTGTAGGCCATACCTTCCGCCGGTGCGGGTGAGGGTGGACAGCAGCGTGGTCAGCAGTCTGGTGCCGGAGGAGCCGAGCGGATGGCCCAGGGCGATCGCGCCACCATGCCGATTGAGCCGCTCAGCGGGGAACGCGAACTCGCGCTGCCACATCAACGGCACACACGCGAAGGCCTCGTTGACCTCGACCGCGTCCATGTCGTGGATGGTCAGCCCGGCACGGGTCAACACCTGGGCCGTGGCGGGCAGGACCGCCGTGAGCATGAGGGTCGGGTCCGCCCCGGCGACCGCGGTCCGGTGCACGCGGGCCAAGGGCGAGAGACCGTACCGGCGGATCGCCTCGGCGCTGGCGACCAGGACGGCTGAGGCGCCGTCGGTGAGAGGCGAGGAGTTGCCGGCGGTGATCTGGAACGCGAGCCCGGGGAAGTGTTCGCCGGCCGACTCGTCTCGAAACGCCGGACGCAGCCCGGCCAGATCTTCGACGGTGGTGCCTGGCCTTACCGTCTCGTCCCGGTCGACCCGGCGCCCGGCGGGATCGGTGATCGGGAGCAGCTCGTGGGCGAACCAGCCATTGTCCGCAGCCTCCGCGGCGCGCTGGTGCGAACGAGCGGCGTACTCATCCATCTCCGACCGGCTGATGCTCCATCGGTCAGCCACGAGTTCGGCGGCGATGCCCTGCTTGACCAGGCCTTCCGGGTAGCGCGCGGCGATGCCCGGACCGTAGGGGTC
The DNA here is from genome assembly GCF_040654515.1 of Dactylosporangium sp. NPDC050688. Taxonomy (NCBI): domain Bacteria; kingdom Bacillati; phylum Actinomycetota; class Actinomycetes; order Micromonosporales; family Micromonosporaceae; genus Dactylosporangium; species Dactylosporangium sp. NPDC050688. The sequence continues at coordinate 906 of NZ_JBFAIC010000091.1, forward strand.
TCGATCGAGCCAGTTGGACCACATGGGGGCCCGGCTCATCGACTCCACGCCGCAGGCGACCACGAGATCCTGGGCGCCGGCGGCGACCGCATGGGCGGCGAAGTGGACCGCCTGCTGGCTGGATCCGCATTGTCTGTCCACTGTGGTGGCTGGGACGGTGTGGGGGAATCCCGCCGCGAGCACCGCCTGCCGGGTGATGTTCATCGCCTGCTCGCCGGCCTGGGTCACGCAGCCGCCGATCACGTCGTCGATCAGCTCAGGTGCCACCCCGGTCCGCTCGAGCAGCCCGCGCAGCGTGGCCGCGAGCAGGTCCGCCGGGTGGATGCCCGACAGCGCGCCACCGGCCTTGCCCCGCCCGGACGGTGTCCGCACCGCGTCGATGAGATACGCCTCAGCCATTGCTGCCTCCAAACGCGTCGGACCAGCGATAGCCGGCCATGAGCTCGCGGGCCGCGACCAGGTACTGGATCGTCGGCGGTCCTTCCTCCAGCCAGTTCAGCCGGGCATCGCGGTAGAGCCGTTCGATCGGGGTATCCCGGGTGTAGCCGATGCCGCCGTGCACGAGCAGGGCACGGTCGGTCACTCGCCCGACCGCCTCCAGGCCGAACAACTTCACCAACGAGGCCTCGACCGGGATCCTTTGCCCGGCATCCCATTTGCGGGCGGCGTCGATGAGCATGTGCCGCAGGGCGTAGACGTCGGTGGCCATTTCGGCGAGGTAGCGCTGGATCGACTGCCGGGTTCCGATCGGCTTGCCGAACGTGACCCGACGGCGGGCGTGCGCGAGGCTGAGGTCCAGCGCACGCTGGGCCGTGCCGAGAGAACTCGCCGCGATGAAGACCCGGCTGATTTCCAGCACCCGCTCCAAATGATCCTGTCCCGAGCCCTCGGCGCCGATCAGGTTGGCGGCGGGCACCCGGACATCGTGGAACGTCAACTCGCCAAGTTCGCCCCCCTTGCAACCCATCGTCTCCGGCATCGGGCGCACAGTCAGGCCGGGGCGGTCCCGCTCGACCAGCAGCGCCGAGACGGCGGCGTCGCCGGTGCGGGCGAAGACGATGAAGTGTGACGCGATGTCGGAGTTGGTGATCAGCCATTTCCGACCGTTGACGAGGTAGTCGTCGCCGGACCGCACCGCGGTGGTGCCGAGGTCGGCCCCGGTGCCGAAGTCCGGTTCGGTCAGGCCGAACGCGACGGAGCGCGAACCGGAGGGCACGCCGGGCAGGATGGCCGCGCATTGTTCCGGCGACCCGATCTCAGACAGCGCGTGCGCGAACGAGTTGTGCACGTGCACGAGCACGCGGATGCCGCCCTGCACCTTGGCGAACTCCGCGATGATCGGTAAGTACTGCTCGATGCTCAGGCCGGCCCCACCATACTGCTCGGGTACGAGCAGGCCGAGTGCTCCCATGTCGCGCAGCATGGGCATCAGTCGGCTCAGAGGCAGTTCCTCGCGATCCTCGATCTCGGTCGCGAGTGGGTCGAGGTCGCGCCAGATCGCCTCGAACAGGCGGTCTCGAAGTGCGTCATACGGGTTGGGGCTCATCGCCGGTTACACCACCTTGGATCGGGGAAAGGTCTCACGCCGGGCCATCGTCCAATGTGGTTGGTTGCGGATAGGATACGTCGACGGGCCGGGGTGAACCCGTCGTCTATCCACTTTGGACGTAAGGGAGCGGCATGGAGCCCTCGCGGCAGACCACGACCGGCGCGGCCGATGTCGCCGGCAAAGTGATCTGGATCACCGGCGCTAGCCGCGGGCTCGGCCGCGCGATCGCCGTCGCGCTGGGTCGGGCCGGTGCGCACCTCGCGGTGACGGCGCGGACCCGGACACCGCTCGACGCGCTCGCCACGGAGCTCGCCGCCGATCTCACCAGCGCGGGCGGGTCGGTGCTGGTCGCCGAGGGTCAGGTCAACGACAGCGAGCGGATGGCCGCGATCGCCGACGCGGTCGTCGCGCGGCACGGCCGCCTCGACGTGCTGGTCAACATGGCGGGCATTAACCCGACCGTGGCCCGCAGCGAGCAGCTGTCGGACCCGGCGTGGTCGGAGGTCGTCGACGTGAACCTCGCCGGCACCTTCTACTGCAGCCGGGAGGCGGGCCGGCACATGCTGGCGGCCGGACGCGGCAGCGTCATCAACGTCTCGTCGGTGCACGGGTCGACCGGCGTGGCACGGATGGCCGCCTACGCGGCGAGCAAGGGTGGCGTGGAGAACCTCACCCGGGCGTTGGCGCTGGAATGGGCGGAGCGGGGTGTCCGGGTGAACTGCCTGGCTCCCGGCTACTTCCGCACCGACCTGACCGAGGCCTACCTGAACGGGCCGCGCGGCGCGCAGGTCCTCGCCGCCATCCCGATGGGCCGCTTCGGTGAGCCGGACGAACTGGTCGGCGCCGTCAGGTTCCTGGCCAGCGACGCGGCCTCGTACGTCACCGGCAGCACGCTCTTCGTCGACGGCGGCTGGACGGCTCACTGAGCCACGCACCGGGGGACTGTGCTCACCGGTCGGCCCGGCGGCGGAACGACCACAGCTGGGCCGCCCGCTCCAGTTCAGTCGCCACCTCCCAGGGCAGCCCGGGTGGGTTGGCCTGCCTCCGGAACGAGGCGGTCATCATCCTCGCCAGCGCCGGGTCCTGGGCGACGCGGTGGGCGAGATCGTACGCGGTCGCCTCGACCGCACCGTCGTCGACGGCCGTCCAGGCGATCCCGAGGTCGACCGCGCGCTGGCCGGAGAGTTCCTCGCCGAACAGCGTCGCCGCTGCGGTGGCCTCCCGTCCGGCGACGCGGGCGAGCAGTCCGAAGTGGCCGCCGCCGGGATGCACGCCGATGCGGCCGAACCCCGCGATGAGCCGGGCGTCCCGGGCGACCACGCGCAGGTCCGTGGCGAGCGCGAGGTTCAGCCCGGCGCCCACGGCGGCGCCGCGCACCGCCGCGATCGTCGGCGGCGCCGCGTTGCCGACCCGGATGAACGTGCGGTAGACGGTGTCGATGGCGTCGAAGTTCTCCGTCGCCACGGGATCGGCGTACACCGCGGCCAGCATGCCGAGGGCGCCACCCGCGCAGAAGGCTGGGCCGCCGGTGATCACCAACGCTCCCACGTCCGGCCGCCGGTCGACCTCGTCAACGGCGGCGACGACGTCCGCGGCCATCGCCGGAGTCAGGGCGTTGCGCCGTTCGACGGCGTTGAGGCGGAGGACCGCGACATGGTCGCTGACCTCCAGCGTGACGTCACTCATGGACTTCCTCATCGGGCAGCCGGATGGTTCCGGACTCGGCGAGTTGGCGGATCTGGTCGTCGGTGAAGCCGCTCTCGGTGAGCACCTGGTACGCGTGCTCGCTCAGCCTCGGGGCGCCCGGGAGGTCGGGCGGAGGGCTGACGCCGAAGCGGATCGCGGAGCGGGCGATGCGCAGCGCGCCCTCGGTCGGGTGCCTCACGCGCTGGAAGAAGTCGACGGCGTCGAGGTGCGGATCGGACAGGAGGTCGTCCACGCGCTGGACCGCGACCGCGGGGATGCCCAGCTCGTCCAGACGGGCCAGCCAGTGCGCGCTGGTGTCGCTGGCCAGCGCCCGTTCGACCAACTGGTAGAGCTGGTCGATGTGTCGGGTCCGGGCCGCGATCGTGGCGAACCGGGGGTCCTGGCTGAGCTCGGGCTCGCCGATGAGGTCGAAGAACGCCAGCCACTGCCGGTCGGTGTAGACGACCACGCCCAGATATCCGTCGGTGGTGCGGTACGGGCGACGGTACGGAGTGGACAGTCGGGCGTAACCCGACGGACCGGTGGGTGGGTCGAAGATGTGGCCGCCCTGCAACTCCAGCGCGGTGAATCCCGCCATCGCCTCAAACATCGGCACCTCGATCGCCTGACCGGTCCCGGTCCGCTCGCGGTGCAGCAGGGCGGTGGTGATGGCCCCGAAGGCGAGCAGGCCGACGACCTTGTCGGCGATCGTCGCGTGGACATATCGGGGCGGACCATCCGCGCCGCCCTGCGCCGCGGCCACCCCACTGATCGCCTGGATGACGTCGTCGTACGCGGCCTTGTCGCGGTAGGGACCCGTACTGCCGAAGCCGATGACCGAGCAGGAGATGAGGCGTTCGTTGACCGCGCGCAGTCGCGGATAGTCCAACCCGAGCTTGGTGACGGCGGCCGGCCGGAAGTTGTGGATCAGGACGTCACACCGTCGTACGAGCGCGAGCAGGGCCGCCTGCCCGGCGTCCTGCTTCAGGTCGATCGCGATGCTTCGCTTGCCGTGATTGGCATTGAGAAAGATCGGGCCCATGCCGGGGTGTCGGCCCTGGCCGATCGTCCGGGTGATATCACCGGCCGGTTCCTCCACTTTGATGACGTCCGCCCCGGCGTGGGCGAGCTGGAGCGAACAGAACGGGCCCATGAGGGTGTTGGACAGGTCGAGGACGGTGATGCCGTTCAGCGGAGCGTCGGGGTTCATCGTGGGCGGCATCAGCGACCGGCCGACGTGATGACCCGCAGATCGCAATAGGCGTCCAGGCCCCACGGCCCGTTCTCCACGCCGATCCCGCTGAGCTTGTGGCCACCGAACGGCAGGTGCGGCACCACGCCTCCGCCGTGGACGTTGAGGGATACCTGACCGGCGTCGAGCTGGTCGGCGACCGCTCTGGCCCGGTCGAGGTCGTTCGACCACACGGACGCGGTCAGTCCGTACGGCCCCCGATTGGCGCTCCTGATCACGTCCGCGGTGTCGCGGAACGCCACAACCGGGAGCACCGGGCCGAACTGTTCCTCGTCGACGACCCGGACGCCGTCGGTGACGTTGTCGAGGATGGTCGGTTCGTAGAAGTATCCGGGCCGAGCCGGTTGGCGGCCCCCGGCGGCCACTGTCGCACCGTGGTCAAGGGCGTCCCGGACAAGCTCGGCCACCCGGTCGCGCTGGGCCGGGTTGTTCAGCGGCCCGAGCCGTACCGCCGGATCTGACCCGTCGCCGACCTTCGTGCTGGCCGCGATCGTGGCGAGCGCCTCGACCAGCTCCGCGTGGATCGACTCGTGCGCGTAGACCCGCTTGACCGCGCGGCAGATCTGGCCATTGTTGGTGAACGCGTTCCAGAACAATGTCTCGGCGATCGCGGTGACATCGACGTCATCGAATATGATCGCGGGGTCGTTGCCGCCGAGTTCGAGGGTGACGCGCTTCAGCCCGGCCGCGGCCGCCTGGGCCACCTTGATGCCGGTGGCGGTCGAACCGGTAAAGCTGACTTTGCGGGGCGTCGGGTGCGCCACCAGCGCCGCCCCGAGCGGGTCCGGACCGGCGATGATGTTGAGGACACCCGCCGGCAGCACCCGCCGCAGCAGGTGCCCGACCGCGAGGGTGGTCAGCGGGGTGAACGGCGAGGGTTTGAGCACCATCGTGTTGCCGGCCCGCAGGGCCGGCGCGATCTTCCAGACCGCGAGCACCAGCGGCACGTTCCACGGAGTGATCGCGGCGACCACACCGAGCGGGCGGCGCTGCACGGCCGCCCGGCCGTCGAGGTGCGGGACGTCCTCATGACCGAGCTGCAGGTCGGCGAAGTAGCGTAGCCAGACTGCGGCCCGGGTGAACTCCGACCGCGCCTCGGCCAGCGGTTTGCCCTGCTCGGCCGTGAGCAGACCGGACAGCTCGTCGGTGGCGGCGTCGATGGCGTCGGCCGCGGCGTGCAGTGCCTGCCGCCGGGCCCCTTCATCCGACTGCCAGGGCTGGCAGGCTCGCTCGGCCGCCGCGAAGACGCCGTCGAGCTGATCTGGCGTGACCGATGGCGCGTACCCCACGACGTGCTCGGTCGCCGGGTTGAGCACGGCGAAGGTGGCGGTGGTCGGCACGTCGATGCCGTCCGCCGTCGCGGCGAAGAGTGTGGAAAGGTCCGGGCGATCGACGCCGGGGGAGTTGGTCACGCGTGCCCTCACTTCGTCTCGTCGGTTTGTCGCCGGTCGTCTCGCAGTCGGCTCCCAGGTGGAGTGTCTTGACCGGCGGGAGCGACCGGCCGGAATCAGCTGACGCGGTTGGTCCAGGGCAGGTGCCCGCGCAGCGCGTCGACGTTCGCGGCCACCAGGCTGGCCAGGCGCTCGATGTAGTGCGGAGTCTGGCCGGCTTTGTGCGGGGTGACGATGACGTTCGGCAGGTCCCACAGGGGCGAGGCGGCCGGCAAGGGCTCGGTCTCGAACACGTCGAGGCCGGCGCCGCGCAGCGACCCGACGGTCAATGCGTCGATGAGGGCCCGCTCGTCCACCACGGATCCTCGGCCGACGTTGACCAACCACCCGGCGCCCAACGCCGCGAAGGCCCGGGTGGAGAGCAGTTGGTGCGTCTGGGGCCCGCCCGGCAGGCAGGCGACCAAAATATCAGCTCGTTCACATACCTCGATACATCGCTGTGGCGCCAGTACCTCGCTTGCGCAGCCCTGGTAGGTGCCCGGGTCACGCTTGGTGCCGATGACGGTGAGATCCCATCCGGTGGCGCGGCGGGCGACCGCCTCCCCGACCGAGCCCAGGCCGAGGATGCCCAGGGTCATCCCGCCGATCTCGAAGTCGGTGCGGCCGTCCCAGCGCCGCTCGGTGGCGCATCGTACGGAGTGCCCGATCCCTCGGGTGAGCCCGAGCAGGAGCGCGAACACGTGCTCGGCGATGACCGTGCTCTGGATTCCGGCCGCGTTGGTGAACACGACGCCCCGGTCCCGGAACTGGTCGAGCGGGTACTGCTCGTAGCCCACCCCTTGGCCCTGGACCCAGCGCAGCGAGGGTTGCAGGTAGGCGTCGCGCCACCGGTAGGTGACCAGGATCGAGGCGCCGTCGGCCAGGGCGGCCACCACGCCGGCCTCATCCACGGGGCAACTGACCGGCAGGCCGGTGCGGCGCCGGATGGCCTCAGCGACCGCCGGTACAGCGGCACTCGCCACCGTCGTCGGGTGGACGACGACGCTCAGGGCATCGGTGGGCGACACGGAACCTCCGAGGATGCGACAACGGATCATAGACTATCTGTAATTCATGCCAAGTCAAGCACGCGTCGCCGTGTGAGGCAACTGTCCACAAGGGACGAACGGGAACCGATAATGCAGCTAGACAAAGGGATCGATGATTAGCGCGCCACTCAGGCCAGTCTCGCCGACTCCTTGACACCCTCCGACACTATAGATAATCTGTCGTCCCGTCGACCGATGGCGGCGGTTCGGGAAGGCGGCGGCAGTGTTCGATCTGGCAATAAGAGGCGCCGTACTGGTGGACGGCAGTGGGGCCCCGCGGCGCGTCGCCGACGTCGGTATCCAGGGCGACCGCGTGGTCGCGGTGACCCCGTCGGGCCAGCTTGGTGCCGCGCACCGCGACGTCGACGGCGCCGGCAAGGTGCTTGCGCCCGGCTTCGTCGACCCGCACAGCCACACCGACTTCACCACGCTGGCCAACCGCGACGCGCAGAGCACGATCCGGCAGGGCGTCACCACTGAGGTGGTGGGCAACTGCGGCCTCAGTCTGGCTCCCGTCACCGACGAGTCGGCCCCCATCGTCGCGCTGCGGCTGCGGTCCAAGGGCTACGACGGGCCACCGACCTGGCGTACCTTCGCCGACTACCTCGACATGGTGCGGCAGGGCGGGATCTCACAGAACCTCGCCCATCTGGTCGGGCACAGCACGGTGCGCGCCGCCGCCGGGGTGACCGGTCGTACCCCTTCCGACGATCAGCAGCGGGCCATGCGGGCCTTCGTCGCCGAGGCGATGGAGGCGGGCGCCTACGGCCTGTCGTCCGGGCTGGAGTACGACCTGGGCGCGCTGGCCGGGGTCGAGGAGCTCGCCGACCTCGCCCAGGTCGTCGCGCGTTACGGCGGCCTCTACGCCAGCCACATTCGCAACCGTGACGCCGCGATCCTCGACGCGATCGACGAGTTCCTCACCGTGGCCCGGATCGGCAATGTGCCGGGGCAGGTGTCGCACCTCAACGTCCGGCACGACAGTGGCGCGCCCGACCGTGGCTGGGAACGGGCGGTGCAGTTGCTGGTGGATGCGCGCGCGCAGGGCCTCGACGTCCAGGCGGACACGACGCCGTTCCCGCACGGGCTGGGCCGCATGGACGGGCTGCTGCCCAGCTGGGTATATGCCGGTGGTCGCGCGGGAGCGGCCCAGTTGCTGGCCGATCCGTCCGTCCGGCTGCGGCTACGGGCGGACTGCGACCGGTACTGGCGGTTTCTGAGCAAGGGACAGTGGCATCGGGCCCGGATGCAGAACAGCCTGCAGTTCCCGGAGTTCAACGGCCGCACCATCGCCGAGATCGCGCAAGCCCGCGGGCAGGATCCCTGGGATGCCTACTTCGACATGCTGGCCGCGGCCGGTGAGGCGATGGGACAGATGAGCATGGTCGGCGATCTGTTCACCGAGGAGCATCTCGCCGAGATGGTCTCGCATCCGCTGTTCAGCCTGGGCAACGACGCGTACAGCAGTACCGACACCGGTCCTCTCAGTGCCTTGACGCAGAGCCCGCTGCCCTATAACGGACACGTCTACTACCTCACCCACCACGTGCGTGAGCGGGGCACGCTGACCCTGGAGGAGGCCGTCCGCAAGATGTCCGGAATGCCGGCCGCTCGCTTCGGTCTGCGGGCTCGTGGCCTGGTCCGGGAGGGCTACTTCGCCGATCTGGTGCTGTTCGACTTCGACCGGCTCAACTCCCGCTCGACCTTCGCCAATCCGGCGGTGTACCCCGACGGCATCGATATGGTGCTCGTCAATGGGGTGGTCGTGGTCGAGAATGGTACGCACCTCGGACACCGCCCCGGCCACGTGCTGCGGCACCGATGAGGGCGTCATCGTGAACACGACGAGCTATGACATGACAGGGAGCGTTGGGTTGATGGGTGCAGACAATCGGCCGCGCCGGGTGGCTGGGCAGTCGCCGGCTCCGGCGCCCGGCCGGGCCCCTCGGCTGCCAGCCGCCCGCACCCAGACGTCGCGCCGGGAGGAGATCCTGGTCGAGCTGCGCGAGGCGATCGTCACCGGCCGGTTGCAGGCCGGCGAGCAGCTCAAGCAGGACGACATCGCGGAGCGGTACGGGTCGAGTCCTGGCCCGGTGCGGGAGGCGCTTCGACAACTCGTGAGCGAGGGCTTGGCCGAACACCACCCCAACCGGGGATCGTTCGTCTCCTACGTCTCCACCGAGGAGATGCTGGAGGTCTTCCTCCCGATCCGGGTGGCGGCCGAAAACTACGCCTTCCGCAAGATCTCCCATGACCTGGACGACCAGCTCATGCTGGCGCTGGAGGAACAGATCGCGGAGATGGAGGTTGGCGCGGCGGCCGGGGATATGGCCGCCGTGATCGAGGCTGACGTTCGTTTCCACGCGCTGGCAGTGCACGCGGCGGGCTCGGTGCACGTCAGCCAACTCTGGGAGAGCGTGTTGTCGCGCATCAGGGTGCTGTTGTACCGGCTGGCCCCGCAGCACGGCACGCTGGGCGAGATCGTCGCTGAGCACCGCCTGCTCTACGGTGCGCTTCAATCTGGCAACGCCACCCTGATCCGCACCGTCGTCGAGTGCCACATCCTGGGCTCTTCGTCGACGTTGCTGGTGTCGGAATGGACCTCGATCGAGGGGAAGCCGGCGCCATGAAGCGGACCGCACTCGTGACGGGTGGCTGTAGCGGCATCGGGGCCGCAGTGGTCGACCGACTGCGCGCCGACGACATTCGCGTCCTCACCCTGGATATCGACGATCGGGCCGACGTGGTCGTCGATGTCGGCGACCCGGCCGCGGTCGACGCCGCGCTGGCCGGGGCGGTGGGCCGCGACGGCGTGGACATCCTCGTCAACAGCGCCGGCATCGTGGGCGCCAACCGGCCGTTGCTGGAGACCACCGACGAGCAGTGGCGTCAGGTGCTCACCGTGAATGTGCTCGGTACGGTCAACCTGTGTCGGGCGCTCGCGCCGGGCATGGTCGAGCGGGGCTGGGGCCGGATCGTGAACCTGGCGAGCATGGCGGGCAAGGACGGCAACGTCGGACTGTCGGCCTACTCCGCGTCCAAAGCGGCCGTGATCGCGTTGACGAAGTCGCTCGGCAAGGAACTCGCCGGCACGGGGGTGCTGGTGAATTCGGTCGCCCCCGCGGTGATCGATACCCCGATGAACGGGGCCACCGCGCCGGAGGTACTCGAACGGCTCAGCGCGATGATTCCGCTGGGTCGGATCGGTCGACCCGACGAAGTGGCCGAGCTGGTGTGGTTTATCGCGTCCGACCGGTGCAGTTTCTCGACCGGTGCGGTCTTTGATGCCAGTGGCGGACGCGCCACCTACTAACAGCGGGTAACGACACAGCCGGCCGCGATCTCGGCCTGGCTCACCTGACGTACCCCCGCATGGGGTGAACGCGGGTGCCCTCGTCCGTTTCATCCGTTTTACTCCATTCTGGAAGTCCGCTGAACCGGATCAGCCACCCCCTGGGAGTCACAATGAGCGATAGCGGAAACGACCTGTCCCGTACGGCTAGGCAGCCCTTCAGTCGACGGCGGTTCCTGTCCGGAGCCGCACTCGTCGGTGGAACGCTGGCGGTGTCGCCCTTCATGCTCGCCGGCTGCTCGGACGATGCTTCCGAGGGCCCCGCCGAAATGGTGGAGCTCATCACCGGCGCGCAGCTTGGTGACTTCACCACCTTCGATCCCTACTTCGTGCTCGCCTTTGACCGGTTGCAGCATTTCCAGATCTACGACCCCCTGGTCCGGATCGGGGCCGAGCAGGGCACCTATAGCCCCTGCCTCGCGACGGCCTGGACCATGGCCCCGGACGGCCTCTCGCTCACGCTCACCCTGCGGGAGGACGTGAAGTTCCACAGTGGAGCATCGATGGCCGCGGCCGACGTGGTGGCCAACATCGAGCGCGCCCGTGACACCACCGTCGGCCACACCCTCTCCGGCGGCGCGGCGGTCATCAAGGGGGTGAGCGCCGTCGACGCCAAGACCGTCCGCATCGAGTACAACCGCCCGATCCCGGAGGGCGTGGCGCTGGACCTGATGGCCTCGCTGTTCATCATCGAACCGGCCGCGGTGCCGAACGTGAAGACGAGCCCGTCCGGCACCGGACCGTACAAGTTCGTGAGCTTCAAACCGGGCGAGCAGCTGAAGCTCGAGGCCAACCCGAACTACTGGCAACCAGGCCTGCCGAAGACCAAGACCATCATCATCAAGACGTTCACCGACGCGTCCTCGATGGTGCTCAACCTCAAGGGCAAGGAGGTCGACTGGGTGCTCGGCCTCGACTACAACCAGGTCGACGCGCTGGCCCGGGAAGGGTTCACGGTCCGCCAGGAGACCTCGCTCGGCGGGTACTGGACGCTGCTGCTCAACGTCCGGCGGCCGGTCTTTTCGGACAAGAGGGTCAGGCAGGCGATCAGCTTCGCGCTCGACCGGGAGAAGGTCGTCAAGGCGGTGTTCGCCAACCAGGCCACGGCGACCTCGACGCCCTTCTACTCCAAGTCGTTGGCGGTCTACCAGGCCGCCGACGTCAACCGGTACGCCTTCAACCTGGACCGGGCCAAGAGTCTGCTCGAAAGCGCTGGGGTCACCAACCTGCAGTTCGAAGCCATGTGGCTCAGCTCGCTGCCGCAGGCCGGACCAATCCTGGAGATCCTGCAGGCGGACCTTGCCAAGATCGGTGTGAAGGTCGACATCAAGACCTTCCCCGCGGCGCAGGGCCAGGAACGGTACACCAAGGCCGACTTCGACTGCTTCCTGTCGGCCCTCGCGGTGCCGGCCCGGGACCCGAACTACGTCTACACGCTGCCCCCGATGCTGCCCACCGCGGCCAACCGGCTCGGCTATGTCGACCCGCGTTACCAGCAGCTGGCCACCGCGGCCGCGTCCGAACTGGACTCGAGCAAGCGGCAGACGATGTACGGCCAGCTGCGGGACATCCTCGTCGACGAGCAGATCGTGGTCCCGATCGCGTCTCGCCCGGTGCTGTACGCCTTCCAGTCGAGCGTTTCCGGCTTCGACAGCGCGGTCGGCGACCTGGCCATCCTGTCGGGCCTGTCCAAGACCAAGTAGCCGGCTTGCGCACGGCCTTCTCCGCACCTCCGGCTGCGGGGGAGGCCGTGCGCCGGGCCACTGTCCATTGTCGACTCGGGAGGTGATCTGTTGGGCGCATATGTCAGGCGGCGGTTCGCCGGGCTGGTGATCGTGGTGTTCGTCGCCTCGGTCATCGTGTTCTCGCTCGTGCGGGTGCTACCGGGTGATCCGGCGGTGACGATCCTGGGGCAGGACGCGACCGAGGAGCAACTCGAGGCGGTACGCACCAGCCTCGGGCTGGATGAGCCGATCACGACCCAGTACTGGCTCTGGATCTCCCGCGCCGCCACCGGTGACTTCGGGTACTCGTACGCCACCGGTTACCCGGTGGTCGAGCTCATCGCCAACCGGGTGCCGGCCACGCTGCACCTGGTCGTCGCCGGGCTCCTGCTGGCGACCGTGCTCGGCGTGTCGAGCGGCATCATCGCCGCGCTCAACCGGGGCAAGCTCGTCGACAAGGTCATCAATGCGATGAACATGGCCACCCTGGGCGTGCCGTCGTTCTCGCTCGGCCTGGTGCTGCTGATGGTGTTCGGCCTGTCCCTGAACTGGCTACCGATGTCGGGCTATGTCTCGCTCTGGGACGATCCGGTCGACGCCATCACCCATCTGATCCTGCCGGCCGGCACGCTCGGCATTCTCATCATGCCGCAGCTGTCCTGGTTGGTTCGCGACGGCATGCTGGCGAACCTGGAGCAGGATCACGTCCGGACCGCGACGTCGATGGGGCTACCCCGATCGGTGATCGTGCGTTCCAACCTGCTGCGCAACGCATTCAGCCCGGTGCTCACGCTGCTCGGCCTGACCACCGGCAAGTTGCTGGCCGGTGCCGTGATCATGGAGTCGGTGTTCTCCTGGCCGGGTCTGGGCAGTCTGGCCTTGCGGTCGGTGCTCAGCGATGACTACCCGACGGTCCAGGCGGTCGTGCTGCTCGCGGTGGTGACCGTCGTGGTGGTCAACCTGCTCACCGACCTGCTGCACGCCAAGCTCGACCCGCGCGTGATGAAAGGCGACTGATGGCCCACCCCCCACAGCCACCGCGGCCAGCCGTGCTGCCACCCTCCGTGCCGGCACCAGCGCGACCACCCTTCACCGAGACACCCGCACCCATGGCCGGGACGCCCACGGCCGGACCGCCCGGCACCGGGCCGGGTGACGCGGCGGCCCGGACAGGCGTGCTGCGCCTGGTGTTGGGCCATCCCACCGGATTCATCGGTGCCTGCGGCGTCGCCGTGGTGCTCGTCATCGCCCTGTTCGGCCCGATGCTCGCTCAGCACGGCCCGTACGAGCTGGCCGGCGATCCGCTCACCGGCCCGTCGAGCACGCACTGGCTGGGGACCGACAACCTGGGCCGGGACCTGCTGAGTCGGATCGCGGTCGGGCTGCGCATGTCGCTGATCGTGGCGCTCACCGCCACCATCATCGCGGCCGTGGTCGGGGGCGCGCTCGGCATGCTGGCCGGCTTCATCGGTGGCCGCACGGACCGGTTCGTCATGCGGTGCTGGGACGTGGTGCTCGCCTTTCCCGACATCATCCTCGCCATCGCGATCACCGCGGTGCTGGGCAGCGGTATGTGGACAGCGGTGCTGGCGATCGCGGCGGTCGGCATGCCGTCCTTCGCCCGGCTGGCCCGCTCAGCCACCCGTACCGAACGCAACCTCGACTATGTGCTGGCCGATCTGGTCGCGGGCGCGGGGCGGGTCAACATCCTGCTCCGGTCGGTGCTCCCCAACGTCGCGGGACCATTGGTGCTGTTCCTCATGACCTCGATCCCCCACGCGATCATCCTGGAGGCCGGGCTGAGCTACCTGGGATTGAGCGAGCAGGCACCCACCCCTTCCCTCGGCGCGATGATCAATACGGCGCGCAACTATCTGGTCGAGACGGTGTGGTTCGAGATCGTGCCGATCGTGGCGCTGTTCCTCGTCACTGTTTCGGTGATGCTGATCGGCCTGCGGCTGTCCGACGCGCTCGACCCGGCGCGGCGATACACCCGCCGGGCGATCCGTCGTGGTTCGGGTGGCACCGCATGAGCGCCGGCGGTGAGGCCGCGGTGCTGGAGCTGAACGACCTACGGGTCAGCTACCTCACCGGAGCCACCGGCGAGGTGGAAGCGGTGAAGGGGGTCTCCCTGCGGCTCGCGCCAGGCGAGACGGTCGCGCTGGTCGGTGAGTCGGGCAGCGGCAAGACCGCGGTGTCGCTGTCCGCTCTGCGGCTCATTCCCGACAGCCGGGCCCGGATCGAGGGAGACGTCCGCTTTCGCGGCACCGACCTGTACGAGCTGGACCCGAACGAGTTGCGCCGGATCCGTGGAGCGCGGATGTCGATGGTGTTCCAGGACCCCATGACGGCGCTCAACCCGCTGGTGCGGGTGGGTGACCAGATCGCGGCCGCGCTGCGGGCCCACACGTCGCTGGACCGGACACAGATCCGAGCCCGGGTGTTGGAACTGCTGGACCTGGTCGGCATCAACGACGTCGCGCAGCGCGCCCGCGCGTACCCGGACGCGCTCTCCGGCGGGATGCGCCAGCGAGCGGTCATCGCCCTGGCGCTGAGCTGCCAGCCGGAGCTGCTGATCGCCGATGAGCCGACGACGGCCCTCGACGTCACCATCCAGGCGCAGATTCTCGACCTGTTGAAACGACTGCAGCGGGAGCTCAGTCTGTCCATCCTCCTGATCACCCACGATCTCGGGGTGGTGGCGGAGATGGCCCAGCGGGTCTATGTCATGTTCGCCGGTCGGGTGGTGGAGAGCGGATCGGTCGACGCGGTCCTCACCGCGCCGAGACACCCGTACACCCAGGGCCTGATCGCCGTGGTTCCCCGGATGGACCGGCCCAAGGGAGCCAACGAGGCGACGTTCGCCCGGTCCGCGCTCAGCGGAGTAGCGCCGTCCGGCTGCGAGTTCCGGCTGCGCTGCCCGCTCGCCACGGCCGCGTGTGAGGACGTGCCCCGGCTTGAGCCGGACGCTCAGGGCCAGCAGGTCGCCTGCTGGCATGCCGCCACCCCGACCGGGCGCACCCGGTCTCCCATCGGCGACGAGGATGGTGTGTGATGGGCGGCGCCAAGGGCGGGCCGAACCCCCGGCCGCTGGTCGAAGTCCGGGATCTCTGCGTGGATTTCGCCGTGCCGGGCCGGGGTCGCGACGGCAAGCGCCGGGTGCTGCACGCCGTGGCCGGGGTGAGCCTCGATGTGTCGGTCGGTGAGACCTTCGGTCTGGTCGGTGAATCGGGCAGTGGCAAGACCACTCTGGGCCGGGCCGTGCTGCGGCTGCAGCCGACGGTCGCGGGCACGGTGGCCTTCGACGGCCGGGAGATCACCAGCCTGAACCAGCGGGCGCTGCGACCGGTCCGCCGGGACATGCAGATGATCTTCCAGGATCCGTACTCCAGCCTCAACCGGCGCCTCACCATCGGCGAACTGATCCGGCGGCCGATGCGGATCCAGGCCACCCAGCCGGTGGCGACGCAGCACGCCCGGGTGACTGAGCTGCTCGACCTGGTCGGGCTGCCCCGCACGATGCTGGGTCGCTACCCGGTGGAGCTCTCCGGTGGCCAACGCCAGCGGGTCGGCATCGCCCGGGCGCTCGCCACCCAGCCGAAGTTCATCGTCTGCGACGAGCCGATCTCGGCGCTCGACGTGTCGGTCCAGGCCCAGATCATCGACCTGCTGCGTCGGCTGCAGGACGAGCTCGGCGTCGCCTACCTCGTGATTGGACATGACCTCGCCGCGGTGCGCGACATGTCCGACACAGTGGGGGTGATGTACCTCGGTTCGCTGGTCGAGCGGGCACCCACGGCCGATCTCTTCGGCTCGACGCTGCACCCTTACACGCGGGCGCTGATCTCGGCCGCCCCGATTCCGGATCCCCGGATCCAGCGCAGCCGTGAGCGGATCATCCTGCAGGGCGAGCTACCCAGCCCACTCGACGCACCCAAGGGGTGCGCGTTCGCCAGCCGATGCCCGGTCAGCCAACAACGCTGTTGGATCGAGCGCCCCGCGCTCGAGGAAGCCATTCCCGGCCACCTGGTCGCGTGCCATTTCTGGCGCGACAGCCTGAGCCTGGCCCGCCCGCCGATCCACCCCAGTTCATGAGGAGCAGCAATGTCTGATATCAGGATCACCGAGGTCGAAGCACTGTACTTCCGGATGCCTGAGATCAAGGACCGCACCGACAGTTCCCAGGACGCTCTCGTCGTGCGCATCAGCACCGACCAGGGCGTCGTCGGTTACGGCGAGGTGGACGCGAACCCGCTCGTGGTCCAGGCCATCGTCAACGCACCCACCTCGCACCTGATGTCGCGCGGACTGCGGGACGTGCTCATCGGCGAGGATCCACTGGAGATCACTCGACTGCGGGACAAGATGTACCAGGCGACCCTCTACTATGGACGCAACGGAGCGGTGATCCAGGCCATGGCCGGCATCGATCTGGCCCTGTGGGACATCAAGGGCAAGCTGCTCGAGCAGCCGGTGTACAAGTTGCTGGGCGGCGGCGAGTTTGAAAGCATCCGCGCCTACGCCAGCCACATGTTCGCCTTCACGCCGGAAGAGACCCAGGCCCGCGCGACCCGCGCCGCGGCGGATGGCTTCCACGCGGTGAAGTTCGGCTGGGAGCCGCTCGGCCCCGACCCCGAGTTCGACCGCCAACTCGTCGCGGCGGTCCGGAACGGGGTGGGCTCCGGCGTAGATGTCATGATCGACGCTGGGCTGGCCTGGGACGCGAAGTCGGCGATCCAACGGTGCCGGCTGTTCGAGCCGTACAACCTGTTCTGGCTGGAGGAGCCCCTGCACCCGGACAACCTGCGCGGCTATCGCCGGTTGTCGGAGACGGTGGGAATGCGGATCGCGGCCGGTGAGCAGGAGTGCACTGCCGCGGGGTTCCAACAGCTGATGGACATCGGCAGTGTCGACGTGGTGCAGATCGACGTGACCCGGGTGGGGCTCACCGAGGCGGTGCGCATCGCGCGAATGGCTCACGAGCGCGGACTGCCGGTGGCGAACCACAATTTCACCACGGACATCAACACCGCGGCCTCGCTGCATTTCCTGGCCTGCGCCCCGAACGCGCTGATTCTCGAGTACTGCGTGGAAGAGAACCCGCTGCGTCGCAATATCGTGCGCAATCCGGTGAAGGTCGTTGACGGGCACGCGTACCTGCCCCAGGAGCCCGGTCTGGGCGTTGACGTCGACATCGAGGCGGTGTCCCAGTACCTGGTGCGGTCTGCCTAGCCGCGGGGCACCGACCAGGACTGTCCAATTCGGGTGGAGGGAGACAGGGTGGCCGTGGATGGCACCGGCTTTCTCGACGGCCTGCGCGTCGTCGAACTAGCCGACGAACTCGGGGAGTACTGCGGCGGCGTGCTCGCCCGGCTCGGCGCCGAGGTGATCAAGGTGGAGCCGCCGGGCGGCGAGGTGACCCGCGGTTACGGGCCGTTCTACCGCGACGTCGCCCATCTGGATAGGAGCCTGCACTTCTGGCACTACAACCTCGCCAAGAAGTCGGTGGTGCTCGACTTGGACGACGGCCCTGGCCAAGCGGATTTCCGGCGCCTCGTCGCCAATGCGGACGTGCTCATCGATACCCGGTCGCGGCACTACCTCGCCGACCGGGGCCTGGGTGGCGACCAGCTGCGAACGGAGAACCCCGCCCTCATCTACACCCGGCTGTCGCCGTTCGGTGACGCCGGGCCATGGGCCGACCTGCGGGGCAGCGACCTGGTGCACCTGGCCCTCGGCGGGGTGATGATGAACTGCGGCTACAGCCCCGATCCGGCGGGCTACTACGACACACCGCCGATCGCCCCGCAGATGTGGCAGTCGTACCACATCGCCGGCGAGGTCACGGTGATCGCGATCCTGGGCGCGCTGGCGTACCGGGATCGCCGCGGGGTCGGGCAGCAGGTCAGCACCTCGGTGCACGAGGCGGTCAGCAAGTGCACCGAGACCGACCTGCCGAGCTGGGTCTACCTACGCCGGACCCATCGACGCCAGACCTGCCGGCACAGCCTGCCCGGCCCGGGAGTCTCGGTACCGTCCCTGGCGATGACCAAGGACGGGCGGTGGCTCATGCCGTACGCCACCTACCTGCCCGGCGTCAACGACGGCTGGGACGGGCTGTTGGAGTTGTTGGGACGCCACGGCATGGCCGACGACCTGGCCCAGCCGGCCTTCGCCGATGCGGGCTTCCGTCTGAGTGAACCGGGCCGGCGTCAGACCTACGCCGCCGTGAGCGCGCTGGCGGCCCGGCTGAAGTCAGACCGGGAGCTGTGGCGGGACGCTCAGCAGCAGGGTCTGCCCTGGGCGCCGCTGCGGACGCCGGAGGAGAACCTGGCCGATCCGCACTGGGACGACCGCGAAACCTTTGTCGACGTGCACCATCCGGAGCTCGGTCAGACGTTCCGCTATGTCGGCCGTCGCTGGGTCGCCCCGGGCGTGAGCTGGCGGCTCACCCCCCGCCCGCCGCTGCTCGGCGAGCACACCGCCGAGGTGCTCGCGGCGACGCCACCCGTACCGACGCGGCCGGTGCGTACGGGCGCGGCCGCGGCCGACGGTCCCGTGGCCAGCGATGACCCGGCCGAACCACTCAGCCCACACGGCAAGCCGTTCGCGCTGCACGGGGTGCGCGTGGTCGACCTGGGCTGGCTGCTGGCCAGTGCCGGCGCGGGCCGGTTTCTGGCCGCGCTCGGGGCCGAGGTCATCAAGGTCGAGCATCTGTCCAGATTGGACATCATGCGCTACGGAGCCGGGATGGCCCCGGCAGGCGGTCGCGCGGCGCGCGAGGCCGCCACCGGCGAGATCCCACCGGCTCCGGCGGACAGCCCGAACCGCTGTGGCGCCTTCATGGAGATCAACGCCGGCAAGCGAGGGATCAGCCTGAACCTCAAACACGAGCAGGGCAAGGAGTTGCTGCGCCGATTGATCGCCGACGCCGACGTGCTCATCGAGGGGTACTCGCCGGGGACGCTGGAGCGGATGGGGTTCGGCTACGACGTGCTGCGCGCCCTCAACCCGCGCCTGGTCTACGTCCAGCAGTCCGGCCTGGGTCAGGCTGGACGCTACGGCCGACTGCGGAGCTTCGGCCCGACCGCGCAGGCGTTCAGCGGCCTCAGCGAGATGTCCGGCCTCCCCGCACCGTACCCGCCGGCCGGCATCGGATACTCCTACCTCGACTGGTTCGGCGCCTACAACGTCGCGATCGCCGCCCTGGCCGGTTTGCAACGGCGCGAACGTACCGGCGAGGGTTGCCACATCGACTCGTCGCAGACAGAGATCGGTCTGTACCTGACCGGCACGGCAGTGCTCGACTACAGCGCGAACGGGCGCCCGTGGAGCAGGGTCGGCAACCGCTCGCCCGGCAAGCCGGCCGCACCGTGTGGCACCTACCCGGTCCGCGGCGAGGACCGATGGCTGGCTCTGAGCTGCTTTGACGAAGACCAGTGGACGGCGCTCGTCCGCTTGCTCGGCACACCTGAATGGGCCGAGCAACCGCGGTTCCGGACCCTCGCGACCCGGCTGACCGTGCAGGACGAACTGGACGAGCTGATCGCGGCGCAAACACGCCACTGGGACGGCACCGAACTGATGGCCGCGCTCCAGTCCGCCGGGGTGCCGGCCGGCGTCTGCCAGACCGCGGAGGACCGCTGCGACAACGATCCGCAGCTGCGTCACGACGGCTGGCTGGTCGAGCTGCCGCAGTCCGAGATCGGTACCTGGCCGGTCCGGGAGATGCCGTTCCGGCTCAGCGAGACACCCCCTTTCATTGGCGGCCCCACCGGCCGGTCCGGGCCCAACTACGGCGAGGACACCCGGTGGCTGCTGCGGGAGCGGCTCGGCTGCGACGATGCCGAGATCGACCAGCTGTACGCCGACGGGGTGGTGTGAGCACGATGGGCACCGGTGCGACGATGCGGGCCGCCGCAGCGGTGATCGGCGTGGGGGAGTCGGCCTACTACCGGCACGGGCGGTCGCCGGTCGACGAGTTCTCGCTGTGTCTGGACGCCGTGCGAGCGGCCTGCGGGGACGCGGGCATTCGGCCGGCGGACCTGGACGGGTTCGTCAGTTTCTCCGACGACCGCAACAGCTCGGTCCGGCTGGCGACGTCGCTCGGCGTGCGGGAGCTGCGGTGGTCCACCATGCAGTGGGGTGGCGGCGGGGGAGGCTCGGCCGGCGCGGTCCAGCAGGCCGCCGCCGCTGTCCACTGTGGATTCGCCGACTGTGTCGTGGTGTACCGCGGGATCACGCAGGGCCGGCACGGCCGGTACAGCCAGGGCGCCGCGACCCGTCGCTGGAGTTCCCATTTCGTGCCCTACGGGCACCTCACCGCGGCCAACTTCTTCGCCCTCAACGCCACCCGGTTCTTCCACGAGACCGGCATCGATCCCGGCGTGCAACGATCCGTCGTGCTCGCCTCGTACGCACACGCGCAACGCAACCCCCGCGCGGTGATGCACGGGCGTCCACTCACCGCCCAGGCGTACGACGACAGCCGGTGGATTGTCGAGCCGTTTCATCTGTACGACTGCTGCCAGGAGTCCGACGGCGCGGCCGCGTTGATCATCGTGAGCGCCGACCGGGCCCGGGCGACCCGGCCCGACCCGGTGTACCTGCTCGGCTGCGTCCAGGGGGCCGGACATCGGGGCGGCGGGGTGATCGACGGCGTCTTCGACTCGGAGACGCTCGGCACGGCCGAGTTCCGCACGGTCGCGCCGCGGCTCTATGCCATGGCCGGCGTCACACCCGCCGATATCGACGTGGTGCAGGGCTACGAGAACTTCGCCGCCGGGGTGGTGATGGCGCTGATCGAGCACGGGTTCTGCGAACCGGACCAGGCCAACGAGTTCTTCGTGCCGGAGACGTTCCTCGCCCCCGGTGGCCGGCTGCCCCTCAACACCAGCGGCGG
Source organism: Dactylosporangium sp. NPDC050688 (assembly GCF_040654515.1). Taxonomy (NCBI): domain Bacteria; kingdom Bacillati; phylum Actinomycetota; class Actinomycetes; order Micromonosporales; family Micromonosporaceae; genus Dactylosporangium; species Dactylosporangium sp. NPDC050688. The sequence continues at coordinate 21,850 of NZ_JBFAIC010000091.1, forward strand.
CAACCTCGCCGAGGGCTACCTGCATGGCATGGGCCATCACATCGAGGCCGTACGGCAGTTGCGGGGCACATCTGTGAACCAGGTGCCGGACGCCCAGCTGTCGCTGGTGTTCGCCGGGCCGATGGTCACGCCCACCAGCAGCGCCATTTACGGCAGCGAGGCGACCCTGTGAGCACGTCCTACCTGCCAGCTGGACTGCCCGCCCCACAGCCGTTCCCAGACGGGCTGGACCGGCCGTTCTGGGACGGGCTGCGCCGCGAAGAGTTGGTCATCCAGCGCTGTCAGGACTGTCAGCGGTTCCAGTGGCTGCCGGAGTGGTTGTGCCACCGCTGCCACAGCACACGACTGGAGTTTGCGCCCGTCGCGCCGCACGGCAGGGTGTACTCCTGGTACCGCGCCTGGAACCATCCCCATCCGGCTCTGGCCGGGGTGAGCGCCTATCTGGTGGTTCTGGTGGCGCTGGCCGAGGCGCCCGGGGTGCGGCTGATCGGGAATTTGCTCGGTGACCCGATGCGCGATCCCACCATCGGCACCGCAGTCGTCGGTGCTTTCGAGCATCAGTCCGAGCATTCGTTGCTACAGTGGCGGATCCACGATGGTCCGTCCAGAAAGGACGGACCCCATGACGAAGACTGATTCGGCCGTCGGGATTGTCACTGGCGCCGCATCGGGCATCGGACGGGCCACCGTGCTGCGGCTCGCGGCCGAGGGATACCGCGTCGCATTGGTCGACATCGACCGGCCGGGCCTGGTTGCGACGCTGGACCGCATCGGCGCCGACCCGGCACAGCTGTTCGAGACCGACCTGCGTGATCCGGATGCCGCCGATGCCGTAGTTGGCGACATCGAGACCAGGCTCGGGCCACCGACACTGCTGGTGAACGTGGCGGGTGTCGCGGTGGCCGCCAACGTGCCCGACACCAATGACAGCGACTGGCATCGTGTGCTTGACGTGAATCTCACCGCGCCGTTCCGGTTGACCCGCGCCGTGTTGCCGGGCATGGTGGCGCGCGGCGGCGGTGTCATCGTCAATGTGGCCTCGGTCGCCGCGATGGTGGGTATCGCCAACCGGGCGGCCTACTGCGCCTCCAAGGCCGGCCTGGTGGGCCTGACCCGCGCGGTCGCCGCCGACCATGCAGCCGACGGCATCCGGTGTGTGGCCATCTGCCCCGGCACCGTGGAGACCGAATGGATCAGCAAGATCCTGGCGAACGCGGACGATCCGGAGGAGAAGCGCCGCGAGATGCAGCGCCGGCAGCTCGACAACCGGATGGGTACGCCCGAGGAGGTGGCCGCGGCGATCGCGTTTGTCGCCGGGGCGGATGGCCGCTTCGTCAACGGGTCGGCGCTCGTCATCGACGGCGGCATGACCGCCGTCTGAGCCGGCGGTCGCCAAGATCCCACCCGACCGGTGAGCCGGTCTGGCCCGAGCTGGCCGGACCACCTGGCCCGGGGTTTGGACAGCGTCATTGCGGCGGTGCGTCTCATGCTCTGTTTGACGCAGCACGAGGACGTGGAGTTCTCGGTCGATCGGTGGCCGGCCGGGGTGCGCGTGTGGATAGGTCCAGTGCCGTGCGATCAGTTGCCGGTGCCAGCGCAGCAGCGTGGCCGGGGTGACGAAGAACGCCGACCACTGCGGTCGGGGCAGCAGCCGCGACAGCGCCGCGAGCACCACCCGATCTTCGGGCTGCAGGTCGGGTCGGTGCACCTGCCGGCGAAGTACCGCCACCTGATGGCGTAAGACTAAGGAGTTCGACGTCTTTCGCGCCGCCGTCGCGGGCGAGTTGAGTCAGCATCTGCAGGATCTGGCGCAGGAGCAGGTACACCAGCGAAGCGGCCATGACCTCGATTGTCGCCGCTACCGACGGGCAGACTCCACACAAAACCGCACGTCACAGCCGCGAACCGAATGTACGAGCCCGACAGGATCACTCTCAGCAGGGTGATCAAGCACCGTCGATGCTTTCCCCATTTATGCCGAGCCGTGGAGACGCACCCCGGCGTGTCGCCCGCAGCCGTCCACCAAGATCACAAAAAGTGCGAAACACGAGAGGTCGGCTGAGCAGGCCGGAGAGGCGGTCCGCTGCTGATCGCGATCAGCGTCCCCGAAGCCCGCCGACTGATCGGCGCCCTGCTCTACAGCCGCTACCCGGACAACGAACACATGATCGCCTGGTCACTGTTCCGACGCCGACGCCGACGCCGACGCGGACGCCAGTGGCAAGCCCAGCAATGCCACTGGCGTCGACGAACCCAAATGCAGTGCTAGCAGCCTCGCTGCCAGGTGCCGGCGACCTGCTCGGTCTGGGTGGTGCCGTCGTGGTCGAAGTTCGCCACGACCACATTGGCGTCGGTGATTCCCTCGCTGGTGGTCATCCGGACAGTGAACTGTTCCCATGCGCTGCCGTTGCGTACCGCCACATAGGCGGTGCCGGGAGGTGTTGCCACCAGTACGCCCGAGGCGTTGACCGCGTGCCCGTAGGTTCCGGCGAACTCCCGGACCACCTGTCCCGAGATGTTCCACTCCACGACGGTCTTCTTGTCCAGGTCGTCGGTCAGGATTCGGCCGCGGTCGTACAGCCGCACGAACACCTGCCGCGCCAACGTGACCCGTGAGCCGTCCGGGTTGACGATGACTCTGGTGTTCAGCACGTAGCGGCCGGCGTCGTCGATGCCCACCGCATAGGTCGAGGAGCCGAGGCTCGTGTACTGGTCCGGCGTCGCGGCTTTCCACAGCAGGCCCTGCGACGACGGGGAGAGCGTGAACGACTGGCCGATGATGTCACCGGCGGTGTTGATCCCGGTGACGGAGATGCCCATCGTCGTCGCCGGCATGGGCAGGAGGTCGTAGGTGCCGGCCCGGTAGCGCCACGCCGTGACGCGGTTGTTGGCGCCCCACCAGACACCGGCGATCACGCCCTGGTTGTTGACGATGTCCGCACGGTTGGAGCCGCTGCCCTCGATCGGCGGCTTGGGCAGTACCTGCGGGCTGCCGTTCTGCCACACCACGGCGTCGCGGCCGCTGCCGTCCGCGCGGACCGCGTGGCCGACGACGGTCCCGGACACCGGCGCGACCCCGTTGGCGACGGCGTACGAGTACCCGGCCGGGGCGGGCAGCGCGGTGACCCGCCACGTGCACGCCGCCTGGGCCGCCGCCGCGGCCGGGGCCGCCGGCGCGGCGACAATGGTCAGAATCAATGCGATGGAGGTCAATATCCTCATGGGCCTTGAGTTTGGCCGTCGCCGCTGGAGTGCGTCAACAACCGGTTTTTTGGACCTGCCCAGTAACGTTATTTAAGGGGAGATACCGCAACAACGGCGAATTCACGGACGTTCGAAAACGCGCATTTCGCTATGTGCGGCGCCGCACCACCGGCAGCGTGCCGTTGGGCGCGGCTTCTGGCGCATTCGACGCCGCGTTGCCGGCGACCGGCAGACCGTCCAGGCTGATGCCCTTGGGCACGCCGCGGAACGGGTAGAGGGACGCGACCTTGTGCCCACCGGTTGTCATGCGACCGGCGTTCGCGCTGCCCGGCCGGCCCGAGTTCGGCGAACCGGAACCGGAGACGGCGGAACAGAATCTCCTGGGGACGATCAAAAAGGTAACGGGGGCGGTTCCTGCTCGCACCGCAGTACGACGACATGTGGCCCGACGACACGCTGCTCGTCACGGAGTGACCGACAGGCTACGGCAGGTCGAAGGCGCCCCGGAACGCGGCGATCGTCGCCTGGGCCTCGTCCGGGAGTGCCTGAGCGGCGAGCCGGACCGTGCTGATCGCGGCGAGCAGCGGGTCCGTCTCCCGGGCCGCGATCACCGCGCCGAGCGCCGAGGTCCGCGGGTCGATCCTGGGCCGCGGCCGTTCGCCGTCGCTCCAGTTGCTCACGGTGACCGTCGCCCGGTGCACGACGTCCTCCTCCCGGACCTCGAACAGCCGGGCGAACGCGGCGTTGAAGTCCCGGAACGCGGCCGGTGGCGGGGTTCCGGCGTCGAGGGCGGCGAGGCCTTCACCGACCCAGTCCTGACCGGTCAGGCCGGTCAGGCCGCAGATGTGCCGGGCCGCCCACCGCGCCATCGCCCGCTGCACGTCAGGGGTCGCGGCGTCGATCTCGTCGAGGAGGTCGCGGTCGAACCGGGCGACGGCGACCGCGTCCGGGGCGATGGCGAGCAGGCCCGGGCTGGACGGGGTGCGGCCGCACCAGTAGCGGGCCTCGTGCTCGAGGCGGGACCGCTCGTCCCGTTCGGCGGCCTCAGCCCGTCTGCGCCGGGCCTCCTCCTCGCGCGCCTTGCGGGACTTCGGCGGCGGTGACTCCCTGGCGGTGCGGTGCCAGGACGCCGCGCCGGGGCTGGTCTCCCGGACGACCCGGTCCGCGGCGGGCGGCGCCGGCCAGAACTGCACCAAGTAACGCTCCGGCGAGTCCACGGGCTCGTCGCCGGCGTCGGGGTCGAAGTTGTCCTCGTCGAAGTCGAACGCGACGCCGCAGAACCTGACCCGGTAGTTCCGGACCGGCATCGGCAGCGGATGGCTGGGCCCGTCCCACTCGGCGAGATGTACGTCGGCGGTGTCCGGCCGGTAGGAGGCCTCGACGACCTCCTCCCACATCGGGTCGAGGGGCGGTTCGGTGTCGTGCAGCTCGACCCGGACGGGGACCCGGCCGGTGTGGATGCCGGTGGTGAATGTCAGGCTGCCCGGGTAGGCGGCGCCGCACAACCCGTTCGCCTGCCCGCCCTTGCCGAGGTCGTCGCCCCAGTCGTCGCTGCTGCGGATGTAGAACAGGTGATAGTGGACCGGGACGACCTGATCCAGCAACGTCTGCACCAGCCCATTCTGACCTGCCGCGGCCGGTGCGCGGACCCCGGCCGAGGGGTTGACGGTGGTCGCTATGGTGTCCGCGTGGCAGCCGACGCCCGTACCGCACTGGGGATCGACTTCGGCACGACACCCACGGTCGCGGCCGTCACGACCGCCACCGGGACGCAGCCGCTGCTGTTCGACGCGCGCTTCCTGCTGCTGTCGGCGGTGTCCGAGACTTCGTGACGCGGCCGCTCGTCGAAACCTTGACCGGCGGCAGCTGGACGCCGAGCCGGCTGCGGCTACCGGCCAACGCAGGCTACACACAGCTCGCCGGCGTGTCCTGTGCCGGCGCGAACGCCTGCACTGCCGTCGGCTACTACACCGACATCGAACGGGTCCGTTGCGTTGCGCGTTCCCATGTCAGGCAGGCTTGAACGGTGAAGTACTCGAACCGTCGGCGTCCATCACTACCACCACGGTCGGCGTTCGCCGGGTTCCGGTTCCCGCCGGAGGTCATCATGGTCGCCGTCCGGCTCTACCTGCGGTACGACCTCTCCTACCGCGATGTCGAGGAACTCCTGATCGAGCGGGGTGTCGAGGCCGACCACGTCACCGTCTTCCGGCTACTGGCCGACGCGGCACGGTTCTGCCGGCACGCACCCGGCGGCAGGTGGATCGTCGACGAAACCTACGTCAAGGTCAACGGTGTCTGGCGGTACGTGCACCGGGCCGTCGACCAGCACGGGCAGGTCATCGACGTGCTCCTCTCCACCCGCCGCGACGCCGCGGCGGCACGCCGGTTCTTCCGCCGGGCGATGACCATCCTGAAGGCGCGACCCACCGAGGTGGTCACTGACGCGGCACCGGTGTACCCGGCCGTCCTCGATGAACTGGTTCCCTCGGCGTGGCACCACGTCGAACGGCATGCCAACAACCGGATCGAGGCCGACCACAGTCAACTCAAGCACCGGCTCAGACCGATGCGCGGGCTACAGACCGACCGGACCGCCCAGATCATCGCCGGGCACGCGTTCATGCAGAACCTGCGCCGCGGTCACTACGAACTCGGCGTCGACGCCCCGCGCGGGCTCCGCGTCGCCGCGGCGTTCACCGAACTCGCCACCCCCATCTGAAGACGGGCCGTACTCGCCCCACCGCGCCCTCCGATCTCCAAACGCAACAGCGCCGTAAGTTCCACCACCGGCGCGGCCTGGAAGCCAACGGCGGCGCGACCGTGAACGGCACGAAGCTCATTCTGTGGTCGTGCAACGGCGGTACCAACCAGCAGTGGAGCCTGCGCGGCTGAGGCCGGCGGGTCAGGAGCCGGGCGGTGGTGCCACGCGCACCACCGCCCGGACCTCGCGCAGGTGTGGCGCGACCTCCTCGTCAGGGCGCTGGTCGAGGACCAGGTGCCCGTCGGCGGCCCAGTGCGTGCGCCGCAGCGCCGTGCACCGCCCGCGCGTGGCGATCGTGGGATGCGCGTGGAAGGCGACGATCTCTAGCCCGTCCTCGTCATGGCCGAACGTGTTGTGGCCCGGCCCCCAGTGGCCGAAGTGGCCGCCGGTGCCCAGGACCGGCGCGTGGGTCCGGGTCCAGACGCCCGGGTCGAGCAGGTCGGCGCCGCCGGTCGCCTCGAGCGCGCCGGCGGCATAGGTCGGCCCGACGGCCGAGCCGGAGTAGGTCAGCACGAGGCGGTTCCCGTGGCGCACCAGGAACGGGCCCTCGGCGACGTCGTCGTCCCATCCGTACCCGGGGCCGACGAGGCGGACCGGGTCGCTGGTCAGGCACCAGGGGTCGGCCGGGTCGATCGTGGCGATCCAGAGCTCGGCGTCGCCGATGCGGTCGGTGATGTACCGCTGCGACCAGACGACATAGCGGCGCCCGGCGTCCTCGAAGCAGGTCATGTCGAGGCTGAGCCCAGGGTGTTCGGCGTCGAGCTGCAGCGGCGACCCGTCCGCCTGCCGGACCGGGCGCGGCGGCTCCCAGTCGGCGGCGACCACCGGGTCCCCGCCTTCGCGCAGCCGCATCACGTGGCACTGGACCCGTTTCCAGTCCGCCGCCCCGACGCACGGGGCGAAGAAGCAGTGCAGCCGGCCGCCGAACACGTGCAGCTCCGGGGCCCAGAAGCAGCCGGCGATCCCGGCCGCCCCGACGCCGAGGATCGCGTGGTCGGCCGCGGTGGCGAGCCCGGCGATGCTGTCGGCGGTACGGATCAGCAGGCCGGTCGTCAACACGCAGTCGCCGTCGGGGTCGTCGGTGGCGATGAGGTACCACCGCCCGCCGTAGGCGAGGACCGTTGGGTCAGCCCGGTCCACGACGAACGGGAACGGGTAAACGCGCTGGCGAACCGTGCCCGCGACGACGTACTCGCCGGGCGTGCCCCAGTCGACACCGGCCAGGCCGGCCGGGTCCCAGTCGACCGGGCGCCGGGCGGTCGAGCCGTCGTCGTACGTCAGCTCCGCCCACGGCAGGTCGCGCGCCGGCTCGCCCGCCGTGACGAGCAGCGGCGGCTCGCCCGCCGTGACGAGTAGCGGCGGCACATCGACGGCTACGTTGCGGATGCGTCCGAAGCGGTGCCGGAGCCGCTCGGCGGCCTCCTCGGTCAGCGGCAGGGCACATGCCGGGACGTCGGAGCCGGCCGGTTCCGGCACCGGGATGCCCGGCACGGCGGGCGCGCCCGGTGTCGCGGGGCCCCACGGCCCGGGCACCGTCGCCGACCGCGTGGACCAGTCCCGGCCCGCGTCGTCGCGCCACCACAGGATGTACTCGGCGCGGGCACTGTCGTACACCCCGCGCGGCCGTCGCACGCCTCCCCCGGCGGACACCGGGACGAGCCCGATCTCCTCGTAGTGGATGAGGTCGGCCGAGCGGAACATCAGGACCGAGGAGTCGGCGGCCGGCTCGGGCGAGCCGTCCCGCCGGCCGGGTGAGGCGACGACCGCGTACCCGTCGGGCGTCGCGAACACCCAGGGTTCGTGCAGCGTGCGGACCCGGCGCACGTCCAGGTGTTCGGTGGGCACCGAGCGCGGGAAGAGCACGGCGCGGCCGTCGTTGAGGCGGGTGACGGCGCCCTCGGCCGACACCAGGGTCAGGTGCAGGCCGAGGGCGAGGCGCGGCGGGTACACGTCCGGGTCGGGGTCCGGGCGTCGGGTGCCGGCCAGCAGTACCGGTGCGGCCGCCGGCAGCACGGTGACCGCAAACGCCTCCGGCTCGGCGGAGCGGCCGTCGGCGGCAGCCGGAACGACCTGGATGACGGCGGTCACGGGGTCCGCGGCCCGGCCGGCGATCCGGCCACCGGTGACGTCGACGGCGGGATGGTCGGTGACGAGCCGGACGCCGGCCCCCGTGGCGACGCCCGAACGCAGGACCGGCGGCAGGATCACGCGCCCCGCGCCACTGACGGGGTGGCCGGCACCGTCGCTCATCCCTTGAACGCTCCTTCCATGATCCCGCTGACCAGGCGCCGCCCGACGAACACGAACAGCACCAGCAGCGGCAGCGTCGCCAGGAACGAGCCCGACATGGCTAGACCGAGGTCGATGTCCCGGCTGTTCTGCAGGGCCTTGATGGCGATCTGGATGGTGTACTTGTCCGGCGACTTGAGCACGATGAACGGCCACAGGAAGTCGTTCCAGGCGGTGACGAAGCCGAACAGGCCCAGGACGAACGCCGCGGGCCGGACCAGCGGGAAGGCGACGCGCCAGAAGATCTGCCAGGTCGTCGCGCCGTCGACGCGGGCGGCCTGGAGCAGCTCGTCGCTGATGGCGTGGGCGATGTGTTGGCGCATCCAGAAGATGCCGAACGCGCTCATCAGCCCCGGCACGATCACGGCGGTCAGGGAGTCCACCCAGCCGAGCTCCGAGATGATGAGGTACTGCGGGATGACCGACAGCTGCGTGGGAACGGTCATGGTCAGCACGACGATGAGGAACAGGGTGTTGCGCCCCCGGAACGAGAGCTTGGCGAACGCGAAGCCGGCCAGCGCGCACAGCAGGGCCTGGCCGGCGCCGATGGCGGTGGCGACGACGAGGCTGTTGAGCATGGCCTGCAGGAACGGCACGATGTCGAAGACCAGCCCGGCCAGGTGCAGGAAGTTGCCGCCGGGGACCACGCGCGGCGGAAGGCTTGTCGCCGCGGCCGAGTCGGTGGTCGACACCACGAACATCCAGTAGAGCGGGAAGACGGAGCCCAGGGTCATGACGCCGAGGAGGCCGTACATCCACCACGGGACGCGGCTGACGCGCCGGTGGCGGTGCGGGCGCGGCTCGGTCGCCCCGGCCGGCTGCGGGGCGGACTGCGACGTGGTGGTCATGGGCGCTCCGAGCGGATCCGGGTGATGAGCAGGTAGTTGATCGTGGCCACGACGACGACCATGACGAACAGCGCGACCCCGATCGCCGAGCCATAGCCGAAGTGGAAGCGGCCGAAACCCTGCTCGTACAGGAACAGGGTGAGGGTCTGGCATTGCCGGGCCGCCCCGCAGGTCAGGGAGCCGGGGCTGACCAGCAGCGGCTCCGTGAAGACCTGCAGGCCGCCGATCGTGGAGGTGACCACGGTGAACACGATGATCGGCCGCAGCGAGGGGATCGTGATGTGGCGGAACTGCCGCCAGCCGCCGGCCCCGTCCACCGCGGCGGCCTCGTAGACGTCGCGCGGCACCGCCTGCAGCGCGGCGAGATAGAGCAGGGTGTTGTAGCCCGTCCAGCGCCACATCACCATCGCGGCGATCATGAGATGGCTTCCGAAGATGGAGGCGGTGAACTCGACGTGCGGGAGGCCCAGCAGCTCGAGCAGCCAGTTGAGCAGGCCGTAGTCGCGGTCGAAGAGCTGGGCGAAGACGATGGTGGTGGCCGCGACCGAGGTGATGTACGGGACCAGCACCGACATCCGGAAGAACGCCGAGGCCCGCAGCCGCGCGTGGTTGAGCACGTGCGCCACCGCGAGCGCGAGCAGCAGCTGCGGGACGGTCGACAGGACCCAGATGCTGAACGTGTTCCGCAACGCGCCCCAGAAGCGCGGATCGTCGAGCAACCGGGAGAAGTTGTCGAGCCCGACGAAGGTGTGTTCCCCGATGGGATCCCAGTCGAACAGGGCGACATAGAAGGTGAACAGCAGCGGGAACAGGCCGAAGACGGCGAAGAGCAGGAAGAAGGGGGCCACGAAGGCGTACGGCGCCAGCCGCTCCCGTACTCCCAGGTGCACGGCTCTGGTCCTGGGCGGGTCGGCCGGCGCGGTCGCCGCCTCGGTCGGTCTGAGCATGGTCGGCACAGCGATCACCCTTTCCCGGCGGGCGGCGGCCGGACGACACCGTCCACCGCCCACCGGCCCGTCCGTTCAGCCGCGGATGGCCTTCTCGACGTTCGTCATGGCGGTCGACCAGGCCTTGTCGGGCGGGACGTTCCCCTGCTCGACGCTCGTCAGGAGATTGAGGAACTCGGTGCCGATCGTGCCGTCCTCAGGTCCGATGTAGAACGGCTTGAGCCTGGTCACGGAGTCCGTGTAGATCTTGCCGATCGGGGCGCCGGAGAAGAACGGGTCGGTCTGCGCCACCAGCTTGGGGTCCGCGTAGACCGACGGCGTGGTCGGCAGCGCCCCGGTGAGCAGGAAGTGATCGAGCTGCCCGGCCGGCGACTGCGTCTCGGTGATGTACTTCCAGGCGGCCTTCGGGTTCTTCGCCCGCTTCGGGATGGCCAGGAAGCTGCCGCCCCAGTTACCGGCGTCGCCGGGGATCGCGGCCACGTCCCATTTGCCGGCCGTGCCGGGAGCGTTCGTCCGGATCGAACCGAGCATCCACGACGGCGCGGACACGACGGCGAAGTCACCCTTGCCCATGCCGGCGGTCCAGCCCGAGGAGAACGAGCCCTGCTTCGCGCTGATGTTGGCCGCGATTGCCTTGAGCGTGACGTCGAACGCCGTCTTCACCTGCGGGTTCGTCTTGTAGGAGACCTTGTGGTCGGCGTTGTCGTAGTAGCGCTCGTTGCCCTGGTTGATGGCCTGGAAGTAGACGCTCGTCGGCGCGTTGTCCAGGAACGCCTTGCCGGTCGCCTGCACGTACCGCTGGCCGACCCCGATGAACGCGTCCCAGGTGGGCCAGAGCTTCGAGACCTCGTCCCGGTCGGTCGGCAGGCCCGCCGCCTTGAACAGGTCGGTCCGGTAGGCGACGGCCAGGCCGCCCACATCCGTCGGGATGCCGATGATCTTGCCGTCCCTGGCGGTCGACTGGCTGATGACCCAGTCGAGGTAGTCGCCCTTCATCTTGTCGGCCCCCAACGTGTTGAGGTCGACGAAGTTGTCCACGGACGACATGAACTTGGGCAGGTCATCGCCCTGGATCAGCACAAGGTCGGGCACCTTGCCGCCGGCGAGGGCGGCGGTGAGCGCCTGTGCGGTCTCGCTCGTGCTGCCGACCTCCGTCAGCTTGATGCTCGTCTCCGGGTGCGCCTTGGTGTAGCGGTCGACGTCGGCCTTCTGGTTGATGCCCGTGAAGGACCAGAACTCGAAGGTGTTCGACCCGGACGATGCGGATCCGTCATCGGACCCGCCGGAACAGGCCTGGCTGAACAGGAGTGCGGCGGCGAGGACGAGCGTTGCGGCAATGCGGCGACTCACGTGACTCCTCCGATCGGTCGGACCCGCGCAAACGTAGGTCGCATGATGTCAATCGCCAATATCGGTACATTCCTATATTCGATGGATCGGGTCGCGCATGTACCTTTCCTGCCCCGCGCGGCCGCGGACGGTGGATGTAAGGCGTTGTCGCTGCTGCGAGGCGTCGATCGGGTGGCTCGCGCGGGCGTAGGCGACCATCGACATGATGCCGGTGGAGTCGCTGCCGCCGTTACGTCGCAGGGCCGCCGGCGTCGACACGTCGAAGCGGTCGCCGCTGCGCGTCGCCTCGGGCAGCACGATGATGAAGCCGTACCGGTCGGCCGCGGTGACGTAGTCATGGTCGTTACCGTTGAAGATGCCGCCGGTGGCCGTTCGACCACCGGCGACATGGCGGGTCAGTTGAGGCTGAAGCGTTGGTTGGCCTGGCCGTTGCAGTCGTAGAGCTGGATTTGCTGGCCGTTGCCGGTGCCCCACACGTCCAGGCACCGACCGGACTGCACGCCGGAGATGGTGCCGTTGCTGTTGACGTTCCACTGCTGGTTGGCCTGGCCGTTGCAGCTGTAGATCTG
>NZ_JBFAIC010000092.1:0-33477 GCF_040654515.1 Dactylosporangium sp. NPDC050688
CCCCGCAAGCCGTACCGCAGCCGCCGGCGCCGGCCCTGCCCGGCCTGCTCTCCGGCCCGTCGCCGCAGTCCCTGGCCCGGCAGGCGCGGCAGCTCGCCGGCCACCTCGGCGGGCGCGACCTGACCGCCGCCGAGGCCCACACGCTCGCCACCGTCCGCACCCACCACACCCACCGGGCGGTGTTCCGCGGCCCTGAGGCCCTGGCCGCCCTCGCGGAGGGCCGCACCGACGCGCGGCTCGTCACCGGCACCGCCCGCGACGGCCGGCTCGCGTTCGTCTTCGCCGGGCAGGGCGCCCAGCGTCCCGGGGCGGGCCGCGAACTGTACGACGCGTTCCCCGTCTTCGCCGCGGCGCTGGACCAGGTGTGCGCGGCGCTCGACCCGCTGCTCGGCGGTTCACTGCGCGACGTGCTGTTCGCCGAGCCCGGCACCGACGGCGCCGAGCTGCTCGGCCGGACCGCCTGGACCCAGCCGGCGCTGTTCGCGCTGGAGACGGCGATGTACCGGCTCCTCGAGCACTGGGGCGTCGTGCCCGACTACCTCGCCGGGCACTCCATCGGTGAGCTCGCCGCCGCGCACGTCGCCGGGGTGCTGACCCTGGACGACGCGGCGGTCCTGGTCGCCCACCGCGGCCGGCTCATGCAGCAGCTGCCGGTCACCGGCGCGATGGCCGCGCTGGAGGCGACCGAGGACGAGCTCGCCGCGTACCTGCGCGACCACGGCGGCGACGCCTCGATCGCCGCGGTCAACGCCGAACGCTCCGTCGTGGTCGCCGGTGACGTGGCCGCCGTGTCCGCCGCCGGCGCCCACTTCGCCGCCCTGGGCCGGCGGGTGCGCCGCCTCGCCGTGCGGCACGCGTTCCACTCCCCGCACGTCGACGCGGTGCTGCCGCAGTTCCGCGAGGTGGCGGCGCGGCTGACGTACCACCGTCCGAGCATCCCGATCGTCTCCGACGTCACCGGCCGGCTCGCCGACCCGGACGAGCTCGCCACCGCCGACTACTGGGTCCGGCACGTCCGCGAGGCGGTGCGCTTCGCCGACGGCGTCGGCACTCTCGCCGGGCTCGGCGTCAGCCGCTGGTTGGAGCTGGCCCCGAACGCGACGCTCAGCCAGCTCGTCCGCGACCACCCGGCGGCCGCCGGCCACCCGGTCGCCGCTGTCCTGCACCGTACCCGCCCGGAGCCGGAGGCGCTGCTCACCGCGGTGGCGACGCTGCACGCCGGTGGCCAGCCGGTCGACTGGGCGGCCGTCGCCCCGGGCCGGCAGCCGGTCGCAGACCTGCCGACGTTCGCCTTCGAGCAGGAGTCGTACTGGTACCTGCCCGAACAGGCACCCGCCGGCCGGCCCGTCGCCGAGCCCGCCACGGCGCCGGTATCCGCGCCGGCCCGGCACCGCATCGCCTGGCACGCCCGCACTCCCGCGCCGGCTGGGCCGAACCCGCCGGCCGGACGCTGGCTGGTCCTGGCGCCCGCCGGCGCCTCGGCGGCGGCGTGGGCGGCCCGCCTCCCCGAGGTGCTCGGCGACGCCGGCACGGTCCACGTGACGTCGCCGGAGCAGCTGCCGGCCGCGCTCGCCGCCGCCCCTGACCGCGGGATCGTCTCGCTGCTCGCGCTCGGCGACCCGACCGGCACCCTGGCGCTGCTGCAGGCCGCGGACGCCGCCGGGCACCGCGGTCCACTGTGGATACTGACGCAGGGCGCGGTCGCCGTCACCGGCACGGACCGGCCGGTGCCGGCCCAGGCGCAGGTGTGGGGGCTGGGCATCACCGCCGCGCTCGAGCTGCCCGCGCTGCGGGTGGCCCTCGCCGACCTGCCCGCCCTGCCCGGCGACGGGGCGCTCACCGCCCTGCGCGCCGCGATCGGCGGTGGTGAGGACCAGATCGCGATCCGCGACGCGGAGCTGTTCGTCCGCCGGCTCGTGCTCGCCGAGGCCGGTCCGGACGTCGAGACCGGCCCTGGCCTTGACGGCGGCCCGGGCATCGAGGGCGGATCGGACTTCGACGGCGGCACGGGTGTCGACGGCGGCACGTGGCGGACCAGCGGCACGGCGCTCGTCGTCGGCGGCACCGGCGGGCTCGGCCGGCAGGTCGCCCGGCGGCTCGTCGAACGCGGCGCCCGCACCGTCGTCCTCGTCAGCCGGCGCGGGCTCGCCGCACCCGGCGCCGAGCAGGCCCGTGACGAGCTGGCCGCGCTCGGCGCCGAGGTGGTCGTGGAGGCCTGCGACGCCACCGACCGCGGCGCCCTGTCCCGGCTGCTGCGCCGGATCGGGGCCGAGCACGGGCCGATCCGCACGGTCGTGCACGCCGCCGGCACCGTCGCCGACACGCCGCTGCACTCCCTCGACCCGGCCGGCCTCGCGGCGGTCACCGCGAAGGCAGCCGTGGCCGCGAACCTCGACGCGCTGTTCGGCGGCGCGCCGCTGGACGCGTTCGTGCTGTTCACCTCGATCGCCGGGGTGTGGGGCAGCGGCGGGCAGGCGGCCTACGCGGCCGCGAACGCCGCCTGCGACGCGCTCGCCGCCCGCCGCCGCGCGCTCGGCCGCACCGCGACCGCGATCGCCTGGGGGGTCTGGGCCGGTGACGGCATGGCCGCCGACCGGGACCTGGCGGCCCGCCTGCAGCGGCGCGGCTTGCGCCAGATGCCCCCGGCGGCCGCCCTGGACGAGCTGGAACGGGCCCTGGCCGCCGACGAGACCCACGTGGTGGTGGCGGACGTCGACTGGCCCCGCTTCCTGCCGCTGTACCAGGCCGCCGGCCCCCGCCCGCTGATGGCGGAACTGACCGCGGCGCCTGCGGCACCCGCGGCGCCTGCGGCACCAGCGGCGCCGCCGGCACCACCGGCACCGCCCGCCCCCTTTGCGGCACCGGCGGCGATCGCCGCGGCCTCCGAGGAGGGCAGCGCTGCCGCACCGGCGTCCGCGTGGCAGCGGGACCTGCTGCGGCGGCCCGCGGCCGAGCGACCGGCCGCCGCACTGGAGCTCGTCGTGCGGCACACCGCCGGCGTGACCGGCCGGGCCGCCGAGCGCATCGACGCCGACCGGCCGTTCCGCGATCTCGGGTTCGACTCGGTCCTCGCCGTCGAGCTCAGTGCCCTGCTGACCGCCGCCACCGGGCTGCGGCTGCCGTCCACGCTCGCGTTCGACCACCCGACCCCGGCCGCCGCGGCGGTCCACCTCGCCGGGCTCGCCGCACCGGAGCCGGCGGCGGTGCCAGTGCCGGTGCCGGTGGCCGCCGCGCCGGTCCAGGTGGCCGGCGAGCCGATCGCCATCGTCGGCATGGCCTGCCGGTACCCGGGCGGCATCCACGATCCGGAGGACCTCTGGCGGGCCGTCGCCGGTGAGTTCGACGCCACCGGGCGGTTCCCCACCGATCGCGGCTGGGACCTCGAGCGGCTCTACCACCCGGACCCGGACCACCCGGGGACGTGCACCACCGAGCGCGGCGGGTTCCTGTACGACGCGGCCGACTTCGACCCGGCGTTCTTCGACATCACCCCGCGCGAGGCCCTCGCCACCGACCCGCAGCAGCGGCTGCTGCTGCAGCTGGCGTGGGAGGTGTGCGAGCACGCCGGCGTCGACCCGGGCACCCTGCGCGGCACCGACACCGGCGTGTTCGTCGGCGCCTGGTCCCAGCCGTACGGCGGCGGCATGGGCCGCGGCGGACCCGGCAGCGAGGGGTACCTGCTGACCGGCACCACCGGCAGTGTCGCCTCCGGCCGGATCGCGTACACGCTCGGCCTGCAGGGCCCGGCCGTCACCGTGGACACCGCGTGCTCGTCGTCGCTGGTCGCGGTGCACCTGGCGGTGCAGGCGCTGCGCTCCGGCGAGTGCGAGCTCGGCATGGCCGGCGGCGTCACCGTGATGGCCGACCCGGGCGTGTTCACCGAGTTCAGCCGGCAGCGCGGGCTGGCGCCCGACGGGCGGTGCAAGCCGTTCGCGGCCGCCGCCGACGGCACCGGCTGGAGCGAGGGCGCAGGACTGCTGCTGCTGGAGCGGCTCAGCACCGCCCGCGCCAAGGGGCACCGGGTCCTCGGCGTCATCCACGGCTCGGCGGTCAACCAGGACGGCGCCAGCAACGGCCTCACCGCCCCCAACGGCCCCGCCCAGCAGCGGGTCATCCGCCAGGCGCTCGCCGCGGCCGGGCTGGACGCCGGGGACGTCGACGCGGTCGAGGCGCACGGGACGGGTACCCGCCTCGGCGACCCGATCGAGGCGCAGGCGCTCATCGCGACCTACGGCCGGCACCGGCCGGCGGACCGCCCGCTGTGGCTCGGCTCGATCAAGTCGAACATCGGGCACACCCAGGCCGCAGCCGGCGTCGCCGGGATCATCAAGATGGTCCAGGCGATGCGGCAGGGCGAGCTGCCGCGCACCCTGCACGTTGACGAGCCCACCCCGCGGGTCGACTGGTCCGCCGGGGCGGTGTCCCTGCTGACCGAGCGGATCCCGTGGCCCGACCACGGCCGGGACCGGCACGCGGCGGTGTCGGCGTTCGGCGTGAGCGGCACCAACGCGCACGTCATCCTCGGCCAGGCGCCACAGCTTCCGGCAGCGCCCGCCGTACCGGCCGACGCCGACGCCGACGCTGATGCCGGGGCCGCTGCCGGGGCCGGGGCCGATGCCGTCCGGCCGGTGCCGCTGCCGTTGTCGGCGCGTTCCGAGCCGGCGCTGCGCGCGCACGCCGCCCGGCTCGCCGCGTTCCTGCGCGACCGGCCGCACCTGCCGGCCGCCGCGGTCGGGCACGCCCTGCACACCGGGCGGGCCCTGCTGGAGCACCGGGCGGTCGTGCACACCGATCCCGCCGGGCTCGCCGCGGCGCTGGACCGCTTCGCCGCCGGGGAGACCGGCCGCGGCATCACGACCGGACGGGCGGCCGGCGCGCCGAAGGTGGCGGTGCTGTTCTCCGGCCAGGGCGCGCAGCGGGCCGGCATGGGCCGCGAGCTGTACGACGCGTTCCCGGTCTTCGCCGCCGCGCTCGACGAGCTGTGCGACCTGCTCGACCCGCACCTGCCCCGGCCGCTGCGCGAGGTGATGTGGGCGGCCGAGGGCACCGCGGAAGCGGCGCTGCTGGACCACACCGAGTACACCCAGCCGGCGCTGTTCGCGTTCGAGGTGGCCGCGTTCACCCTGCTGCAGACCCACGGGGTGCGGCCCGCCCAGCTGATCGGGCACTCGATCGGTGAGCTCGCCGCCGCCTGCGCCGCCGGCGTGCTGTCGCGGGCCGACGCCGCGCGGCTCGTCGCCGCCCGCGGGCGGCTGATGGGGGCGCTGCCGACCGGCGGCGGGATGCTGTCGGTGCGCGCCGGTCTCGACGTCGTCGCGCCGGTGGTGGCCGCGTTCCCCGGCCGGGCCGACATCGCCGCGGTGAACGGGCCGCAGTCGACGGTGGTGTCCGGCGACGACGACGCGGTCGCCGCGATCGGCGCCCGGCTCGCCGCCCTCGGGCACCGGACCAAGCCGCTGCGCACCAGCCACGCGTTCCACTCCCCGCTGCTGGAGCCGATGCTGGCCCGGTTCCGGGCCGTGGCCGCCGCGCTGACCTGGCACGAGCCGGCGATCCCGATCGTGTCGAACGTGACCGGCGCGCCGGCCCGCCCGGGCGAGCTGACCGATCCGGAGTACTGGGTCCGGCACGCCCGCGGCACCGTGCGCTTCTGCGACGGGGTCCGGGCCCTGCCCGGCCTCGGCGTCACGATGCTCGTCGAGGCCGGCCCCGACACCGCGCTCACCGGGCTGGCCCGCGAGTGCCTGCCCGACGCGGACGGGATGCCGATGGTGGCGGTACGCCGGCCGCGGCAACCGGAGCCGTCCGGCTACGTGGCCGCCCTGGCCGCCGCGCACGCGCACGGGGTCGGCGTCGACTGGACCGACCTGCACCCGGGGCACGGCGACGCGCACGTGGAGCTGCCGCTGTACCCGTTCCAGAACCAGCGGTTCTGGCTCGACACGCCAGGACCGGCCGACCGCGGCGGCGACGGGCCGGGGCACCCGCTCCTCGACGCGCTCGTCGAGCTCGACGACGGCGCGCTGCTGTACACCGGCCGCATGTCGCTGCGCGCTCAGCCGTGGGTGTACGACCACGTCGTCTTCGACGAGATCGTGGTGCCGGGCACGACGTGGGTGGAGCTGACCGCGTGGGCCGGGCGGGAGATCGGCTGCCCGGTGGTCGCCGAGTTCACCCACGAGTCGCCGCTGCTGCTCACCCCGGACCGGGTCGTCGACCTCCAGCTGCGCCTCGGCGCTGCGGACGGCGACGGGCGCCGGGCGGTGACGCTGCGCTGCCGGGCCCGCGACGGGGCGGCCCGCAAGGACTGGGTCGCGCTCGGCCGCGGTGCCCTCGCCGCCGGGGAGCCGGTCACCGGCCCCGGCCCCGACGACCTGGCCGCCTGGCCGCCGGCCGGGGCCGAACCGCTGGACGCGGACCGCTTCTACGACCGCCACGACGAGCTCGGCTTCTACCACTGGGGCGCGTCGTTCCGGTCGCTGCGCCGCGCGTGGCGGCGCGGCGAGGAGCTGTTCGCCGAGGTGCGCTACCCGGACCGCTGCGACTTCGGCGGCTACGACCTGCACCCGGCGTTCTTCGACGCGACCATGCACGCGCTCGGCCTGGACCGCATCAGCGAGGACCTCACCGGGCTGCTCGCCGACCGCGGCGACAGCACCGAACGGCCCCGCATCCCGTTCGGCTGGCGCGGGGTGCGGCTGCACGGCCGCGGCACCCGGTCGCTGCGGGTGCGTCTCACCCCGTCGGCGGAGGGCACCACGATCGCCGTCGCCGACGAGGCCGGACGGCTGGTCGCGAGCGTCGAGGCGGTCGCGATGCTGCCGGTGTCGATGCAGCAGCTGAAGGCGTCGCTCACCGCGCCGCGGCACGACGCGCTGTTCCATCTCGACTGGTCGCCGCTACCGACCGGCGCCGCACCGGACCCGGACCGCCTTGCCGTCGCCGGACCCGCGGCCGCCGCGGTGGCCGCCGCCGCCGGCCTGCCACCCACGGCCGCGCACCAGGACCTGTCCACGGCGGCCGGTGCCGGCACGGTGCTGCTGCCGTGGTGGGACGGCCGGGACCTGGCCGAGCTGCTGACCACCGTGCAGGGGTGGCTGGCCGCACCCGGCGGTGCGCAGACCCGGTTGGTGCTGCTGACCCGCGGCGCGATGATGACCGGGCCCGGCGACACCGTCGAGGACCCGGCCGCGGCCGCCCCCTGGGGGCTGCTGCGCTCCGCGCAGACCGAGCACCCGGACCGGTTCGTGCTGTGCGACCTCGACGGCGACCCCGCCTCCCTGGCGGCGCTGCCGGCCGTGCTCGCCGCCGCGGCCGAGCAGGGCGAGGCGCAGCTGGCGATCCGCGCCGGGCAGCCGCTGCGCCCGGCCGTGACGCGGGTGCCGGCCAGCGCCAACACCGGCCCCGAGCCGCCGCTCGACCCGGCCGGGACGGTCCTGGTCACCGGCGGCACCGGCACCCTCGGCGGGATCGTCGCCCGGCACCTGGTGACCGTGCACGGCGCCCGGCGCCTCGCCCTCGTCAGCCGGGGCGGCACGGCCCCGGCCGGCCTCGTCGAGGAGCTCACCGGGCTCGGCGCGACCGTCCGGGTGCACGCCTGCGACATCGGCGACCGCGACCAGGTCGCGGCCCTGCTGGCCGGCATCGGCCCCGACCTGACCGCCGTCGTGCACGCCGCCGGCCTGCTCGACGACGCCGTCGTCACCCAGCTCACCGGCGAGCAGTTGGCCCGCGTGCTGCGGCCCAAGGTCGACGGTGCACGGCACCTGCACGAGCTGACCCGCGACCTGCCGCTGCGCAGCTTCGTGCTGTTCTCCGCGGCGGCCGGCGTGCTCGGCGGGCCCGGCCAGGCCAACTACGCCGCGGCCAACGCCTGTCTCGACGCCCTGGCCTGGCACCGGCAGGGGCTGGGGCTGCCCGCGACGTCCCTCGCGTGGGGGCTGTGGTCGCAGCCCAGCGGCGTCACCGGCCACCTCGGCGCCGCCGACCTGCAACGCATCGCCCGCTCCGGCATGCGGGGGCTGAGCAACGCCGAGGCGCTGGAGCTGTTCGACATCGGGATCGCGACCGGGGCGGCGGCGCTGCTGCCCGCCGCGCTGGACCCGGCGGCGATCCGCAGCGCCGGGGCCGTCCCGGCGATCCTGCGCCGGCTCGCCCGCACGGCCGCCGCGCCGGCGGCGGTGCCCGTGCCGGTGCCGGCGGCGCAGGAGCGCTTCGCCGACCGCGTCGCCGCCCTGCCCGCCGCGAACCGGCACCGGGCCCTGGTCGACCTGGTGACCACGCACGTGGCCACGGTCACCGACCACCCGGCGCACACGGTGGACGTGCAGCGGCCGTTCCGGGAGCTCGGCTTCGACTCCCTGATGGCACTCGAGCTGCGCAACCGGCTGGTCCAGAGCACCGGGCTGCCGCTGCCGTCGACGCTCGTGTTCGACCACCCCACGGCCGCCCTGCTGGCCGAGGAGCTCGGTGTGCTCCTCGCACCCGCGGCCACCCGGGAGAGCCCCACAGCGGCCCCTACAGCGGCCCCTACAGCGGCCCCTATGCCGGTCCGGGCGGTGGCCGCACCGCAGGACCCGCAGGGGGCCGCGATCGAGTCGATGGACGTCGACGAGCTCGTCCGGCTCGTCCTCGGCTGACCCGCGAGCAGGGGCGGGTAGGGGTACCAGCGCCGCCCGCCCCTTCTTACGTTGTGTTCGGGAGCGAAGAAGCGTCTCCCGGACCGCATGACGGAGGCAATCGCATGAGGTACGAGATTCTCGGGCCCCTGTGCATCATCGACCGGGGACGCCGCACCAGTGTCGGCAGCCGCAAGGTGCAGACGCTGCTGAGCACCCTGCTGGCGCGCGCGGACCAGCTGGTGACCAGGGAGCAGCTGATCACGGAGATCTGGGGTGAGCACCCGCCCCGGCGGGCCATGGCGGGCCTGCACGTGTACGTGTCGCAGCTGCGCAAGGCGCTCGCCGACAACGATCCGGGCGGCCCGGCCGGCGGCCCGGTGGTGACCCGCGCGTCCGGGTACGTGCTGGACGTCGGCGACGGCGAGATCGACGCGCAGCAGTTCACCCGCCTCGCCGAAGAGGGCCGCCAGCAGCTGCGCGAGCACCGGCCGGAGGCCGCGCGGGGCACGCTGCGGGCCGCGTTGGACCTGTGGCGCGGGCCGATCCTGGACAACCTCAGCCCCGGCCCGATCCTCGACGGCTACCTCACCTCGCTCGTGGAGACCCGCCTGGAGTGTCAGGAGCTGCTGATCGAGGCGATGCTCCAGCTCGGCCGGCACCGCGAGCTCATCGCGCCGCTGCAGGGCCTCACCGCCGGCCACCCGCTGCGCGAGGCCTTCTACCGGCAGCTCATGCTCGCCCTGTACCGCTCCGAGCGGGCCGGCGACGCGCTGCAGGTGTTCCAGGTCGCGCGCCGGGTGCTGCGCGACGAGCTGGGGCTGGAACCCTGCTGGGCACTGCAGGACCTGCAGCGGGCTATCCTCGCCGCCGACCGGGTGCTGGACCGCGCCGTGCTCGAGGTCGCGGCGTAACGCAGCACGCCAGATCACCGATGTTCGACCGCCGCAGCCCGGCCGGCAGCACGGCTCCGCCCCGCCGCGGAGCCCGCGCCGGCGCCAACAGAGATACGGAAGCTCGTCATGCCCGACTCCAGCACTCCGCCGCCCACCGGCCGCCAGCTCTACCTGCCGGAGCTGCCCCGCCTGATCCCGGTCGCCTACCACGCCAACGCCGTGCAGCTCGAAACCGCGTCCAACAACTGGGTGCGCCGCTTCCTCGGCGACTGCTTCGCCGGTGAGGAGGAGCTGCTGCGCTTCCTGCGCCAGCGCAACGGTCTCTACGGCCCGCTGACCGTGCCCAACGCCGAGCCGGAGAAGGCGCTGTGCGTGTCGGACTGGTACCAGCTGGTCAACGCCGTCGAGACGATCGGCGCCGGGTCCCTGCTCGGCGGAGTGGTGGCCGGCGTCAAGGACGGCGACAGCGCGGGACAACCGGAGTCGTCGTACCTCAACGCGGCGCGCGACCTGTTCGGCCGTCTCGTCGTCGGGCTGTCCCAGGCCCAGCGGGAACGCCTCGACCAGGGGCTGGCCGCCCTGCACGCCGAGGTCGTCTCGGCGGTGCCGGCCCTGCCGCCGACCGACGCGCCCGACCTGGACACGTGCCTCGACCGCCGGGCCGCGCGGATGCGGTACCGCGTCCTCGGTCTGCTCACCGAGTACGCCGCCGCCGTGGACATGTCCCCGTTCGTCGGCACCCCGGAGTTCCGTGAACTGCAGGCCCACGCCTGCCGACAGATGATCATCGTGTCGGACCTGCTGTCCTACCGCACCGCACAGCGCAAGACCACACCGATGAACTCGGTGCGGCTGCTCAACGAGCGCGACGGCCTGCCCCTGCAGGACGCCGTCGACCGGCTCTGTGAACTCGTCGAGCAGTACGAGCGCGCCTACATCGGCGCCCGGAGCCGGATCCTCGCCACACCGCTCGGCAACCACCCGGAGACCCGGGTGTACCTCGTCGGCCTGGACCAGCTCGTCGCCGGCAGCCAGGAGTTCGCCTACATCACACCCCGGCACTTCGGTGACGGCGCGGTGTGGGACGGCACGCGCTCCGGCTGGTACAGCGTCGACGAGCCGGTGACCCGCCTGCACCGCACCGACGACCACTCCTGACGGCCGGGGAACCCGGTGGCCCCGCCCCGGGGGCCGCTCCTCCGGCCGGGCACCAACCACTGTCGCCTTTCCGGAGGAGGAGCACCATGACCACGTACCCCACCGCACCCCTGCCCCGGCTCGCCGCCCTCGACGGGCTGCTGGCCGCGCCGGCCGGACGTGTCCCGGAGCGGCTGCGCGGCCTCGCTGCGGACCTCGGCATCACCGAGCCCGCCGCGGACCCCGACGCCGCCGAGCACGCCGTGCCGGCGCTGATCGCGGCGCTGCGCGCCACGACCGGACCGCGTGCCGCCGCCGTCGCCGTCCTGCTCGGCCTGCTCGCCGAGGCGCCCGGCGACCGCGTCCGCGCCGCCGTCCACCGTGGACTCGCCGACTACCTCGAGGTGCTCGCCGGGCGCGGCCGCGCCTCCCGCGCGGAACTGCTCGCCCTCACGTTCCTGCTGGCGCACTTCCCGGAGGACCGCGGCCCGGTCCTCGCCGCGACCGCCGGGCTGCCGCTGCCGGCCGGCGACCGGGAGCGGCTGCGGCGCTGCCTCGACCCGCTCGACCCGCAAAACCCCGAGCTGACCCGGATCTGGCCCGACCCGACGCACTGGCGCGCCCTGCCGCTCGCCGAGCGCGAGTTCGACCGGGCCTGGATGGCGCAGGCACCGGCCGAGCAGGTGCGCATGGCGTACCACCTCGACACCCGCTCCCTGCTCGCCTACAGCGGCGCGAAGGCGCTGTGGGCCGCCGAGCACGACGGCGCCGAGCCCGACGGCGCCGACCCGGACCTGCGGCTGCCCGCCGCGGCGGACACCGGCACCGCCCCCGCCTACGCCGCGCACCTGGCCGCGATGCGCTGCCCCACCTGCTCCGGCGGGCTCGTCCAAAATGCCGGCCCGGACGCCGTCGCGGTCGCCTGCACCGGCTGCGGCGCCGTGTTCCCGGCCGACGGCGGCACCGTCGACCTGTCCCTCGGCGTCGGTGACCCGCACGAGCCGATGACGAAGAACGTGCCGCTGTGCTACAGCGAGATCCGCTCCGCGTTCCTGCGCTGGAAGGGCACCAACTGGGGCGGCTCGGTCAGCGTCGAGGACGAGGACGAGTACCTGCGCACCGCCGTGCGCCCGGTCGACGGGCCGGTCCTCGACCTCGCCGCCGGCACCGGCCGCTGGACCGCCGTCATCGCCGAGGTCTTCGGCGCCGCCCGGGTGGTCGCCCTGGACCTGTCCGCGGCGATGCTGCGCCAGATCCGCGCCGGCCTGCCCGGCGTGGCGACCGTTCGCGGCAACGCCCTGAACCTGCCGTTCCGGGACGCGTCCCTCGGCGCGGTCAACATCTGGAACGCGCTGCAGTCCCTGCCGGACCAGGCCGCGGCGATCGCCGAGGTCGGCCGCTGCCTGCGGCCCGGCGGCACGTTCACGCTCATGACCTTCCGGCCGTCGACCGACCCGCTGTACCGGGTGTTCCAGACCGCGCCGTTCGGGGTCATCCCGGTCGCCCTGTCCACGCCCGAGGACCTGCGCGGGTGGCTGTCCGCGGCGGGGATGAGCGTGGTGAGCCAGTGGACCCCCGGCTCGTTCGTCTTCATCACCGCGGTCCGCGACCAGATCGGTTAGGGGCCGCTAGGGGTTCGACCCCGAACGATCGCTCCATACCTTGATTCACGCCACAGTTCCCTCAGTGTCCACTTAGGAAGTGGGGTACCTGCCCATGTCCACCAAGTTATCCCGGCGCACGGTGATCGCCGGCGCCGCCGCCACCGCCGCGGGCGCCGCCATCGCCGACCCGGCCGCCGCGGAGACCATCACCAGCCCCTCGTGCCTGGCCCCCGCGCCGCCGTCGGTGATCGTGCCGCCGAGCGACGCGCGCTACGGCGACCTCGTGCGCAACTGGAACGGCCGGTTCACCGGCAGCCCCGACTACGTCCAGGTGGTCAACACCACCGCTCAGGTCGAGCAGGCCGTCCAGGCCGCCGTGCGGGCCGGCCGGCAGATCGCCGTGCGCAGCGGAGGGCACTGCGTCGAAGGGTTCGTCACCGACCCGGCCGTCAAGGCGCAGATCGACCTGTCCGGACTGAACGACATCTCCTTCGACCCCCGGTTCAACGCCTTCTCGATCCAGCCCGGCGCCACTCTCCGCGACGTGTTCAAGCGGCTCTACACCGAGTGGGGGGTCACCGTGCCGGGCGGCTCCTGCCCGTCCGTCGGCGTCGGCGGCCACTTCGCCGGGGGCGGCTTCGGCGCCCTCGCCCGGCGCAACGGCATCGTCCCCGACCACATGTACGGCGTCGAGGTCGTCACCGTCACCGCCTCCGGCAGGGTCAAGACGGTGCTGGCCACCCGCGAGCGCAACGACCCCAACCGCGAGCTGTTCTGGGCGCACACCGGTGGCGGCGGCGGCAACTTCGGCGTCGTCACCCGCTACCTGATGCGCAGCTGGAACGCGACCGGCACCGACCCGACCCGGCTGCTGCCGGCCCCGCCCAAGGCGAGCCGGACCATCAACTACATCTTCCCCTGGCCGGCCCTGCCGGAACCGGCGTTCATCCAGCTGCTCACCAACTACATGGCGTGGTACCTGCGCAACAGCGCGCCGGACTCCCCCTTCACCGCGCTCAGCGCCTCGCTGATCGCGCCGCACGTGAACACGTACCCCTTCCTGCTCATGACGGTCGTCGTGGACCCCACGGAGGCCGGCAGCGCCGACCTGGTGGCCGCCTTCAAGTCCGCGGTGATCGACCCGCTCGGCCTCCCGGCCGGTGTCCCGGTCGTGCAGGAGGCCACCATGCCGTGGCTGATGGCCACCAACAAGGCCGGCTTCGCCGACACCGGCGACGTGGTCGGCCGCCGCAACAAGGCCAAGGGCGCCTACCTCAAAGGGCTGTACTCCCCGGAGCAGCTGTCCACCACCTACCGCTACCTGACCGCGACCCCGTCGATCAAGGCGCCGCTGGCGGCCGTCATGTTCAACCCGTACGGCGGCAAGGCCAACGCCCTGCCCTCCGACGCGACGGCCGTCCCCCAGCGCGACTCGGTCCTCAAGGTCATGCACACGGTCCACTGGGACGGTGCGGCGCTGGACGCGCAGATGCTCGGCTGGCTGCGCGACTTCTACCGCGACGTGTACTCGGCCACCGGCGGTGTCCCGGTGCCCAACGCGGTCACCGACGGCTCGTTCATCAACTACGCCGACGTCGACCTGGCCGACCCGGCGCTCAACACGTCCGGCGTGCCGTGGTCGACCCTCTACTACAAGGACGCGTACCCGCGCCTGCAGCGGGTCAAGGCGCAGTGGGACCCGACGAACGCCTTCCGGCACGCGCTGTCGATCCGGCTGCCGTAGCTTCTCCCGCTCGAAACGCCGCTCGGCCACCCCAGGCCGGGCGGCGTTCGCGCGTTCCGGCGCCTCCTGGAGGCTGGGCGGCGTTCGTGCGTTTCCGGCACTTCTGCAGGCCGGCGGGTTCGCGCGTTTGCCGGCACCTTCTGGAGGCCGGCGGTGTTCGCGCGTTGCCGGCGATCCGGGGCCTGCCGCGGGCCGGGCGTCCGGGCAGCCGGCAGGGGCGGCCGGCACACGAGGTGCCGGCCGCCCCTGGAAGGTGCGTGGGTCAGCGGGCCGGTGGGGGGAACAGCCCGTTGCGCACGCAGTGGGTGAGGTACATGGGCACCAGCTCGGCGATCGTCGGGCAGTGGATGCCGGCCGGTGCCAGCAGCGACCGGGTGTAGGTCGCGTCGGGCGGGCAGCTGTGCTCGTAGTGCTCCGGGCCCCAGGTCTCGATGCCGTACTTGATCATCTCGATGGTCTGCGAGTCGTAGGGTTCGGTGGAGCCGGCCGAGCGGAAGAGGCGTTCGACGGCCATGCGGTGGAACTCGCGGACCGAGACGGCGCGCACGTCGTAGCCGAAGTCGCGGACGTGGTCGAAGATCTCGTTCAGGCTGCGGATGTCGGGGTTCGTGAGGTGGTACGTCTCGCGGTACGAGGCGCGGCGCAGGCCCAGCTCGACGATGCCGGCGCTGACGTAGTCCACGGGGGTGATGTCCCAGTGGTTGGCGGTGACGGCGGAGACGCAGGTGTCCACGACCGTCTTGAGCAGGTCGTAGTAGACGCCCTTCACGTTGACGTCGGCGAACGGGTAACGGCCGGTCACCGAGTCGCCCATGATGTTCCCGGGGCGCACGATCGTCCACATGAGACCGTCGTCGGAGGCGGCGCGGACCAGCTTCTCCGCGTGGTACTTCGTCTCCTGGTACGGCAGGTGGTCGTACTCCTGGCCGAGCTCCAGGTCGTGCTCGGTGAACGGCCGGTTGTCGTGCAGCAGCCAGTCACCGAGGGCGCTGAAGCTGGAGACGTAGACGAGGTGCCGGTGCCCGGTGCGCAACGCGAAGTCGATCATGCGCTGGGTGCCGTCGACGTTGATCGGGGCGAGGGAGTCGTAGAACGAGACCAGGGTGGTGCGGGCCGCGGCGTGGATGGTGACGTCGACGTCGGCGGCCAGCCGGGCCAGCTCCTCCTCGGCCAGGCCGAAGTTGTCGAGGGTCACGTCACCCAGGACCGGGGTGACCCGCCGGCGCAGCTCCGCTCGGAGGGCGCCTTCCTCGTCGTACACCGCCAGCAGCCGGCCGATGCGGTCCAGCGCCGCCTCCGGGGAGTCGGCCCGCACCAGGCACCGGATCCGGGACTCGGTCCTGGCCAGCAGGTCGTGCAGCAGCCTCGCGCCGAGCACGCCCGTCACGCCGGAC
Source organism: Dactylosporangium sp. NPDC050688 (assembly GCF_040654515.1). Taxonomy (NCBI): domain Bacteria; kingdom Bacillati; phylum Actinomycetota; class Actinomycetes; order Micromonosporales; family Micromonosporaceae; genus Dactylosporangium; species Dactylosporangium sp. NPDC050688. The sequence continues at coordinate 15,394 of NZ_JBFAIC010000092.1, forward strand.
ATGAAGACGGAGTCGTACGGCAGCGGCGCCGGCAACGCGACCGGCTCGACCTCCCGGGCGGGCTCGGCCAGCACCTTGCCGAGGCGACCCGACGGGCCGGTGCCGGGGCCCGTGCCGGCCAGGACGCCGCTGTCGACGAGGTGGTCGGTGAGGCCGCGGATGGTGGTGAAGTCGTCGATGACCGTGCCGGGGATGCGCACGCCGTAGGCCTTCATGAGGCGGTTGAGCATGCGGACGGAGACGACCGAGTCGAAGCCGAAGTCGGCGAAGTCGGCGTCGGGGTCCAGCTCGCCGGCCGGCAGCTTGGTCAGCTCGGCGAAGATGCCGGTGATCTGGCTGCCGAGCCTGGCCCGGAACTCCTCGTGCGGGGCATCGGCCGCGGGGGCCGGGGCCACGACGGGCGCGGGGGCGGGGGGTGCGACCGGAGCCGGGGCAGCAGCGGGGGCAGTGGCGCGCTGGTACTCCTCCGGCACGATCCAGTGGCGTTCGGGGGCGAACGGGTAGGTCGGCAGGCTCACCACCCGCCCGGCCGGGGCCGCCGCGAGGCGCTCCCAGTCTACCGTCCAGCCCTGTGTCCACAGCTCGCCGAGCCGGCGCAGGTCCCCGCCGGCGCGCAGGCCGGTCAGGTAGTCGCGGTCGGCGGCGTTCTCGCCGGCCGGCCGGTCCTGGTACGAGGGCACCGCGCCGCTCATCACGAGCCGGTCGGGCCGGCCCGCGGCGAACGCCTCCAGCCGCTCGGCGAGCTCCGCGACCGACGACACCACCGTCGCCAGCCGGTGCTCGAATGACTCGCGCCCGACCATCAGCGTCCACGCGACGTCGTCCAGCGGGACGGGCGCGGAGCGCAGGAACCGGGCCAGGCCGGTGGCGTACGCGGTGAGCCGGTCGGCCTTGCGCGCCGACAGCACGATCAGGCGCGGACCGGCCGGCGCGGCGGGCGCGGCGGGCCCGCCGCGGTGCTCGGAGATGATGACGTGCCCGTTGGCCCCGCCGGCGCCGAAGGAGCTGACGGCGGCCAGCCGCGGCGCGCCGTCCGGGTGCGACGGCCAGGGGGTCGCGGCCGTGGCGACGGTGAACGGGCTGGCGGCGAAGTCGACGTTCGGGTTCGCCGGTTCGGCGTGCGGCGAGGGCGGGATCGTGTCGTGGCGCAGCTGCAGCAGGGTCTTGACGATGCCGGCGACACCCGCCGCCGCCTCCAGATGCCCGATGCTGGCCTTCGCCGAGCCGATCGCGCAGAACCCGCGGTCGCCGGTGTGCGCACGGAACGCCTTCGTCAGCGCGGCGATCTCGATCGGGTCGCCGAGCGAGGTGCCCGTGCCGTGGGCCTCCACATAGGACAGTTCGCGGGGGTCGACGCCGGACTGCCGCAGCGCCTCGCCGATGAGGTCGGCCTGGGCGTTGGGGCTGGGCACGTTGAACCCGTTGGTGCGGCCACCGTGGTTGACGGTGCTGCCGCGGATGATGCCGTAGATGCGGTCGCCGTCCTCCTCGGCGTCGGTGAGCGGCTTGAGGACCAGGGTCGCGACGCCCTCGCTGGGCACGTATCCGTCGCCGCCGGCGCCGAACGCCCGGCACCGCCCGTCGGTGGACGCCCACCGCCCGTGGCCCAGCAGCAGGAACTTGCCGGGGTGGACGGTGACGTTGACGCCGCCCGCGATCGCGTAGCCGCACTCGCCGCGCCGCAGCGCCTCCACCGCCAGGTGCACGGCGGTCATCGACGCGGAGCACGCGGTGTCCACCGCCATGCTGGGGCCGTTGAGGCCGAGGTGGTACGAGACGCGGTTGGCCACCGCCCAGTACCCGACGATCGGCATGCCGACCAGCAGCTGGTAGTCGCCGTAGGTGACGCCGGCGAAGACCCCGGTGTCCTTGGTGCCCCGGCGCGCGGCGGTGGCCCGCATCCGTGCCGGGGTGTAGCCGGCGTCCTCGACCGCGGACCAGGCGGCCTGCAGGAACAGCCGCTGCTGCGGGTCCATCCCCTCCGCCTCCTTCGGCGGGATCTGGAAGAACCGCGCGTCGAACTCGTCGACACCGTCGATGAAGCCGCCCCACCGCGCGTAGGTGGCGCCGGGCTCGTCGGGGTCGTCACTGAGGAACCGGCTGTGGTCCCACCGGTCGGCGGGGACCTCCACGATGCAGTCCCGGCCGCCGAGGAGGTTGCGCCAGAACTCGTCGTTGTCGCGCGCCATCGGGTAGCGACCGGCCATGCCGATGATGGCGATGTCGCCGGTACGGGGGCGCCCACCCCCTGCGGTGGCCGGCTTCGCCGCCGGTTCGGCCGGGACGGGTGCCGGCGCGGCTTGCGCGGCCGGTGCCGGGGTCGCGGTGAGCTCACGGAGCCGGCCGGGGTAGGTGGCGGCGAGGTGGGCGGCGAGCTCGGCGATGGACTGGTGCTCGAAGAACAGCGTCGCCGACACGGCCCCGAACGCGTCCTCGAGGTGCTGGTTGAGCCGGGTGATGAGGACGGACTCGATGCCGTACTCCGACAGCGGGGCACGGACGCGGATCCGTTCCGCCGGCAGGCGCGCCTCGGTCGCGAGCAGCGCCTTCAGGTAGTCCTGCGCCAGGTCGACGAGGTCGGGCCCGCCGGGCGCCGGGACCTCGCCGGACAGCGCGGCGCGGACCGGCCCGACGGCGAACGCGGCGAGGGACATGCTCGCCGGGAAGGCGCCGTCGGGCAGCTGCACCCCGAACACCCGGTTGATCCGGCCGATCAGCCGGGCCCGGCCGGCGTCGTCCAGCCCGGCCGCGGCGGCGGGGACCCGGATGTCCAGGTCGGACGGGTCGACGCCGAGCTCGCCGGCGGCTGCGCCGATGACGAGCTTCGCGAACCGGCCGCTGTCGACGGGCTCGAGGCCGGCCGGGCGCCCAGCCACGGCCGTGGGGGTCGCCCCCGGCCGGACCTGCACGGGCTGCGGCACGGGCAGCGGGGCCGCTTGCGGGGCCGCTTGCGGGGCCGCCTGCGGAGCCGCCTGCGGAGCCGCCTGCGGAGCCGCCTGCGGAGCCGCCTGCGGAGCCGCCTGCGGAGCCGCCTGCGGGGCGGCTTGCGGGGCGGCGCCTCCTTCGGGCCCGCCGGACGGACCGCGATCCGGGCCGCCGCTCGGGCCGCCGCTCGGGCCGCTCGACGGGCCGCCGGACGGGCCGTCTGATGGGCCGCCTGACGGGTCGTTGGCCGGGTCGGTGCCGGCGTCGGGGAGCCAGCAGCGTTCGGTGTCGAACGAGTAGCCGGGCAGGTGGAGCCGGCGGGCGGTGCCCTTCGGGTACATGCGGGCCGGGTCCAGGGAGCCGCCGGCGGCCCAGGCACGGCCGGCCTCGTGCGGGTCGCCGCCCGGCTCGGGGGCGACCGTCGGGCCGGCCGGCGCGTCCGGGTCGACCTGGCCGAGGTGCACGCCGGCCGGGCGGCCGCCCGCGGCGAGCAGGGCGAGCCGGGCCCGCAGCTGCTCGACGGAGCCGGCCACCAGCGCCGCGCGGTGCTCGAACGGCACCCGTCCGGTCTGCATCGTGGCGGCGACGTCATGCAGGGCGGCGTCCGGCATCCCGGCCAGGGCCCGCTCCAGCTCGGCGGCGGCCCGGCGCAGGGCGGCCTCGCTGCGCGCCGACAGCGGCACCAGGGCCTCGCGGGCCGGGGCCGGGGTCGCCGGGCGGCGCTCATCGTGGCCGGCGACGACCAGGTGGGCGTTGGTGCCGCTGAACCCGAACGAGCTGATCGCGGCGAGCCTGCGGTGCGCCGGCCACGGCAGCAGCTCGGTGTTGACGAAGAACGGCGAGTCCGCCAGGCCGGTGAGCTCGTTGTCCGCGGTGAAGTTCAGCGACGGCGGGATGTACCCCTCGCGCATCGCCAGCAGCACCTTGATGAGGCCGGCGACTCCGGCGGCGTGCGAGCTGTGCCCGATGTTCGTCTTGATCGAGCCGATCGGGACGGTGCGCCGGGTGTCGGTGTACCCGCGGAACGCGCCGGTGAGCGCCTCGATCTCGATCGGGTCGCCGAGGCGGGTGCCGGTGCCGTGGGTCTCGACGTAGCCGATGCCGGACGGGTCGATGCCGAAGCGGTCGTAGACGTCGGTGGCGAGCTCGCGCTGCGACCGGGCGCTCGGCGCGGTGATGCCGTTGGTGCGACCGTCCTGGTTGACGCCGGCGGCCTTGATGACGCCGTGGATCGGGTCCCCGTCGGCGAGCGCCGCGGCGAGCGGCTTGAGCAGTACCACACCCGCCCCCTCGGCCATGACGAACCCGTCGGCTGCCGCGTCGAACGCGCGGCACTGCCCCGTCGGGGAGAGCATCCCGAGCGACGAGGTGAGCAGCAGGTGGTCCAGGGTGCTGTAGACGGCGACGCCGCCGGCCAGCGCGAGGTCGCAGTCGCCGGCGCCGAGGCTGCGGCACGCCTGATGGATCGCGACGAGCGACGACGAGCACGCGGTGTCGAAGCTCATGCAGGGTCCGGTGAGGTCGAGGTGGTACGCGACCCGGGCGGGCAGGATCGACGGGGCGTTGCCGGTGAACACGTGCGGCACCCCGCCCAGCCCCCGGTCACGGATCAGGGTGACGTAGTCCGACGGCGGGGAGCCGGCGAACACACCGCAGCGGACCCTCGCCAGCTGCCGCGCGTCGAGGCCGGCGTCCTCCACGGCCCGCCACGCCTCCTGCAGGAACAGCCGCTGCTGCGGGTCCATGTAGTCGGCCTCGGCCGGGACGATGTTGAAGAACGCCGGGTCGAACAGGTCGACGTCGTCGAGGTAGCCGCCCCAGCGGGTGTAGGTCCTGCCGGGGCGCGGCGGCCACGGGGCGTACACCGCGTCGAGGTCGAACCGGTCCCCGGGCACGCCGGCGATGCTGACCTGGCCGGCGACGAGGTTCTGCCACAGCGCGCGGGTGTCCCGGGCACCCGGGTAGCGTCCGGCCATGCCGATGACGGCGATGTCGAGGGTACGGCTGGGCCCGGTGCCACCGCCGACGAGCGGGACGGCCGCGGGCCGCGGTCGCGGCTCGGCCGGCACGGAGGCGGGCGCTGCGGGCGGCACGGCGGCCGGCGGGACGGCGGCGGGCACGGTGACCGGCGTCGCCAGGGCGCGCGGCGCGGACGCCGGCGCGGCGCCCGGCCCGCCTGGCGCCGCAGGCGCGGGCCCGGCAGGCGCAGACGGGGGCGCGGGCGTGGCAGACGCAGACGCGGGCGCGGGCGTGGCAGACGCAGACGCGGGCGCTAGCGCGGCAGGCGCGGGCGCGATGCGGGCGCCGATGGTGGCGAAGTGGGTGGCGAGGCGGCGGACGCTCGGGTGGTCGAAGACGACCGTCGGCTTGACCGCCACGCCGAGCGCCGCGTTGAGCCGCTCCACCAGTTTCACCGCGAGAATCGAGTCGACGCCGTACTCGGCGAACGACATCGTCGGCCGCACCTCGGCGACGACCACCCCGAGCCCGTCGGCGATGATCGCGGCGACGACCGGCTCCAGGACCTCGGGCGGGTCCGCGGCCGGCCGCCCGGCCTCCGCCGCGACCGGCGCCACCACCGCGGCGGCAACGACCGGCGCCGCTTCCTCGACCGTGGCGGCGACGACCGGCGCGGCTTCCTCGGCCACGGTGGGCGGCGCCGGCAGGGCGGGCCGGGCCGGCACGACGACCGGGGCGCCGGAGTTGGCGGCGACGATGACCCGGAACGACGGGTCGGCGTCGGCGGTGAGGCCGGGACCGTAGCCGGTGAAGTCCCGGTAGCCGGTCCGGCGGGTCGCCTCCCGCCACTGCTCCACCGACAGCAGCGGCGAGTTGGGCAGGCGGCGCTGCGGGTCGGTGTACCGGTGCCAGCCGTCGAGCATCCCGATCGACAGCGTGAGGATGTCGATGTCGGCGACCGGCTCACCGAGGACCAGCAGGCCGGTCGGGGCGAGCAGCCGGCGCAGCATGGACAGCGACTCGTCGACGTCGGCGACCGCGTGCAGGGCGCTGGCGGCGAAGACCGCGTCGAACCCGCCCTCGGCGAAGCCCTGCTCGACCGGGTCCCGCTCGGCGTCGAGGACCTTGAACCGCACGAACGGGTAGGTGCCGGCGAACGTGCGCCGCCCGTGCGCGACGAAGCTGCCGCCGACGTCGGTGTAGTGGTACTCGACCTCGGTGTCGCGGGCGGCCACGGCGGCAAGCACCGCGTGGGAGGTGCTGCCGGTGCCGGCGCCGACCTCGAGGATGCGCACCGGGCGGCGGCCGGCGCGGGCCCGTACGTCGACGATGGTGCCGATGAGCCGGGCCAGTTCCTCGCTGTAGAAGTCGTAGGCGGGGCTGCCGCGGTACACGCCGGCCATCAGGTCCACACCCGAGCCCGGGAACAGGATCTCGGTCACCGGGATCTCGCCGCGCAGCGTGTGCGGGTAGGCCTGCACGCAGGTGTCCAGCAGCCGCACGAACGGGTACGCCTCCGGGTGCTGCTCCAGGATGTCGCCACGCAGCGCCGGCAGGTCCTCGGTGCCGCCGGTGAGGCGCACCACGTCGCCCTCCCGCTCGACGTGGCCGTGGCGTTCGAGCACGGCGAGGCAGGCGTCGAAGAAGCGGAAGAACTCCGGGCGGATGCCCAGCCCTTCGCGGACCTCGGCGACGGTGCCGCCCTCGGCCGGGAAGCCCAGCGTGCCGAGCTTGCGCGCCGCGGAGCCGGACGCGTAGCGGCCCAGCAGCGGGTACGCGGCCTCCAGCTCGACGTCCAGGTGCGGGGTGCCCGCCTCGTACGCCTCGGTGATCGCGGCGATGGAGCTCGCGTCGGTGGGCTCGTCCAGCCAGTAGCGGGTGCGCTGCAACGGGTACCCGGGGACGGGCACCCGGCGCGCGGGCCCGCCGTTGAGGGCCGCCCAGTCGGGGCGCCCGCCGACGGTCCACAGCCGCGCGGTGCTGTCCAGGTCGCCGGCGGTGTAGTGGCGGCCGAGCAGGTCGGCACGGCCGGGCTCGCGGTCGGCCTCCCCGGCGGCGGTGCCGGTGTGCACCGCCGCCGGCTCGCCGGCGAGGTACCGCTCCAGGGCCGTCGCGGCCTCGCCGGGCGTCGTGGCGACGAGCGCCAGCCGCACCTCCAGGGCGGGCCGGCCGACCTGCAGGGTGCGGGCGATGTCGCGGAACCGGCCCGGGTCGGCGCCGCGCAGGAACCCGGCGATACGCCCGGCGTAGACGCGCAGCCGCTCCTCGGTGCGGGCCGACAGGACCAGGACCTCCGGTCCGGCGGGCGGGGCGGGCAGCGGCGGCGCGACGTACTCCTCGATCACGACGTGCGCGTTGGCGCCGCCCGCGCCGAAGGAGCTGACCCCGGCCCGGCGGCGCCCGCCGGCCTCGATGGCGGGGCGCGGCCACGGCTGGGCGTCCTGCGGCACCCGCAGCCGCGCCGCCGAGAAGTCGATCTCGGGATTGAGCCGGTCGGAGTGCAGCGACGGCGCGATCGTGCCGTGGCGCATCTGCAGCAGGACCTTGGTGACGGCGGCGACGCCGGCCGCGGCCTCCAGGTGCCCGATGTTGGACTTGACCGAGCCGAGCAGGCACGGCTCGCTGCGGCCGGCCAGGGCCCGGTTGAGCCCGGCGACCTCGACCGGGTCGCCGAGGGCGGTGCCGGTGCCGTGCGCCTCGACGTAGCCGATGGAGCCCGGGTCGACCTGCGCCTCGCTGAGCGCCCGGGCGATCGCCTCGCCCTGCGCGACCGGGTTGGGCACGGTGAGCCCGGCCGCCCGCCCGCCGTGGTTGACGGCCATGCCGAGGATGACGCCGTGGATGGTGTCGCCGTCCTCTTCCGCCTTGGCGAGCGGTTTGAGCAGCAGCGCGCCGACGCCCTCGCCGGGCACGTAGCCGTCGCCGCCCTCACCGAACGAGCGGCACCGGCCGTCGGAGGCCGCCATGTTGAGCGTGCGCAGCAGCAGGAACTTGTCGGGGTGCAGGAGCAGGTTGACCCCGCCCGCGATCGCCGCGTCGCACTCGCCCTCGGCGATGCTGCGGCAGGCCAGGTGCAGCGCGGTCAGCGACGACGAGCAGGCGGTGTCGACGGCCATGCTCGGGCCGGCGAAGTCGAAGAAGTACGAGACGCGGTTGGCCACCGAGGAGGCCATCGACGGCACCGACGTCGGGGTGCCGCGGCGGGTCGCGTCGACACCGAGGAGCCGGTAGTCGGCCCACATGGCGCCGACGAAGACACCGACCCGGTTGTGCGGGGCGCGGAAGTCGTCGGGCTGGTAGCCGGCGTGTTCGACGGCGGCGTACGCGGCCTCCAGGAACAGCCGCTCCTGCGGGTCCAGGGTGGCCGCGGTGCTGGGCGGGATGCGGAAGAACAGCGGGTCGAACTTGTCGACGTCGGCGATGAACCCGCCGTGGCGGGGCAGCGACACGTCGCCGGTCGGGTAGTCCTCGGCGCGCCAGCGTTCCGCGGGTACCTCGGTGATGGCGTCGTGCCCGGCCATCAGGTTGTCCCAGAAGGCGTCGAGGTTGCCGGCGCCCGGGTACCGGCCGGCCACGCCGACGATCGCGACGTCGAGCGGGCGCCGTTCGGGGCGCGGCGGCCGGGACGCGCGGCGCGACAGCGGCCGGACCGGCGCCTCGGCTGAAACTTCGGCCCGGTCCGGGGCAGGAGCCGGTTCACGGACGGCGTGCACGCCGTCGAGGCGGACGGCGAGGCAGCCGTCGGCGTCGTACAGGGCGATGTCGGCCTCGAGGGCGTCCTGCCCGGCGGGGCGGACCCGCGCGACGACGTTGGTGAGCCCGTCGAGGCGGCGCGGCGCGCGGACCAGGCGGATCGAGCGCGGCCGGAACGGTGCGGTGCCCTCGACGGTGGCGAGCCCGAACGCGGCGACGAGGGCCGCGTCCAGCAGCGCCGGGTGGGCGTGGAAGTCGCCGGCCCGGGCGGCCGCCGCCGGGCTGGGGGTGAGCTGGGCGACGACGTCGTCGCCGGACAACCCGACCCAGCCGCGGGCCTGCAGGAACTCCCCGCGATCCAGTCCGGAGCGTCCCGCCCGGGCGTACAGCTCGGCGAGGTCGGCCGCACCGGCCGCGGCCCGGCCGTGGGCGGCGAGGTCCAGCGGTGCCGCGGCCGGCTCGGGGCCGGCCCACCGCACCCGGCCGTCGAGAACCGCGACGGCCGGGTCCGGGTCGCCGGCGCCGCCCGGGTCGCCGGCCTGGACCGGGCTGGCGTCGGCGCGCACCCGGGTGGTGTCGCCGTCGGTGGTGGCGCGGTACACCAGCCGCCGTGGCCGGCCGTCGGCGAAGCGGACCGGGCCGGGGAAGGTCAGCTCGGACAGTTCCACGCCGTCGGCGGCCAGGCCGCGCCGTGCGGCGGCGCGCAGCAGCACGTCGACATGGCTGAGCTCGGGCAGCTGCGCCGCACCGTGCAGGTGGTGGTCGGCGACGAGGGCGTCGCCCGGGCCGGCCAGGAGTTGGAAGTCGCCGAGCGCGGCTTCGCTGAGCACATCCGTCATGACAGGGACTCCAACTGGGATAGCGGCTGGTGGTGGAGGATGGTGCGGCTTTCCTGGTCCTGCCCGGGGCGCAGCCTGGTGGTGAGGTACTCGGCCAGCACGGCCGGGGTCGGGCACTCGAAGACGAGCGTGGTCGGCAGGCGCAGCCCGGTGGCGGCGCCGAGCCGGTTGCGCAGCTCGACGGCCATCAGGGAGTTGAACCCGCTCTCCAGGAACGGGCCGTCGGGGTCGACCTCGCCGCTCTGGTCGTGGCCGAGGACCAGGGCCGCCTCGGCGCGCACGACCGCCAGGACGGCGCGTGAACGGTCGGTGGGGGGCAGCCCGGCGAGCCGGGCACCGAGGTCCTCGACGGGGGGCGCGGCCTGGGCGGCCTGGGCAGTCTGGGTGGTCCCCCGTGGTGCCAGCAGGCCGGCGAGCATCGGCGCCGCCGTCCCGGCCTGGCCGGCCAGGTGGACCGCCACGAGCATCGCCGCGTCGCCGCGCCGGGCGGCGTCGTACAGGCGCAGCGCCCGGTCGGTGCGCAGCGGCCGCAGCCCGGTGCGCTCGATGCGGCGCAGCTGCCGCTCGTCGAGCCGGTCGGCCATGCCGTCGCCGCTGGCCCACGGGCCCCAGGCGAGCGACTGGGCGGGCAGTCCGAGCGCCCGGCGCTGTTCGGCGAGCGCGTCGAGGTACGCGTTCGCGGCCGCGTAGTTGCCCTGGCCCGCGTTGCCCAGGACCCCGGACACGGAGCTGAACAGCGTGAACGCGGCCAGGGGCAGGTGCCGGGTGAGGTCGTGCAGGTGCTGCGCGCCGTCGACCTTGGCGCGTAGCACCCGCGCGATGCGCTGCGGGGTGAGGTCGGCGACGAGCGCGTCGTCGACGATGCCGGCGGCGTGCACGACCGCGGTCAGCGGGTGCCGGGACGGGATCCGTGCGAGCAGCGCGGCGACCTGGTCGCGGTCGGCGACGTCGCACGCCGCGACGGTGACCGAGGCCCCGGCCGCGTTGAGCGCGTCGAGGCCGGTCGGGTCGCCGCGCCGGCCGGCGAGCAGCAGGTGCCGCACGCCGTGCTCGGCGACGAGGTGCGCGGCGAGTGCCCGGCCGAGCGAGCCCGTGCCGCCGGTGATGAGCACCGTCCCGTCGGGGTCGAACGGGGCCGTCGCCGGCCCGGTCGCCGGGCCTTGCCGGGCGGCCTGCCCGGCGTCCGCGGCCGGGTCGAGGCGGGTCAGCTGCGGGGTGAGGCCGGTGGCGCCGCGGATCGCGAGCTGCTCCGCGCCGCCGCCGAGGAGCGCGGGCAGGACCCGGCGGGCGGCCGCGGAGCCGTCGGTGTCGACGAGCACGAAACGGCCGGGGTGTTCGGCTTGCGCGGCGCGCACCAGGCCCCACACGGCCGCCTGAGCGGGGTCGGCGTGGTCGCCGGGGGTGACGGCCATCGCGCCGGTCGTGACCACGGCGAGCCGGGCGCCGGCGAACCGGTCCGCGGCCAGCCAGTCCTGCAGCAGCACGGCGGCGGCGGTGACCGCGCGGTGGGTGCCGGCGACCGGGTCGGTGCCGGTGACCCAGGCTGCCGTGCCGGCCAGGACCACCGGCGGGACGAGCGGGCCGAAGCGGCTCAGGTCCGCGTACGTGTCGACCTCGCCGTCGCCGAGCGGCAGCGCGAGCGCCGGGTCGGGGCGGCCGACGACGGCCAGCTGCCGCGGCGGGGGGCCGGTCGGGGCCGGGGTCCAGGTGCGGCGTAGCAGGGTGCCGTTGGCCGCCGGGTCGAGCTGCTCGGCGGCGACGCCGCGCACGTGCATCGACGCGATCCGGGCGACCGGCCGGCCGGTGGCGTCGGCGACGGTGAGGTCCATGCCGTCGGGTTCGCCGGCGGCCGGGACCAGCCGGACCCGCAGGGCGCCGGGGCCGGGCCGGTGCAGGCGCACGCCGTTGATGGCGAACAGGATCGGGATCTGCCCGGCGGCCTCGGCGCGTTCGGCGTAACCCTCCAGGCTCAGGTGCGCGGCGGCGTCCAGCAGCGCCGGGTGGATGCCGTAGCCGGCCGTCCCGGGACGGTGCCCGTCCGGCAGGTCGATCTCCGTGTACAGCTCGGCGCCGCGCCGCCAGGCCGCCCGCAGGCTGCGGAACGCGGGGCCGAAGTGGTACCCGCGGCGGTGCAGCCGCTCGTAGAGCCCGTCGACGTCGACGCGGTGCGCGCCGGTCGGCGGCCACGGCGTGAGATCCGGGTCGGCCTCGGCCGGTGCCGCCGCGGCGGCGAGGCCGGCCGCGTTGCACACCCATTCGGTCGCGTCCTCGGGCCGGGAGTGGATGGCCAGCGTCCGCCGGCCGGCCGCGTCCGGGGCGCCGACGGACACCTGCACCTGGACGCCGGCGTCGCCGGACAGCCGGATCGGCGTGCGGAACGCGAGCTCCTCCACCTGCCCGGCGCCGGCCCGCAGCGCCGCGTCGAGGGCGAGCTCGAGCAGGGCGGTGCCCGGCACGATGACGACCCCGGCGACGGTGTGGTCGGCGAGCCACGGCTGCGCCGCGGTCGACAGCCGCCCCGTGAAGACCCAGGCGCCCGTCCCGGCGAGCGGCACCGCCGCGCCGAGCATCGGGTGCTCGACGGCCTGCAGACCGAGCGGGCCCGCCACCGGCGCCGGCGCGGCGGCCGGCCGCGGCCAGAACCGCCGGCGCTGGAACGCGTACGTCGGCAGCGCCACGACCCGGCCACCGTGCACGCCGGCGAGCACGGCCCAGTCCGGCGACACCCCGTGACCGTGCAGCTCGGCGAGCGCCCCGATCAGCGCCGCCGGCTCCGGCCGCCCGCGCCGCTGGGTCGGCACCACCACGTACGTGGCGTCGTCGGCGTCGAGGCAGTCGCTGACCATGCCGGCCAGGACGCTGTCGGGGCCGAGCTCGACGAACGTCTGCACGCCGCGGTCGGCCAGCCAGCGCACGCCGTCGGCGAACCGGACGGTGGCCCGCACGTGCCGCACCCAGTACCCGGGGGTGGCGATGCCGAGGTCCGGGGCGCCGGTGACGTTGGAGACGACGGGGATGCCCGGCGCGTGCCAGGTGAGGGACTCCGCGACGGCCCGGAACTCCTCGAGCATCGGGTCCATGTGGGCGGAGTGGAACGCGTGGCTGACCCGCAGCCGGCGGGTGCGGCGCCCCTGCGTACGCCAGCGGGCCGCCAGCGCCTCGACGGCGTCCTCGTCGCCGGAGACGACGACGGCGTGCGGGCCGTTGACGGCGGCGACGTCGACCCGGCCGGCGAACCCGCCGGCGAGCTCGCCGGTGAGCTCGCCGGTGAGCTCGCCCAGGGCCGCGGTCACCTCGGCCTCGGTCGCGTCGACGGCGAGCATCGCGCCGCCGGCCGGCAGCCGCTGCATGAGCCGGCCGCGGGCGGCGACGAGGCGGCAGGCGTCGGCGAGGTCGAGCACGCCGGCGCAGTGGGCCGCGGCGAGCTCGCCGACGGAGTGCCCCAGCAGCTGCGCCGGCGCCAGCCCCCACGCGGTGAGCTGGCGGAACAGCGCCACCTGGAAGGCGAACAGGGCGGGCTGTGCGTTGCCGGTGCGGTGGATCGCCGCCTCGTCCGTGCCGGTCAGCACCTCGCCCAGCGGCAGGTGGGCGGCGACCTCGTCGAATGCCGCGGCGAACACCGGCAGGCAGGCCCGCAGCTGCTGCCCCATACCGTGGTGCTGGCTGCCCTGGCCGGTGAACATCCACGCGACCGCGCCGTCGGGGCGGACCCGCCCGCGCAGGAGGTTCGCGGCGTCGGTGCCGGCGGCGAGCGCCGACAGCCCGTGGCGCAGCCGGTCGCGGTCGGCGGCCACGACGGTGCCCCGCTCCGCGAGCGCCGCGCGGGTGGTGGCCAGCGAGTGCGCGATGTCGGCGAGCGCGACGCCCGGCGCCGCGTCGAGGTGCGCGAGGAGGCGGGCGGCCTGGTCCCGCAGCGCGGCAGGGGTGCGGGCCGTGAGCGGGAACGCCAGCGGGACGTCCGCCGCGGGCCGCCCGGCCGGCGCCGGCACCGGCGCGGGCGGCGCCTCCTCCAGGATCACGTGGGCGTTGGTGCCGCTGATCCCGAACGCGGACACCGCCGCGCGACGGGGACGCCCGCCGGGCCACGGCATCGACCCGGCGAGAACCTCGACGGCGCCCGCGGACCAGTCGACGTGCGGCGTGGGCTCGCCCGCGTGCAGCGACGCCGGCAGGACCGCGTGCCGCAGCGCCTGCACCATCTTGATGATCCCGGCGACGCCCGCGGCGCCCTGCGTGTGGCCGATGTTCGACTTGACCGACCCGATCCGGCACGGACGGCCCTCGGGCCGGCCCTGCCCGTAGGTGGCCAGCAGCGCGGTCGCCTCGATCGGGTCGCCGAGGACCGTGCCGGTGCCGTGTGCCTCGACCGCGTCGACGTCGGCCGCGTCCAGGCCGGCGCCGCGCAGCGCGGCCCGGATGACGCGCTGCTGGGCCTCGCCGCTGGGTGCGGACAGGCCGTTGCTGGCGCCGTCCTGGTTGACCGCGCAGCCGCGCACGACGGCGAGGACCGGGTGTCCGTTGCGTTCGGCGTCGCTGAGCCGCTCCAGCAGCAGCATGCCCATGCCCTCGCCCCAGCCGGTGCCGTCGGCGCCGGCGGAGAACGGCTTGCACCGCCCGTCGGCGGCGAGCCCGCCCTGCCGGCTGAACTCGACGAACGGGGTCGGCGTCGCCATCACCGTCACCCCGCCGGCGAGCGCCAGCCCGCACTCCCCCGCGCGCAGTGCCTGCGCGGCGAGGTGCACGGCGACGAGCGAGGAGGAGCAGGCGGTGTCGACGGTGACGGCCGGGCCGGTCAGTCCGAGGGCGTAGGCGACCCGGCCGGAGATGACCGAGGCGGACACGCCGGTGACCCGGTGGCCGGCGAAGTCCTCGGCACTGTCGCGCAGCAGGTCCGCGTAGTCGTGGCTGACGACGCCGACGAACACGCCGGTGTCGCCGCCGTGCAGCGTGCCCGGGTCGATGCCGGCCCGTTCGACCGCCTCCCACGCGCCTTCCAGCACGAGCCGTTGCTGCGGGTCGGTGGTGGTCGCCTCGCGGGGGCTGAGCCCGAAGAACTCGGCGTCGAAACCGGCCGGGTCGGCGAGGAACCCGCCGTGTGCGGTGTGGCTCGCGCCGCCGGCGACGAGCCCGTCGATGTCCCAGCCGCGGTCGCCCGGGAACGTGGTGATGGCGTCGGTGCCGGTGGCCACGATCTGCCACAGTGCGTCGGGGTCGTCGGCGCCGCCAGGGTACCGGCAGCTCATCCCGACGATCGCGATCGGCTCGTCCGGCGCGCCCGTGCGCTGCCGCGCGTCGTCGCCCGCCGCGCCGGTGGCGGCCGGGGCGGCCTGGAGCTGGGCCAGGAGGTGTGCGGCGATGCGGTCCGGGGTGGGGTGGTCGAACACGAGGGTGGTGGCCAGCCGCAGGCCGGTGGCGGCCACGAGGCGGTTGCGCAGGTCCACCGCGGTCAGCGAGTCGAGGCCGAGCTCGCGCAGGGCCCGGTCCGGCGCGATCGTGTCGGCGGCGGCGCGGCCGGCCTCCGCCTTGTAGCCGAGGGCCGCGGCGGCCTGGGCGCGGACGAGGTCGCGCAGCTCGCGGCGGGCCTCGCCGGCGGCGAGCCCGGCGAGCCGGGCGACCAGCGGCGGGGACGAGCCGGCCGGTGCGGCGGCGCCGTCCGAGGCGGGCGGCTCGGCGCCGGGGATCTCGGTGAACAGCCGGGTCTGGCGCAGCGCGGCGAAGCCGGCCGTGAAGCGGGGCCAGTCGAGGTCGGCGACGACAGTGCCCGGGCGGCCGGACGGCACCAGGCGGCGCAGCGCGGCGGCGGCGGTCGCCGGGGCCATCGGGACCAGGCCGCGGCGGCGCATCCCGTCGGCCTCGCCGGCCGCCATCCCGGCGCCGTCCCACAGGCCCCACGCGACCGCGGTCGCGGCCAGGCCACGGGAGCGGCGGTGCTCGGCGAGCGCGTCGAGGAAGGCGTTGGCGGCCGCGTACGGGCCCTGTCCGGCGGCGCCCCACACGCCGGCGCCGGAGGAGACGAGCACGAACGCGTCGACGTCGCCGAACACGTGGTCCAGCGCGAGCGCGCCGGCGACCTTCGTGTGCAGGCCGTCGAGCAGGTCGCCGGCCCGCACGTCGGCGAGGGCGACGGTGCTGCCGGCGCCGGCGGCGTGGCACACGGCGCGGATCGGCTCGCCGCGGGCGGCGGCGTCGGCGGCGAGGGCGGCGAGGGCCGTACGGTCGGCGGCCTCGCAGGCGGCGACGGTGACCGTCGCGCCGAGCTCGCGCAGCTGCGCGGCGAGTTCTGCGGCGCCGGGCGCATCGGCGCCGCGGCGGCTGGTGAGCAGCAGCGCGACGCCGGGCCGGGCACGAGCGACGTCACGGGCGATGTGCGCGCCGACCGCGCCGGTGCCGCCGGTGATGAGGACCGTCCCGGCGGCCGGCGGCCACGCCGCGACGGCACCGGGCGCGGCGGCCGGCGCGGCGGTGCCCGCGGCCGGCACGGCGGTGCCCGCGGCCGGCACGAGGCGGCGCGCGTAGACGCCGGTCGGGCGCACCGCCAGCTGGTCCTCGGCGCCGCCATCGGTGAGCAGGGCCGCGAGCCGGTCGGCCGCGTCGTCGTCCAGGTGCTTTGGAAGGTCGACCAGGCCACCCCAGCGGTCCGGGTGTTCCAGCGCCGCGACCCGGCCCAGCCCCCACAGTTGCGCCTGCGCCGGGTCGGTGAGCGGGTCGCCGGCGCCCGTGGAGACCGCGCCCCGGGTCGCGCACCACAGCGGCGCCGGGGCGGCGCGCAGCAGGTCCACGGTGGCCGTCAGGGCGCCGAGGCCCGGCAGCCGCGGGTCAGGCGGGCCGGCGAGGGCGTGCAGGGACAGCACGCCGGTCCAGCCGCCGGGCTCCAGGGTGCCGGCGAGCGTCACCGCGACGCCCCGGCGGGTCAGCGCGGCGCCGATCGCGGCGGCTTCCGCCTGCGCGCCGGGTGGGTGGACGACGAGCCAGGAGCCGCCGGCCGGCCGGGCCTGCGGTGCCGGTACGGGCCGCCAGGCCACCGCATAGGACCAGCGGTCCGCCGCGGCGTGCAGGGCGCGGTCGCGGTGCCAGCGCGACAGGGCGGGCAGGTCCGCGTCGAGCCCGTCGAGGCCGAGCGCGCGCAGGGCGGCCGGGTCGCCGGCGTCGACGGCGCGCCAGAAGTCGGCGTCGGCGGGCGCCGCGGTGCGGTCCTGCTCGTCGAGCCAGAACCGTTCGGTCGCGAACGCGTAGGTGGGCAGGCGGGCCGGGCGGCCGGGGGTGACGAGACCGGTGGCGGCCCAGTCGACGGCCACCCCGCACACGTGCGCCCGGGCCAGGGAGCGGCCGAGGCGTTGCGGTCCGCCCTCGCCGCGGCGCAGGGTGCCGGTGGCGACCGTGTCCGTGGCGCCGGCGGCCTCGGCGGTCTCCTCGACGGCGGTGGCGAGCACCGGGTGCGGGCTCATCTCCAGGAACACCCGGTGCCCGGCGGCGAGCAGGCGGGCCGTGGCGTCGGCGAAGCGGACCGGCCGGCGCAGGTTGGTGAACCAGTACCCGGCGTCGAGCTCGGTGCCGGTGAGCATCTCGCCGGTGACGGTCGACATCATCGGCACCTCGGCGGGGACCGGGGTGATCCCGGCGAGCAGTCCGGCCAGGTCGGCCCGGACGGCGTCGACCTGCGCGGAGTGCGAGGCGTAGTCGACGTCGACGCGGCGGGCCCGCACGTCGTCGGCGTGGCAGGCGGCGAGCAGCGCGTCGAGGGCGTCGGGGTCGCCGGCGACGACGGCGGAGCGGGGGCTGTTGACGACCGCGACGGCGAGCCGGTCGCCGTACGGGGCGAGGCGCGCGGCGAGCGCGTCGGCGGGCAGCTGCACCGACAGCATCCCGCCGCGGCCCGCGAGCGCGGACAGGGCGCGGCTGCGCAGGGCGACGACGCGGGCGGCGTCGTCGAGGTTCAGCGCGCCGGCGACGTACGCCGCGGCGATCTCGCCCTGGCTGTGGCCGACGACGGCGGCCGGGACCACGCCCGCGGCCCGCCACACGGCGGCGAGGGAGACCATCACGGCGAACAGCACCGGCTGCACGACGTCGACCCGCTCGGGGTCGGGCGCGCCGGGAGCGCCGCGTAACGCGTCGTGCAGCGACCAGCCGGTGTACGGGTCGAGCGCGGCGGCGCAGGCGTCGATCGAGGCGCGGAACACGGCGGAGCCGTCGAGCAGGTCGCGGGCCATCCCGGTCCACTGCGCGCCCTGGCCCGGGAAGACGAACACGGGCCGCGGGTCGGACGCGGCGACGCCGGTGACGGCGGCCGGGTCGGGGCGGCCCTCGGCGAGCGCGGTGAGGGCGGCGCGCACGTCGTCGGGGTCCGCGCTGAGG
This sequence comes from Dactylosporangium sp. NPDC050688, assembly GCF_040654515.1. Lineage (NCBI taxonomy): Bacteria > Bacillati > Actinomycetota > Actinomycetes > Micromonosporales > Micromonosporaceae > Dactylosporangium > Dactylosporangium sp. NPDC050688. The sequence continues at coordinate 33,165 of NZ_JBFAIC010000092.1, forward strand.
ATCGCGGCGCGGTGGGCGTGGTGCGTGCGCGTGGTGGCGAGCGCGGCGGCCAGTGCGGCCAGCGCGGCTGGTGCTGCCTGGTCGCCGCCGGCGGCCGGCGTGGTGGCGTCCGGGCCGGCGGCGGGAGTCGCGGCGGCGGCCGACGTGGTGGTGTCCGGGCCGGCGGCGGGAGTCGCGGCGGCGTCCACCGGGGCAGCGCCGGTCGGCGCGGCGGGTGAGGTCATGAAGTCCAACAGGCGGGCGGCCTGGCGGGCGAGGGCGTCGGCGGTCGCGCCGGACAGCAGCAGCGGCACGTCGGGCGCCAGCGCGAGCT
>NZ_JBFAIC010000093.1:0-33420 GCF_040654515.1 Dactylosporangium sp. NPDC050688
AGGTCACGGTGCCAGCGAAGCACCGTGTCGGGCCGCACCAACAGCCGCAGATGCTGCAGGTTCGGTCGGGGCACCTGGTGCAGCAGCGCCGCCAGTACCGCCCGATCGGCCGGCTCGAACCGGACTCGCTGCCCGCCGAGCTGGCGGTGCAGCACCGCGAGCTGGTGCCGCAGGGCGAGGATCTCCGCATCCTTATCCCGGGCACTGCCCGGCAGCAGCCGCAGCAACGCAAACGCGTTCGTGATACCCGGGTACGCCAGTCGCAGCAGCATGGGTCAGCATCATCGCGCAATCACTGCCGGCGAGGGCAAGGGGCTCGCGGTGACCCGACGAACCAAGATCGGATTTGTGTGCCGGAAACACCATCTGACCAGCACGGACGTGTTTTTCGGCAGGTACAGGCGAGAGGGGCACGAGAAGCGGCGCAAAGGGGTGCTTCCGTTACTCGCGACCAGGGCCGCCGAGGGCGCGACGATGCGCTTCGGCGGTCGCCCGCTGTTCCGGGCTCGCGCGCGGGTGCCGGTCCGGCCAGGCGTCGAGGTGTCCGACCGCGCGTTGCTCGACGTCCACTCGCGCCCGGCCCGCTCCGTAGTCCTGCCGCAATCGGTGCGCCACCTGCTGCAGCACCTCGAAGGCGTTGCCGCTGTCCAACCACACATCAAGCCAGTCGAGCGAGATCTTCACCACCCGATCAGCTGTCGTGGCGTCACCGAGGTCACCGTCCCGCAGTAGCGCGACAAGCAGCCTGCCGCTGCTGGAGACCCTCGCGGTATCGGGGCCGAGTCCCTCGCAGGCAATTTCTGAGGCTCGGCGCCGCGCCGGCGGTGGAAGGGCACGGTTGCCGAGCACCGGGGGTAGCAGGTCAAGCACCCAGTTGGAGCGGGAGTTGGCCGCACACCAGCTGATACAGGTCGTGTGGAGGCTCTCCAGCACCCGGCCGTCGAGTAGGTCGGCGCCCTTCAGCATGAGGCGCAGCACCTTGGCGGTGTCGGGCGGCATGTTGGCGGCGGTGACCTGGTGGCATGATCGGGCGACGAACCGGTTCCACTCGGGGGTTGTATCAGCACGGTGCGTCAGGAGTTTTTTGATCAGATCATGGCCCTGCTTGCTTTCCAGCAACCGCCGGGTCAGCATATTGACGGCGCGGTCGGCCAGCTTGCCGCGGTCGGCCCGATCCGCCCGGCGATTCTGCAACGCGGTGGACAACAGCAGGATCGCATTGCTGCGGAATGGGTGCGCATCCAGCCAACCCAGCGTCGCGGTCATCGCTGTGCCGTACTCCTCGGCGGTGAGATCGGTGCGGCGCAACAACGACGTCAGCGGGTGGGCCGTGTGCTCGCTGCGGGGATGGCGGCGCAATTGGTCGAAGGCGGCATCCAGCAGATCGGTCCGGAATTCCGCGGGAAGCGTTCGCTTGTTGAGCAGCGGCGGGAGGAGGGCCCGCCCCACCATGGGGTTCGGCGTCTGCTGATACAGCCTCAGCGCCTCCTCGACCCACTGGCGCAGCTCGTTGCTGTTGTCGTCGAGGAGGCGGGTATGCAGCAGTGCGCCGAGGACGCTGATCCGGTAGACGCCGATTCGGTTGATCTGCACCGATTGTGGGTTGGACAGCCAGCTGAGGGTCAGCCGGGCCACTTCGGCGGACTCGTCCTCGGCGAGCCGCGCCCACGGGTCGGTCTCCTTACGAGCTAGGTCGAGAAGGGGCTTCATTATCCGGCCCGCTTCCGGCAGGGCTGCGTTCAGGCGCAACCATTCCAAGGCAAGCCGCACGGCACGGGGCAGATCGTCGCGGCCGGGAAGATCGGGAGAGATCAAGTTTTCCAGAACGAACATCGCCCGGGATCCTCGACCGTAACGCTTGTCCTGGAGCCACCGCAGCGAATCCTTCACGGCCTGGTCGAACACATCGTCCGGCAGGCCCCCGTGGTGGCGATGCCGGCGGAGGACGGGCACCAAGGCAAAGCTGGCATTGTGCGGCTCCCGGGGAGCCACCGTATCGAGCAGGAACCTGGCGGTGGCCTCGAGCTCCCGGCCGGTCAGCTCCGGGCGCTGGACGAGCCGCGGCGCCACGTAGCTCGCGTTGGGCGTTGCGCCGTTGCGTTGCAGCCACGCTCGGGCCCAGGCGACAAGGCGGGCGGCGAGTGGATGGTCATGGGGTAGGCCGAAACCGTGGTGGGTGTTCAGCAATTTGTCGAGGACGAACGAGGCGCTGGGGTGCAGGGCGTGGTGGGCTAACCACTTGAAGGCACGCTCCATGGTCCATTCGCCGAACTCGGAATCGAGGTCTTCCGGTGGCGAGAGCCGGTGAAAGGCGTATGCCGCTGCGGGGTTGGTGGCGTTGTTGGTGATCCAGCCGAGCAGATAGGGGTAGCCGACTCGGGGATCCAGACACGATGCGACGGCGAAGACACCGTCACGGGCACGCGGCTCTCGGAAGTGCCGTTGCAGCCAGATCTCGGCGACCGGCTCCACGAGGCGTCGTGTGGCATGTTGCCAGGTCGGCAGGCGCAGCAGGGTGTGCAGCGTCTGGCCGTCCGGGTCGCGGCCAAGGAACGTCCTCAGGGCTGCTGTTCTGTCTTTTTTGTCTCCGCACCACCCCTGCACGGCGGCGACGAGTGCGTCTCCCGGCTTGTCGTCGAGCGCCTCGCGGAGCCGGTTCACCGCCCGAGCGACATTCCGCAACACATGGTGGTCGCTAAGACCGGGTTTGAGGGTCTCGTGGAGGATCTCCAATCGGATGGTCTCAGAGTCGCGCTCGACCAGGACCTCGCCGAGGAGTTGGTCGGCGTAGAGGTCATGCACCACCCGGACGGTGTCGCCGCGCCTGGCCAGAACTCCCGCCCTGCACAGCAAATCAACTAGATTCTGGGGCTTCCACTCACGACCCAACCGACTAAGGATCTTGCCTCGTATTTTGAGGCGCTCTTCCAGCGACTTCGAATCGAGCGGGGCAGCCGCGGCGATCCACGCGGTGGTGACCAGCACCCCATCGGGTTCGGGGTCCGGCTCCGACGGGCCCACAGACGGTAGCCTCAGCTCCTCCCTATCCAGCACCTTGCGCAGCCAGCCGGCGATGCCTTGGGCGCCGAGGGGAACCGCCGTGCCCACACTCCGTCCGGCGATCACCTCGCCGTTGTAGTAGGCCGCGAGCAGCACGGCGATGGCTGGGATGCCACGGCAGATTCGCACCAGGTGCGCCTCGACCGCCTCCCCCGCTTGCTCCACGGCGTCCTTGGCGAGACTCTGCACCGCCCGGCGGCCGATGTTGGCCTGGTAGTGCTGGTCGCAGCGGACTTCGACCTCTTCAAAAGTCTCGCGCGGCATCAGCGTCCAACTGTTGACATAGCGCAGCGCCGTCGAGCGGGCAGCCGTCAGGATGGCCATCTCCACACCCTTGTTACGAGCCTCTGCTCGCAGGTCGTCGATGGTCTTCATGGACGTGTCAGCAAGCAGTTCGATGTCCTCGACCACAAGCAGCACCCGAGAAGGCAGCGCCTCAACGCTTTTCCATACGTCCTCAAGGGACACCCGAACACGGAGGTGAACGACGTTCCACCCTTTACGGTCGGCGAGCGCGGCGGTCTCCAGGCACAGTCGGGTCTTGCCGATACCGGGTATGCCGGTGAGCATTAGCCCGATCCTGGGATGCGCACCGCTGGCCATATCGGTCAGCACGGCCAGGACGTTCTCTGGCGCGCTCGGGTGGTCGCCCGGATCCACGAAGGACAGTCCGTCGGCGGTGAGAGAGGGCCATCTAGCGGCCAAATCGTCGATGTAGTCCCCGTGCGGGGTCAGGTGACGGCAGGTCTCGTTCCACCGATCGGGGAACACCGGACGCGGGTCTGGGCAGATGCCCTCGGCGCGCAGCAGGTCACGCCACCGCTGATCGGCGACCGCATCGAGCCTGGTGATCTCGTGAGCACTCGCCCCGGCTGCCGGGAGATGCTCCCGAAACACTCCGACCAACAGGTGGGAGTGCCCGGTGAAGACCGCCGCGCCGGACATCCCCTTCCAAGGGCTGTCGCCGGGTGGCGTTGGCGCTGGCGTGCTATCGATCTGGACCCGAAGGGTCCCCGGCTTGCCGGTGTTAGCAGTGTTGATCTGGCACAGGGTCTGAGCTCGACCACGCCATGAGTCTTTGGTGACCTTGTCGGTGATCTCTGTGTGTTTCGGGTATCCCATCGCTTGGGCGCTGACCGTCATCGCCCTCGTGCGGTCCACTCGCCCTAGCCGTACCGGCTCGACCCGTCCCGGCAGCGGATCGTCGAATCGCAGCAGCGCCAGATCCGCGCCCTTGTCCCGCCATACGCAGGTCACGCGCCGCCACTCGCCGTCGCCGTCGAGGTCCACGAGAATCGGCAAACCATCGCGGCCATCGTCGATAGACGCGTTATCGAGACCGTGTGCCGCAGTGAGCACTAACCGGTCGGAGATCCGGTATCCGGTGGAGAAAGGTTTATTAGCTGCTTGTATGTCCAAAACGACCCGGGCCACGCGGTCCGGCTTCGGTTCGATGTGCCTTGGCATCGCACCCGCCCTGGCTCAGCGCGGCAGTTGGCGCACTCCGTCGTTCGTTTGTACCGGCTCTCCGGTGAGCGTGCGGGCATCGAGCTGGATCCGCAGGGTCTGCACGTCGCTGCGGCTCTCCGACACTTTCGCTCCGGCGGAGATTACATAGACCCGGATGCCGCCGTCCACGTCCCCGGCCCGGGTGAGCGTAGTCTGAAGCTCCAGTTCGAGCGACGAGATACTAAGCCGCACGGGTCCGCCCTCAGTCTCGGCCGCGTTCATCGCCTCGGCCAGCTCACGCCGTATCGCGCCAAGAGCGGCTGCCAGGCCGATCTCCTGATCTTCTCCCAATGAACTCACGCGCTCCCCACCGCTCCACCGGACTGTATCAACTGCACCCGACATCCTCCCCCATTGGGCACTGTCGGGTCCATTCGGGAGTGTCAAATTAACGGCTGATCTGGGTTTATTGAGGTAGTCAGTGATTGGCCGGGGTGAGACCACGGCCCCGGCGTTGACTCTGTTTGGTTAACTCGCTGTGATCGTCTTGCAGGTTTGTCCCGCCACCAACTGGCCGGCCTGCCCTGGAACCTGGTCCCCGACGCCGACCGGGACACCGCCCGCGGCCACGGACCCCGGGAGATCCGCACCCTGAAAATTCTGTCCGTGTCGACCGGTATCGACTTCCCCACGCCGCCCAAGCAATGCGGATCCGGCGCGGCCGCCGACGGCTCGACGAGCCGAGACGCTTCACCACCGAAACCGTCTACGCGATCACCGATCTCCTTGCCCATCAAGCGAAACCGTTCCACCTGGCCGACTGGATCCGCGGGCACTGGTCGATCGAGAACAAGACCCACTGGGTCCGCGACGTCACCTACGACGAAGACCGATCCCAGATCCGCACCGGCGCCGGACCCCAAGTCATGGCCACCCTCCGCAACGCCGCCATCGGCGCCCTCCGCCTCGCCGGCGCCACCAACATCGCCGCCGCCAACCGCCACCACGCCCGCAACGCCAACCGCCCACTCGCCCTACTCGGCATCACCTAACGACTTTGCCGGGGCCCTGGGCCGGGAGGCGTTGCTCCCGGCCCGCCTGATGGACCGCTTGTCGAGGATGGGCCTCGGTTACAGGGGCGCTCCGAACAGCAGGGTTGCGTACGTCATGTGCAGGGCGGCGCCCGTGGGACGGCCGGCGGCGAGGACCTTCTTGGTCTGCGGGAGGCTCATGCCGAGGCGGTTGACGTAGTGGTTGTACCCCGCCTCCCAGCCGAGCTTGTGGGCGGCGCCGCCCAGGTCGATCGGCTTCGGGCAGGCCCAGTTCGACGGCTGGGTGTTGCCGGCGGCGGAGGCGGTGACGTAGGAGGCGTTGAGCTCCAGCGCCGCGACGAGGCGGTTCTTCTGCTCGCCCCACAGGTCGATGCCCTGGATGCGGGCGGTCTCGGCGGCGTAGGCCGTGGCCTCCAGGCCCATCACGGTGTGCCCGAGGTCACGGCACGTCTCCTGGGACAGGCCGTCGACGTACTTCACCGCGCTGTACCAGTACTTCTTCATGCTCTCCGGCGTGATGCTCGCCTTGTCGTAGTTGGTGCCCGGCGGCGGGATGGGGGAGCCGGCCAGCTGCGGCTGCGACGGCTTGTCGGTGCTCAGGTAGAACGAGGCGGGCACGTGCTTGCGCCAGTCGCCGATGCCGTTGAGGAAGACCTCGCGGTCGTCGGTGAACACGCCGATCGCGATCGTGGCGTCGGTGGTGGACATCAGCCAGTTGGCGGCGCCGCCGGTCCAGTTGTCGATGGTGAGCGGCAGCAGGACCTCCTTGAGCATCTTGGAGAAGCGCGCCACGTTGAACGTCTCCTGCCCGGCCGCCGGGGTGTACGTGTGGCGGATGATCTCCGCGGCGCGGGTGATGGTCTCGCCGGTCCAGGCGGCCTGGAGCTTGCCGTTGCCGTAGATGAAGCCGCCGTCGTCCTTGCGCGGCTGGTCGAACCAGATCTCGCGCAGGGTGCCCGACCACGCGTTCATGATCTCGATGGACTTCTGGGCGTGCCTGGCGTCGCCGTTGATGTACCACAGCAGGGCGTGGGTGAGCGCCGCGATGGCGTCCTGGGTCTGCTCCTCGCAGCCCTGCTCCTTGAGTTCCGTCCGCTCCGGGTGCGCGTTGATGAAGTCACGGCCACCGGCGGTCGCACACTTGAGTACGGCCACCGGCTTGGGCACGTAGCTCAGCGAGGACGCCTTCTGCCCGAACCCGGACTGGCTCATCAGCCGGTTGTAGGCGGACTTCCACGGCTCCTGCCCGGCGGCGACCTTGGCCTTGATCAGGTCGAGCTGGGACTTGCTGACCCCGATGCCGGGGTGCACGAACCCGCCGCTTGCGGTCCCGGTCGCGGTGGGCGTGGCCGAGGCGGGCGGGTGGCTGCTCGCCGGCGCCGCGCCGGTCGCGGGCCCACCGGTGGGGTTGCTGTCGCCCGACGGGTACTCCATCCGCGCGTACCCGAGCGCGACGTTGCGGTCGCACCGGCCCTTCGCGTACTTGTCGTTGACGAAGTGCACCTGCACGGTGTGCTTGCCTTCCGGCAGCTCGGACTCGCCTTCCGGGCCGATGCCGTAGGTGCCGTACTTGGTGTGGTTGACGATCGTGGTGTCGCCGATGCGGCGGTCGCCGACGAAGACCCGGATCGTGGGCCAGCCGTCGCACTCGTCGCCGACCGCGCCGATCAGGATGCGGCCGGACCCGCTGATGGTCGTGGTCGCCACGCTCGCGCCGCTCCACAGCACCGCCTCGGTGCCCGACGCCGGCCGCGGTGTCCCGGTCGCCTTACGGATCGAGCCCTTCACGACCGTGAACTGCGACGACGCGTTGGAGGAGGTGGCGGCCACCGCGACGCCCGTGCTCACCAGCACCGCGGCGACGGCGCCGACGGTGATCCAGATTCTGCGGGAGCCTCGCACCCGCAGGCTCTTCAGCCTCATTGGAGCCCCATATCGTATCGACCGTGGTGCCCGCACAGTAGGCGTGCACCCGGATGCGGGTGACGCCACCGAATCAACGTTTAAGGATTTCGTAAGCCAAATTTCAAACTTCGAATTCCTCGGTTGCTCACGGTGCGCCACCATCACGGAAACATTCCGCGGAAGCATAGAACGCGCTCTCTAGATGAACGACTGGGATTCGATAACAAAAACATCAAGCAATGTTGTTTGCAGTTCTTCCGACGCCGCCGTTTCAGGTCGAAGGCCAGCTCGTACTGGGTGTCGTCGGCGACGGCAGGTGAGGGAATGGCTGCTTTCGGTGGCCAGTGCGGCGCGGCGTCGATGGTTGTGAGAGCGCTCCATCAGCTATTTTCCTGCTGCACCGGGTGGCGGCACGGCATGCCTGCGGTCATCGGTGACGACGAGCGTGCGGTACGTGATCCGGCGCGACGGGGTGATCGGCTCCGCCGTTCCGTGGCGGGCCGGCGTACGTTTCACGGCGCCGGCGCGGTGGAGCCGCCGACCGCCAGCGAAGGCTGGACATGACAGTGAGCGGCTTCTATCTTTGCCCGCATGTTGGCCAGGACTCGCCGCCGTGCCCCGCTGATCCTGGCGGCGGTGCTCGCCGCCGTGACGATGAACGCCGGACCCGCCGGAGCCACCGGACCCACCGGACCAGCCGGGGCAGCCCTGGAACTGCCGCCGGACACCCAGGCGCCGAGCCGGCCGGGCGTGCCGGCGATGGTCGCCGCCACACCGCACACGGTCACGCTGACCTGGACGCCGTCCACCGACGACGTCGGCGTCGTCGAGTACCGGGTCGACCTCGTCAGCACCGCCTCGGTGCGCTCGGTCACCTCCACCACCAACACGGTGACGTTCACCGACCTGGTGCCGGGCGGGTACGTGTTCGTGGTGAGCGCGTCCGACGCGGCCGGCAACTGGTCGGAGACCTCACCGCCGAGCTCCGGGGTGTCGCTGCCCTTCCCGGCCGACCCGACCCCGCCCACGGAGCCGACCGGGGTGACCGTCTCGGAGGTCACCGACACCGGGGCGCTGCTGAGCTGGCAGCCCTCGACCGACAACTTCGGCGTGGTGCAGTACGACGTGTGGTGGTGGACGCCGAGCTGGCAGCTGGTCCGGCTGGGCTCCACGACGACGACCTCGCTGCGGCTCACCGGCCTGACCCCGCGCACCGCGTACAACGTCGGGGTGCAGGCGATCGACACCCACGAGAACGGCTCCGACCTCGCGTTCGTCATGGTGCAGACCACGGGCACCGCCGACACCACGCCGCCGTCGACGCCGGGGCCGCCGAGCGTGACCGGGGTGACCCACGCCAGCGTGCAGCTCGGCTGGGGGCCGTCCACGGACGACCGGACGCCGCCACGGTACGAGGTGTACCGCGTCACGGACCTCGGCATCACGTTCGCCACCAGCTCGGACACGACGTCGCAGACGGTGTTCAACCTGGCGCCCGACACGACGTACACCTTCGTGGTGGTCGCGGTGGACGCGGCCGGCAACCGCTCGTCCCAGTCGGCGCCGGTCACCGCCCGCACCGGCCCGGCGCCGGTCTTCGGCTGCGGGGCCCGGTACACGGTCACCAGCAGCCGCGGCGACGGCTTCGCCGCGTCGGTCACCCTGACCAACACCGGCAACGTCGACTGGATCGGCTGGGTCCTCACCTTCACGTTCCCCGGTCACCAGCAGATCAGGTCCATGACCGGTGCGACGTTCGAGCAGCGGGGCGCCGACGTGACGGTGTACAGCACGGCCGGCAACCACCAGCTGCCGGTCGGGCAGTCACTGCAGATCACGTTCGCCGGGGCGCACCGGGGCGCCGGACCGCAGGCGTTCTCGGTCAACCGCATCGGCTGCACGCTCGGCTGACGGCGACTCAGGGCAGCATCGGGGCTCAGACCGCGGTGAGGTGGACGACCGTGACCGTCTCCGGGCGCCGCGGCGGTGCGGGGAGCCCGACGTCCCGCAGGACCGCGCCTGAGCAGCGCAGCCCGTCCCCGCGCCACGGCGGCGCGCCGGGTGCGGGCAGCAGCTGCCGGGCCAGGTAGTCCCGCCCGGCCGGCAGCCCGGGGACGCGCAGCGGCTCCGGCTCGTGCACCTGGTCGTCGAGCTGCACGTACGCGACGACCGCCGCACTCGCGTCCGGCGCGACGACGCCGTGGGTGAGCACCGCGGGCTGGGTGGTGTCGCCGCGGAAGACCCGCCCGCCGTGCAGGAGCCCGCGCAGCCGCCGGTGCTCGGCGATCCACTCGGCGAGCCGGGCCCGCTCCTGCCGGTCGGCCGCGGTGAGGTCCCATTCGATGCCCATGCTGCCGAAGAACGCGGTGGCGGCCCGGAAGTCCAGCGACAGCCGCCGGCCGGTCTGATGGTTGACCGGGGCGCTGACGTGGCTGCCCAGGTACTCCGGCGGCACCAGCTGCCCGGTCCAGCGCTGGATGAGCTGCCGGGACAGCGCGTCGGTCATGTCCGAGGTCCAGCACCGCTCGACCCGCTCGAGCACGCCGAGGTCGATGCGCCCGCCGCCGGAGGCGCAGCTCTCCCACTCGACGTCTGGGTGGGCCGCGCGCAGCTTGTCCAGCAGCGCGTAGAACCCCAGGGTCGCTTCGTGCACCCCGGGCGCGTCGCCGCGCGGCGTCGAGCCCGCGTCGGCGAGGACCCGGTTGTGGTCCCATTTGACGAACCGGACCGGGTACTGGCCGAGCACCGCGTCGATGCGTGCGAAGAGGTGCTCGCGGACCTCCTCCCGGCCGAGGTCGAGCACGAGCTGGTGGCGGGAGCGGCGGGGCGGCCGGTCGCCGATGGAGAGGATCCAGTCCGGGTGCGCCCGGAACAGCTCGGAGTCGGGGTTGACCATCTCCGGCTCGAACCACAGCCCGAACTGCATGCCGCGGGCCGTGACCCGCTCGACCAGCGGGCCGAGCCCGTCGGGCCAGACCTCCGGGGAGACGTGCCAGTCGCCCAGCCCGCTGGTGTCGTCGCGGCGCCCGCCGAACCAGCCGTCGTCGAGCACGAACCGCTCCACGCCCACCTCGGCGGCGAGGTCCGCGAGCGTGGTGAGCCGGTCGAGGTCGTGATCGAAGTAGGTCGCCTCCCACACGTTGTACACGACGGGCCGGGGCGCGCGCGGGTGCGCCGGCAACGCCCGGACGTGCTCGTGCCACTGCGCGGCCAGCCCGTCGAGCCCGTCGCCCGACACGGCCAGCAGCACCCACGGGGTCGTGTACCGCTCACCCGGCGCGAGCACCAGCTCCCCGGGCAGCAGCAGCTCACCGCCGCGCAGCAGCGACAGGCCCGAGGGCAGCCGCTCCAGTGCGTACCGGCTGTTGCCGCTCCACGCCACGTGCAGCCCGTGGACGAGGCCGTGCGCGAAGCCGAACCCGGCGGCGCCGGCCACCAGCACCGTGGGGCTGTCGAAGTGCGGCCGACCGGCCCGGCCCTCGCGCAGCCAGAGCCCGTCGGTGACCGGGTGCCGCTGCGGGCTGCGCTCGCGGCCCCACCGGCCGGTGAGGTCCAGGACCTCGGCGACCTGGTCGGCCACCGGGTACACGACCTCCAGGTGGTCCACGACGTAGTCGCCCGGGCCGGTGTTGGTCAGCGTGTGCCGGGTCCGCAGCACGCCGCCGGCGCCCGCCTCGATCTCGGTGCGCAGGCGCAGCCCGGCCCGCTCGTCGGCCGCCTCGACCCGCACCCCGCCCGCGTCGCCGGTCAGGTCGGTGGTCAGGAACGCGGTCGCCCAGTCCCGGCCGGTCGCCGGCGGCGCGCCGCCGGGCCGGTACCCGGCCAGCCCGGGCCGGCCCAGCCAGAGCCGGGACACCTCGGGCAGCAGCGCCACACCGGTCCGGTCGGCCCCGTCGTCGTCCGGGTGGGGCCCGCCGCCGCGCACCGCGGCGATCTGCGCCGGGTCCAGCCCGGGCCCGGCCGGACCGGTCCAGACCAGCCGTGGCAGCCCGGTCGGGTCCGGCACCACGACGGCAGCGGTGCGGTTTGCGTCGGCGCCGATCAGCACCGGTGTCCGGAGGGGGAGCTGAGGCACTGGCCGTCCTTCGATGTCGTGCCGGACCGTCCGGCGTCAGCCTTTGTTGGCGCCCAGGGTCAGACCGGAGATGAACTGCTTCCGCAGGGCGAAGAAGACGATCAGCGTGGGCAGGGCCACCATGACGGAGCCGGCCGCCAGGAGGTTGTAGTCGGTGAAGAACTGGCCACGCAGGTTGTTGAGCGCGCTGGTGACCGGCAGCTTGTCGCCGCTGCTCATCAGCACCAGGGCCCACAGGAAGTCGTTGTAGATCCAGGTGAACTCCAGGGTCGCCAGCGCGCCGAGCGCCGGGCGGAGCAGCGGCACGGTGATCTGCCAGTACTGCCGCCAGACACCGGCGCCGTCGACCACGGCGGCCTCGGTCAGCTCGACCGGGATGGTCTGCGTGTAGTTGTAGAGCACGAACACGCAGAACCCGGTCTGGAACGCCACATGGATCGCGATCAGGCCCAGGTACGAGTCGTACAGCGTCAGCGAGCTGGACATCCACTCCGGCAAGGGGACCTTGGTGTACGCCGTGTAGAGCGGCGTCACATGACCTGCGGCGGCAGCAGGTTGCCGGCGGTGAACACGACCAGCAGCGTCCTGCGCCCCGGGATCTTGAACCGGGCCAGCGCGAATGCCACGAACGAGGCGAAGAACAGCGTCAGCAGCACGGCGGGGACCGTGATGAAGAACGTGTTGCGGAAGTAGCGCGGCATCTCCGCGCCGCTCCACGCCTGCTGGTAGTAGTCCAGCGACAGTTCGCGCGGCCAGGAGAAGTAGCCGTACTGGGCGGTCTCCTGGTACGGCCGCAGCGACGCGTACACCGCCAGCAGCATCGGCGCCAGCCAGCCCAGCGCGACCACGGTCAGGAAGACGTAGAGGACGATCCGCGCCGGCCGCAGCGGTCGCCGGCTCCTCGGCGCGGCCGGCTCGGCGCTGGTCGGTGTGGCAGCGCGGGTGGCGGCCGCGACTCCGGTCATGCCGTCACCTCCGCTGCGCTGCTGCCCGGGAATCGCTGGGTCATTGCCGGTCCTCCCGGATGATCTGCGACAGGTAGACGACCACGAAGCCGATCGACGTGGTCAGCAGGATGACGGCGATCGCCGAGCCGAAGCCGATGCGGCTGGCCTCGCCGACGATGTTCTGGGTCACCAGCACCGACAGCAGCTCCAGGCCGTTGCGGCCGGAATTGATCGCGTAGACGATGTCGAAGGCGCGCAGCGCCTCGATGACGGTGATCACCAGCACGATGATGTTGATCGGGCGCAGGGTCGGGAAGATCACCCGGAAGAACAGCTGGCGCTCGTCGGCCCCGTCCAGCGCCGCGGCCTCCTTCAGCGCCGGGTCGACGGCCTTGAGCCCGGCCAGGTACAGGATCATCACGTACCCGGTGTGCCGCCAGACGGCCGCGACCAGCACCGCCCAGATGTTGATGTTCGGGTCGCCGAGCCAGTCGGTGGGGTGTAGCGGTGTTCGGCGTTGCCCAGCAGCAGCACGTTGAGCGCGCCGTGGTCACGCGAGTAGACCAGCTGGGCGATGAAGCCCACCACGGCCAGCGACAGCACCACCGGCATGTAGAAGACGCTCTGGTAGAACCGGCTGAAGCGGATCTGCTTGTTCAGCAGGAACGCGAAGAACAGCCCCAGCGGTGTCGCGATCACGCCCAGGACCGCCAGCCACAGCAGGTTGTTGCGGACCGCGCCCCAGAACGGCTCGTAGATTGTGACGATCTGCTCGTAGTTGCGCGTGCCGATCCATTCGATCGCGGTCACGCCGTTGTAGCTGGTGAACGACAGGCTGACGGACGCGGCCGTGGTCGCCCAGATCAGCGCGAAGTTCAGCAGGATCGGCGCGGCCAGGAGCACCGACAGGACGGCGCTTCGGCCGTGAGGGTGTCGTCGACGAGCACGATCACGTGCGGCTGGGCGGCTACCCCGGCGCCTTCGCCGACCTGCTCGGCGTCCGGGTCGAGGAGTACTTCCCGCTGCTGGCCGGCGAAGCGGTCGACCTGGACGACGGTAGCCGCGGCACGGTGTGGTCCGAGCGGGGCCGCGCCACCGGCGCCGAGGTCCTGGCCGCGTACGCCGGCGGCCCGCTGGCCGGCGCGCCCGCGCTGACCCGCAACGGGCGGGCCTGGTACGTGGGGACCCGGCTCACCGACCCGGACCTGGGGCGGCTGCTGGCCACGGTCTGCGCCGGGGCCGGCGTGACCGCCCCGGTGCCGGACCCGCCGCCCGGCCTGGAGGTGGTGCGCCGCGCCGGGCCCGACGGCACCGGCTACCTGTTCCTGCTCAACCACTCCGCCGCCGAGGTCGGCCTGCGCCTGGCCGGCACCGACCTGCTGACCGGCGCCCGGCACGACGCGGTGCGCATCCCCGCCGGCGGCGTGGTGGTCCTCGCCGTGCCGGGGGAGTCCCCGCCGGCGGCCGGCGGGGCAGACGTCGACGCCGAAGGTCAAGTACCATGAGGGCAACCAGGACGCTCGCTGCGACGGCGGGGTCGCGCCCGGGTCAGGGCGCATAGTGGCCATATAGGCAGCGGGTAGCGCCGCCCGCGAAACTGATCTCCTGTGCCCCCGACAGCAGGAGATTTCAATGGCCGTCAACGAGAACACGCCGCAGTCCTGGGACGAGAGCTTCATCGACCTCGATGACCTGGAGCTGCCCGAGATCCAGCTGGAGAGCCTGGACGAGGTCGCCGGCGGCAGCGGCATCTGCAACACGAGCCGCACCTGCACCGCCACCATCACCTGCAAGAGCTGCGGACAGAGTTACTGACAGGCTGTGTGCAACCCGTCCGGTGGGCGCCGGCGATCGCAGCCCGCGGCCACCGGACGGGCCGGTGTCCTGACTGTCCTGGCTAGGTGAGGCGCGACGTGGAACTGTCTGCTCAGGAGTGGTGCCTCATCCGGGTACCGATGCTGCCGGCGGCGGGGAGCCGCGGCGCGGACACCCCACGGGAAACCCCAGCGGACACCGCAGCGGACACCGCAGCGGACACCGCAGCGGACACCCCAGCGGACGATCTCCAGCGGCGCCTGCTCGACCTGGCCCTGCACTACGTGGCGAGCTACGGGCGGCCAGCCGACGAGGACCAGAGCTGGCGCGACGACCAGACGCTCGAGGCGATGTACGCCAACCGGGCCCGGCACCGCCCGGTCCCGTTCGGCCTGTTCGCCTTCAGCGCCCTCGCCGACGTGGTGGAGCACGCCGGGCCCACGCGGGTCGACCTGGCGACCGAGGTCCTGGTCCACCGGGTGGACCCGGTCCGGGCCACCGGCGACTGGTTCGCCAACCCCACCCTCACCGCCGACGCCGGGCGGTGGATGTATTTCCGCACCGACCGCAGCGGCCCGGTCTCCGCACCCGCCACCGCGGCCGTGCGGCGCGTGGCCGAGCTGCGCGACAGCGGCCCGCGCCCCGCCCAGGACTGGATCGCGGACCTCGGCAAGGACATGTTCGAGGAGTACGGGCGGCGCCAGCTGCTGCTGCGCTCCCACGCCCCGGCGCTGCCGTTCGACCCAGCCGGACCGATCTCACAGCCCGTCTCCCAGCCCGTCTCAGAGCCCGTCTCAGAGCCGGTCGGCGCGCTCCGGATCGAGGACCGGCCGTTTCATCCCGAGCAGTTCGTCGAGGCGTACACGCAGGTGCGGCCCACCGTCGCGCGGGCCGCCGCTCAGGAGTTGGTGGCTGGGGCTGAGCGCGCGCTGCGCAACGTCGCGCCCATGGAGCGCACGCAGCTGGTCCGCTCGTACCTGGACAACGCCTTCACCGGCGCGGCGGTCCCGCTGTCCTGGCTGCTGAGCGCGCCGAAGGACCACCCGCTGGGCAGCTGGCGGCGCGAGCCGCGCGAACACGGCGCGCCGCCCACGCCCCGTACGCCGCCGCGGCGGCTGTTCGTGCCCTCCGCGCGCCGCGACCACGCCCTGGTGGACTGGTGGAACCAGGTCCTCGACGTCGAGCAGTGGTTCCCGGCGCACGACGAACCGCCCCAGCCGGTCGCCCAGGCCCGCCACGGCATGGCGTACGGCGCGGTGCTCGGCGAGCCGGTCTCGGGTGCATCGGTCTGGCTCAAAGGGGTGACGCCCAAGGCGTTCGCCGGGCCGGCCGCGCGCCTCGCCGACCGGTTGAAGCTGCCGTCGCCGCCGGCCGTCGCCGACGACCGGCTCGCGGTGGACCTGGCCTGGGAGCCCCTGGACAAGCGGTGGCCGCTCGGCCGGCGGCCGCTGGAGCCGGGCCGGCCCCGGTTCACCGTCAACCTGCCCCGCCGCCCCGGGGACCTCGGGCCGGACGACCTGATGGTGACCGTGCTGGAGGGTCGGCTGTACCTGGTGCACCGCCCCGACGGGCGCCTCGTCGACCTGCGCTTCGACAGCCTGCTCGCGCTTGACCATCACCTCAACCCGTGGGTGGTCCGGCTGCTGGCCATGATCGCGGAGGACAGCACCGAGGGGTGCATGGGCGACCCGATCTACGGGCTGCCGCGCGGCGCCGTGGTGCCCCGGATCGTGGGCGGGCGCTGTCTGTTCGCCCGGCGCGGCGTGGCGCTGGACCCGCAGCAGCGGGCCGACCTGCTCGCGCTGGCCGGCGACCCGGCGGCGCTGGCCGGCGTGCTCACCGAGGTGGGCCTCGGCCCGGTGGTCGAGGTGACCGAGGTGGTCCCGGACAAGGTCATGCGGGTCGACGTCACCGACGCAGAGCAGCGGCGGTGGCTGGTGCGCCGGCTGCGCCGCACCGGCCGGCTGATGCTGCAGGAGGTGCTGCCGCTGGCCGGCCCGGTCACCTCCGACCTCGGCGAGCACCTGCACGACGTCTGGGTGCCGTGGGTGCGCACCGAGCCGCGGCCCAGCCCGCGGCTGGCCGTCTCCAGGATGATCGAGCGGCCACCGGCGCCGGACCCGGAGTGGACGGGCTGGCACGTGTACGCGCCGGACCTGGCCGTGGAGCGCTGGCTCGCCCGCCCCGAGGTGACCGCCCTGATGGACCGCGCCGAGCTGTTCTACATCCGGTACCGCGACGACCGGCCCCACCTGCGCATCCGGGTCCGGCCGGCGGGCGCCGCCGACGACCTGCTGGCCGGCCTGCGGGCACACCTGCACGCGCAGTCCCCACACCACCACTGCGAGATCGACACGCGGCCCTACGTCCCGGAGGACCACCGGTACGGCGGCCCGGCCGCCCGCGCGGCGGTGCTGCGGCACTTCTGCGCGGACTCCGCGCGGTGGGCCCGCCAGTTCGCCGCCCGGCCCGGGCAGCCCGCGCGCTACACGCTCGCGGCGGCCCGGATCGCGGCCTGGGCACTGCAGCTCGCCGGGGACGACGCGTTGGCGTTGCTGGCCGAGGTGTGCGGGCTGGACCCTCGGCTGCCCAGCTCGCGCGACCAGCGGGACTGGATGGCCACGTACCGCCGGCGCCGGCCCGACCTGGAGGACGGCCTGCGGCGGGAGCTGGACCGCCCGGAGCCGACCCTGGACTTCCTGCCGGAGCTGGGGGACGACGCCCGCCGGCTGGCGCTGCGTAGCATGATCCACATGACCGTCAACCGGGGCATGCCGGTGGCCGAGGCGATGCGCCGCGAACCGGAGATCATCGTGGCCGCCGCGCGGCTGCTCAAGGCCCGCGCGGCCCGGCAGGGGCACGATGGCTGAGGGCCTGACCGGGGTGCACGCGTACTGGCGGGTGCCCGGCACGCAGGCGCGTGGCTACCGGCAGATCATCGCGCTGACCTGGCTGGCGAGCGTGCTGTCCTGGCGCCGCCATGCGGGCCCGATCGAGCTGTTCGCCGACGAGCCGACGCTGGACTGGCTCGGCCCGATGGGGTATCTGGAGCACTACGACCGGATCACCCGGCTCGACGACACCGGCCTCGACGAGCGGTACGACCGGGCGGCCTGCTTCGCGCTGCCCAAGCTGCTCGCGATGGGCCGGTTCCCGACCGCGGTGGTCGTCGACCCCGACGCATACCTGCTGGGACCGTTGCGCCTGCGCGGCCCGGGCTCGCACTTCGCCCACCTGGAGCTCGGCGACGTCGACTACTACGCCGGCCTGCGGACGCTGTGCAACCCGACCGAAGTGCCGCTGCCGGAGTCGCTGGAGCTGGTGGGCAACACCTCACTGTTCCGGGCGGCCGACGCCGGGCTCGCCCGCCGGGTCAGCGAGGCCGGCCTGGCCTTCCTGGCCGGCAACCCGGCCACCCCCGGCCGCGATCCCTACCTGCACATGGTCGTCGCCGAGCAGGTCATCGCCACGGATCTCACGCTGCGGGCCGGTGCGCCGCTGGCCAACATCTTCGACGCGGTCTGGCGGCACCGGGTCGGCTGGGTGGGCACCCCGCCCGCCTACGGCCACCTGTGGCACGACAAGCGGGACGACACCCCTGAGCAGGCGCGGCTGGCGTTCAAGATGCTCCGCCGGTACCTCGTCGAGGGCTACGGCGTGGACGACGAACGGATCCGCTCGGCGCTCAACCGGGCCTGAGCTTCCACCTGAGCCTCCACCTGAGCCACGATCGGGGCGAGCTCGGCGGTCCGGGTCAGCCGGTGCAGGTCCTCCGGGTGGTGCCGGGCCACCTCGCGCACCAGCCGCAGCAGGTACCGCTCGCGCTGCGGGGCGTCGTAGGGCAGCAGCCGCTTGCGGATCCAGGTGTGGTGGAACGGCGCACCGGCGGTGCCGCCCGACCACCCGCGCCGCGGCGGGTCCCACACCGCCGGGACGACCGCGGCGCTGCTGAGACCCAGCCGGTCCGCCTCGAGCAGGACCAGGCGCTGCTCGCAGAACGCGGGCAGGGCGACCGGGTCGAGGTCGAGCGGGTCGGCGTTGCCGCGCATGAACCGCATCGCCGCGGCGGTGAACGCCGCGCGGTGGGCCTCGTCGTGGAACACGGCCACCGCGGTGTTGGCCGCCCAGTCCCGCGCCGGCACGCCGGCGGCGGCCCGCTGCGCGCCGGGCAGCCGCGAGAGCGGCGGGTAGACGTCGCCGCGGGCAAACTCGCGGTGCGCGTAGACGAAGTCGGCACCGGCCGGCTGCAGCGGGGACAGCAGGAACAGGTCGAGGTCCAGCATCGCCACCGGGGCCCGCTCGGCTGCGAGCGCGACCAGCTTGCCGCCGGTGAAGTAGACGACCGGGTCGATCTCGCCCGGGTCGATCGCCTCCAGCGACGTGTCGACGTCGGCGTAGAGGTCCAGCAGCCCGAGCCGGTCCATGACCTCGGCGCCGTGCTCGTCGGTGTGCAGCCGGACCGGCCCGTGGAACCGCTGCCACGACCGGGCCGACAGCAGGATCGTCACCACCTCCCAGGGCGGGACGGTGTGCTCGAGCGTGCGGGCGCGGCTCGGCGCGGTCCAGAGGGTGTGGAACGCCGGCACCCGCAGCGAAGCGTCATCCACAGTTGCTCACCGATCACGCGCGAGGGCGAGGGTTGCCCCGGTTGCGCCGAACGCTAGGCCACGTCGCGGCGGGCCCGCAATGGTCGGCCGGCGAATAGCGAACGCATACCGGGCGCGGACCGGCGGCTGTTATGGTTCGGCTCTCGCCCGCCGGGACCGGCCGTGCGCGCCGCGACAACGCGCAGGTGGAGCACGGAGCTGGCAGCCGTTCCCAGGCTGATGCCGGCGGCGGGCAGGCACGGACCGAGCATGGAGAGACGGGTATGAGCAACGCCGTTGCCCCGCTGACCGGGCCCGCGCCCGGCGCGCGGCCGGCGCGGCGGCCCGCCCCGCTGTTGTGGCTGCGTGACGGTCCCGACGAGGTCCAGAGCCTGGCGGCTGGCCTCGACCTGGTCCGGCAGGTCGCCCGCGAGGACGCCAGCGAGGCGTGGCTCTGCATGATCGGCAACGGCACCGCGCACTACCTGTCCACGTACGCCGGCGGTGACCTGCTCGCCGAGCTGTACGCCGGCGGCAACGAGGTCTACGGCGTCGTCGCCCCGGCCGGGCGGGTCCGCACCAGCGAAGACACCAGCGAAGACACCAGCGCGGTGGTCGACGGCTGCTGGCGGTTCGGCTCCGGTGCGGACCGGGCGGCGTTCATGGCCATGGGGTGCGAGCCGGTCGCGGGGCGGCGCACCACCGTCGTGCTCGAGCGGGCGCGGCTGCGGGTCGAGCACGTCTGGCAGGGTCCGGGGCTGCTGGCCACCGGCAGCCACACGCTGCGCGCCGACGGCGTGCGGGTGCGCCCCGAGGCGGTGCTGGACATGTCGGCGGTCCCGGCCGGGCGGCCGTGGGGCATCTACGCCGACGCCCAGCTCTTCCTGGCCAACATGCCGGGCGTGGCGATCGGGCTGGCCGAGCGGTTGCTGGAGGTGCTCGGCGCCGGCCTGGCCCCCGGCTCCGCCTGGTTCGCCGCGTATGCCGAGGCCCACACCCGCGTGGTTCTCGCCCGGCGCGGCCTCACCGGGCTGCTGCAGAGCCTCGACGGGCTCGCGCGGGCCGGCCGGCTCGGACCGTTCGCGCCGGCCCTGCGCGCCGAGTACCACGCGGTGCTCTCCGCCGCGTACCACGTCTGCCTCGACGCCGTGGTCGCCCTGGCCGAGGCGTGCGACTCCCGCGACGCGCAGCTGCGCGGGTGGCTGAGCGAGGCCCGTGTCGATGCGCTGACGATGCGCCCCCACGCGGCGATGCGGCCCTCCGGCACGCTGCTCACCGCCGTGCCCGCACCGCAGGGGGCGCGCGGGTGACGCCGGATCCGCTCCCGCACGCGCCAGGGCGCCCCGAGAGCACCGTCGATGTCGAGCCGGCCCGCCGGCTGCTGCGCCGGTACCTGAGCCTGCTGCAGGCGCGTGGCCGGGCGAGTGCCGACGTGCTGGCCGCCTTCGCCCTGCTCGCCGCGCGGCTCGGGCACCGCTCGACGGCCGCGTCGCTGACCCGGCTCGCGCTGCGGGACGAGGCGCCCGCCGACCACCGGGTCGCCTGGCTGCTGCACCGGTTGGCCGCGCACTGCCTCGACGACGGGGTGGACGGTGAGGACGCCGGCGTGGCGGCGGCCCGGCAACGGGCCGCCGAGGTGCTGCTCGCCCGGTACCGGCAGGCCGCCGAGGCGGGCGACGTGGACCCGATCAACGGCGCGGGCAGCGCCGGGATGGCGCTGTGGGAGGCCACCGGCGAGGCGGACCGCGCCGAGCTGCTGCCGTCGCTGCGGGAGACCGCCGCGGCCATCGTGCGGCGGACGAGGAACGACCTGTACCACGGCCGCAGCGGCGGCGTGCTGCTGCTGCGCCTGCTCGGCGAGCGGTACGGCCGGGACGCGGCCATGACCGCCGCGCTCGACGCGGTCGTGCACGACTACGTCCGGCTGGAGCCCGCAGTCCTGGCCACCGGCGCGCTGGGCACCGGCGGGGTCACCCTGTGCTCCGGCCCGGCGGGGATGCTCGCCGCCGCCGGGCCGCAGGCCGACCCCGCGGTGCTGGCCGCGTTCGCCGGCGCCCCGGTCACCCGGGCGGTGCTGGACCGGCTCGACGAGCAGCTCGACGACCCGACCGCCGACGTGACCCTCTGCCACGGCCTCGCCGGGGTCAGCCTCGGCACCCGCCTGTCCCCGGCCTGGCGCGAGCTGGTCGGCCCGCAGCGGCAGGCGCGGCTGGCCGAGCGGCTCGCCGCCCACCTCGACCGGCTCGACGACGCGGCGGTGGCCGCCGTCTTCGACACGCCGTTCGTCCGGTCGGTGCTGGAGCGCCCGTTCGGGGTGGCGCTGGCGCTGGCGGAGTGCGCGGGGCCCACCCCGTCGTGGTGGGGCACCGCGGTGAGCCTCCCGGACGGCACACCGGCCGGGATCGGGAGGGGGCGATGACGTCGAGCCTGCAGCTGGAGGACAACGACTGCGGCGTGCAGGCGCTGATCACGAGCCTGACCCTGCTCGGGTACGACTTCTCCGTGCCGGCCCTGCGCGAGGCCCTGGCCGTGCGCGGCGCACGCTCCATGCGGGACCTGCGCGACACCTCGGCCGAGGTCTGCGGCGCCGGCTACGAGGGGCGGCGGGACTGCCCGTTCGCCGCGCTGACCACCGGCGCCATCGTGCACCTGCGGGCCAACCACTTCGTCACCGTCGAGCGCCGCCGCCGGCACCGCGTGCGGATCTTCGACCCCGCCTTCGGCTTCACCTGGCTGGACGAGCACGGCTACCGGGAGCGGGCCAGTGGCTGGGTGCTGCTGCCGGTCGACCCCGCGCCGGAGGGCGCCGCCCCACCCGCCGGCCGGGGCGGGGGCCGGAACCGGGCCGTCTCCGCCCGGCGGGCCCGCCGGGCGGCGCGGGCGTCCTGGCTGTGGCCGATGCTGCGCTCCGGCCAGGTCAGCCCCCGCCAGCTGGTGCCGCTGGTCGCCGTGAGCCTGGTGCTGTACACGGGCCTCACCCTGCTCAACATCGTGCTGATGCCGTACCTGGACCGGGTCACCACGGGCACGGTGGGCGCCGGTGCCCTGGTCGCCGTCCTGGCGGCGTTTTGCGCCGTGCTCAGCGGACTGTACTGGTTCCAGCACCGCCAGTTCACCGCGCTGGGCCTGCAGTTCGACCGGGCCATGCTCGCGCACCTGACCGGCCGGATGACCCGCACGTCGGCGACGACCGAGATGACCTCGGGCGGGCTGCTGCACCGGGTGCAGAGCGCGCGGGAGGTCCGGGCGGCCGGCACGGAGCTGGCCCTGTCGGTGATCACCGACGCGGTCGCCGTGCTGATCCTGCTCGGGTTCATGGCGTCGTTGTCGCTGCCCCTGGCGGGTGTGGTGGTGGCCCTCGCCGCCGTGCAGGTTGTGCTGTCGCTGCTGGCCCGCCGGCCGATCAACCGCACGTTCGAGGAGCAGCTGCGGCTGGACGCCGAGGCCCAGGAGGTCCTCATCACGATGAGCCGCGGGCTGACCACCTTCCGCGGCATCGGCGCCGTCTCGCACCTGCGCGCCGAACACGGCCGCCGCTTCGACCTGCTGATCGAGTCGGTGCGGTCCCTGGAGTACCGCCTGGCCCGGGTGCACGGGCCGACCAACGCCCTGCGCGTCGCCGGGCTGTACGTGGTCCTCGTGCTGGGCGCGATGCTGCTCTCCGCCGGCCTGGTCAGCACCGGTGAGCTGTTCGGGTTCCTCACCCTCGGCGGCGCCGTGCTGTTCGCGGCGACCTCGATCGCGCAGAACCTGCCGACCGTCGCCACGCTGGAGCGGCAGCTGCGGTACGTGGCGACCCTGTTCACCATGCCGGTGATGGCGGCCGGCACCCGGGGCGAGCCGGTGCCGTCCGCGCCCGCGGTGGTGCTCGACCAGGTCCGTGTGCACCGCCCCGCGCAACGGTTCGACCTGCGGCTGGACCTGCTGGTGGAGCGGGGCGAGACGGTCACGGTCGGCGGGGTGAGCGGGATCGGCAAGTCCACGATGGCGCAGATCATCAGCGGTCTGGACCCGGCGCCCAGCGGCACCGCCTTCGTCTTCGGCATCCCGGTCGGCGCCTGGGACCCCGACCGGCTGCGCCCCCGGGTGTGTTACGTGCCGCCCCGCTCCGACTTCCTGCACTCCACGATCCGCGACAGCCTGGCCAGCGGCCTGCGCGGGCTGGAGGACCGCGAGCTCCTCGACATGCTGGCACTGATGGAGCTCGGCGACGTGGTAGGCCCGCTGCGGCTCGGCCTGGACACGTCGCTGCGGATCAACGGCGCCACGTTCAGCGCGGGGGAGGTGCAGCGCTTCGCACTGGCCCGGGCTCTGCTGCGCCGGCCGGAGCTGCTGGTCCTCGACGAGGCTACCAACTCGATGGACCGGGACATGGAGCTGCGGCTGCTGTCGGTGATCCAGCGGCGGGTGGAGACGCTGATCGTGATCAGCCACCGGCCCGTCGGGGAGCACCTCGGCAGCCGGCAGCTGAGCATCGTCCGGGACGGCGACGGCGTCTCCCGCGTGGTGGCCGGCGTACGCGCGGCGGTCACCGGTGCCTGACGCCGAGGTGGTCGACCGGCTGGCGCGGACCGGCGCCGTGGTGACCCGGCCCGCCGGCTCCACCGTGCTGGACGGGTACCCGCCGGACTGGGTGGTGGAGCCGCCCTGCCTGGCCACGCTCGCCGGGGTGGTGCGGGTCCTCAACGACAGCGGCGTGCGGTGGCGGGTCGACGCCCGCGGCCGCAACTGGGGCTACGACGACGCGAGGGTGCGCGAACCGGGGCTGATCGTCCGCCTCGCCCGACTGGACCGGCTCGAGCTGGACGTCGAGCTCGGCCTCGCGACGGTGCAGCCCGGGGTGACCTTCGCGCAGCTCAACACCGCGCTGCGCGACGCGGGCGCCCGCTTCCAGCTGCCTGACCCGGGCTCCGGGCCGTACACCTCGGTCCTCGGCAACGCGTT
Organism: Dactylosporangium sp. NPDC050688; assembly: GCF_040654515.1. Lineage (NCBI taxonomy): Bacteria > Bacillati > Actinomycetota > Actinomycetes > Micromonosporales > Micromonosporaceae > Dactylosporangium > Dactylosporangium sp. NPDC050688. The sequence continues at coordinate 23,834 of NZ_JBFAIC010000093.1, forward strand.
GGACCGTGGCCTGCTCGCCGGGCTCGGCGAACGGGAACGCCACTGCCGCGACTTCCTGGTGATGGAGGGCGACGGTACCCTCACCCGGCTGGGCTGGACGGACGCCGTCGACGCACGGGCCCGGCGGGCGCTGCCCTACCCGCCCGGCCCGCACCGGCACGGGTCGATGTTCCAGACCGCCGGGTACGGCCCGATCGTGGTCGAGCTGACCCACGTCCTGCAGCCGGTGCCCGCGCACACGACGCAGCTGGCGGTGCTCGCCGGCGCCGAGCCGACCGAGGGCCTCATCCGCTGCTGGCGGGCGATGATCCTGGAGGACCTGGTGAGCGGCTCGATCCTGGTGCCGCCGGCCCGCCGCCGGGCCCGGGGCGTCGCCACCGCCCACGACGGGCTCGTGCTGGACCTGCTGGTCACCGCCGGCTCCGCTGCGCTGCTGCGGGCCAAGGCCGTCGACGTGCAGCGGCTGGCCCGCCAGTACGGGCAGCGCCTGACCCTGCAGACCTCGACGTACCCGGACGACCTGCGCATCCTCGGCGGCCGCGGCGACCGTCCCGAGGAGGTCGGCGACCTCGCCCATGGGCTGGAGTGGCACACCGCGGCGGTGCCGTTCGCGGCGTCGGTCGTCACCGCCTTCGCCGACGCCGTGCGGGCCGAGCCGCTCCTGGAGGACCTGCTGTGGAGCCTGCGGCCGCTGGACGCCCGCGCGGCCGTGTGGTTGTCGCCCTTCGTCTACCGCAAGGACGACCCGGCCGGCGTCGAGCTGCTGCGCCGGCGGGTGGCCGCGTTCCACCGCATCCGTGAAGGGCTCGGGCTGCCCGTCTACCGCACCGGCGGGGCCAGGGCCGGCCGATGAAGCACCTCCTGGTCACCAGCGTCCACCGGATCGCCGCCGGGCAGTCGGGGCAGGCCGGGCACCTGCGCCGGCTCGCCGCGGCGCTGCGGGCCGGCGGCGAGCGGGTCACCGTGCTGGACGGGCCGATGGACCCGGGCGTGCCGCCGGCCGACCGGGCCGCGCTGCGGGCGCTGCACCGGCGACTCGACGACCTGATCGAGCGGGACCGCCCGGACGCCGCCCTGCTGTGGGGGCACCTCGGCGAGGAGACCCCGCTGGCCCGCTCGCTCCGGGCGGCCGGCGTACCGCTGCTGCTGGAGCACCCCGCCGCCGACCTGCTGCCCGTGCCGGCGACCGTCGCGCTGGCCGACCGGGTCGTGGTCCCGTCCCGGTTCGCGCAACGCCTGTTCACGGCGCAGACCGGCCGCGACGCCCAGCCGATCGAGCCGCTGCTGCGCCCCTGCACCTGCCCGCCCGGCGACCCCGCTCCCGCACGCCGCCGGGGTCCGTACCGGCTCACCTTCGTCAACCCGGAACCGGCGAAGGGCCTCGCGGTGGTGCTGCGGCTGGTCAAGGCGAGCGCCCAGGCCGGGCTGCCGTTCCGCTTCCGCTTCGTCGAGGGCCGGTGGACGGCCGCCGAGCTGGCCGGGTGCGGGATCGCGCCGGGGGACCTGCCCAACGTGGAGATCGTGGGGTACCGGACCGACGTCTGCTCCTGGTACGCGGACACCGACCTCCTGCTGGCGCCGAGCCTCTGGCAGGAGAGCTTCGGGATGGTCGCCCGCGAGGCGACGGTGCACGGGATCCCGGTCGTGGCCACCCGGGTCGGCGGGCTGCCGGAGGCGGTCGGCGCCGGCGGGGTCTGCCTCGAACCGCCGGAGTGCGTCGACGGCTACCAGGTGCGCATGACCGGGGCCGAGGTCCGGGTGTGGCTGGAGGCGATCGTCGCGGGGCTGCGGCGCGGGCGCCGGCCCGAGCCCGGTCTGCTGTCGCGCGGTGCCGCGGAAAGCCTGCGGTCGTACCGGACGCTGCTGGGCCTGCCCGCCGCACCGGCGATGTGACCACCGCGAGCACAGTCGGCGACGCGGGCGAGCACGCAGCGTGAGCCTGTCGGGGCGAGAAAGCCGTCGATGCGGCGCGTTATCTTTACGAGATCAGCACGGCGTTGCTGGCCGGATAGCAAATACCTAGCCTGGGTCGCACCGGCCGTTCGCTTTCCCGCCCACAGCGGGCCGGGGCGCGGCGGACGGCAGCCTGCCGCGGCAGCGTGTCGTCACTGACAGTGAATGAGGTTGTGGTGGAAGCAGAGTCTCCGGTGCACCCCGCAGCCGCCGCCCCTGCGCAGCCGCCGCAGCCTTCTGCCGCCGAGCCGGCCCTCGAACTGGCCGCGGACGGCCGCTACCTGGTGACCGGCGGGCTCGGGTTCCTCGGCCGCCACCTCGTGCGGCGGCTGCTGGCGCTCGGCGGCGAGGTGACCGTCTTCGACAACGACAACAACCGGACCTCGGCACGGACCGCTTGGCTGCGCGCGGCGGAGCCGGCCGCGACCGGGCGGCTGCGGACCGTGGCCGGCGACATCCGCCGCCCCGAGGACGTCCAGCGGGCGCTGGCCGGCGGCTCGTTCCGTTCGGTGTTCCACCTGGCGGCGTACTCCGTGATCGAGCGGGCGGCGCACGACCCGGCCGGTGCGATCGCCACCAACGCCCTCGGCACGGTCAACCTGCTGGAGGCGCTGCGCCGGGCGCCGGCCACCCTGCCGGACTCGGTCGTCATCGCGTCCACGGACAAGGTGTACGGCGAGATGGAGGGCACCCGCTACACGGAGCAGAGTGCGCTGCGCGGCGTCGGCATCTACGACGCGGCGAAGCTGGCCGGGGACGTCATGGGCCAGGCGTTCCACCAGTCCTTCCAGGTCCCGACCGTCGTGCTGCGGCTGTGCAACGTGTTCGGCCCGGACGACCCGAACTGGCGCTACCGGCTGATCCCGCGGGCGCTGTCGTTCGTGTTCGACCCCGCCGGCGCGGCCGCGCCGGAGCTGTACTTCGAGTCCATCGACCACTGGCGCGACTACATCTACGTCGACGACGTGGTGACGGCGCTGCTGCTGGCCGCCGTGCGCCCGGCCTGCCGGGGCGAGGTGTTCAACATCGCCGGCTGCGTCAACCTGAGCACACCGGAGGTGCTGCGCCGGGTGGTCGAGGCCGCCGCCTGCCACGAGGGTGGTCTCGACCCGGCGCGGGCCGCGAAGATCATGGACAACGGGTTCAGGGTCGTGGTGCGCGGGCAGAAGCCTGGCGTGACGACGATCAGCCGGCAGCATCTCGACGGCACGAAGTTCGGCCGGTGCACCGCCTTCCGGCCGCGCGTCGGCTTCGACGAAGGGCTCGAGCGGACCGCCCGGGCGGCCCGCGCCTGGCACCTCGGCCCCGCGGCCCGGCCGGAGCTCGCCGGGACGGCGCGATGAACGCCCCGCAGCCCCCGCAGCCTGGTGCCGCCGAGACGCGCGGTACCCCCGGCGTGGCCGGTCCGGCGGCGTTCTGGGCCGGCCGGCGGGTGCTGGTCACCGGCGGCTGCGGGTTCGGCGGCGGGCACCTGGTGGTCCGGCTGGTCGCGCTCGGCGCCGAGGTCGGTGTGCTCGACCGCGACCCGGACCAGCCCGGGGTGCTGGCGGCGGCGCCGGAGCGGACGGCCGTCGAGGTGCGCCGCGGCGACGTCCGCGACGAGGCGGCCGTCGGGGAGGCGCTGCGCCGGTGGCGGCCGCAGGCGGTGTTCCACCTGGCCGCCCAGCCGCTGGTGCCCGAGAGCGTCCGCGCGCCGGCCGAGACGCTCGCGGTGAACGCGGGGGGCACCTACACCATGCTGGAGGCGGTCCGCCGGGCCGGGCACGTGGAGGCGTTCGTCCTGGCCTCCACCGGCGGCTACTACGGTGAGCACCACGACGACCGGCCGCTGCGCGAGGACGACCCGGCGCGGGCCGGCGCGAACCTCTACGGCGCCTCCAAGATCGCCGCCGACGTGGCGGTGCAGGCGTACGCCCGCACGTTCGGCCTGCCCGCCTCGGTGTGCCGGTTCATGAACACCTACGGGCCCGGCGACCGGCAGACCTCCCGCCTCGTGCCGCACGCGCTCCGGCAGCTGCGCGACGGCGGCCCGTACGACTTCGGCGCCCGCGACGACGGCACGACCCGGCTGGACTTCCTCTACGTCGGCGACATGGTCGCGGGCTACCTGCGCGTCGCCGAACGGCTCGCCACGCACCCCGGCAGCTGCTACAACTTCGGCTCCGGGCGGCCGGCCGCCATCCGTGACGTGGCGCGGATGGTCAGCGAGGCGTACGACGGGGTGGCCCGGGAGCCGATCTTCCGGGGTCCCCGGCGGGACCGGCCGATCGTCAAGTGCCTGGACGTCAGCCGGGCCCGGGCCGAGCTCGGCTGGGCGCCGGTGGTGCCCCTCGCCGAAGGGCTCGGCCGCACCGTCCGGTACGCCGCCGGGGTGCCCACCGGATGAGCGGCCTGCTGGAGCGGCTGCTGCGCGACCCCGCGTACCGCTGCGAGACCTTCCCGGTGACCCGGGACCGGACCTTCCTCGCCCACGCCGCCGTCGCCCCGCTGCCCCAGCCGGTGGCCGACGCGATCACCGGCTACCTGCGGCGGGCCGCCCGGGAGGGCCAGTTCGACCTGCTCTGCCCGGGCCTGGCCGACGACACCCGCCGGCTCGCCGCCGGCCTGCTCCGCGTCGACGCCGGCGAGATCGCGCTGAGCCCGTCCACCTCGGCCTCGCTGAGCACCGTCGCCGGGGCGCTGCGCTGGCAGCGCGGCGATCGCGTCCTCGTGCTCGCCGACGAGTTCCCGAGCCTGCTGCTGCCCTGGACCAACCTGCGCGAGCAGGGCGTCGAGGTGGACACCCTGCCGTACCGCGACGCGCCGCTGGGCACCGACGAGGTGCTCGCCGCCGTGGACGGCCGGACCCGGCTGGTGGTCCTGTCCACCGCCCACTTCGTGACCGGCCGCCCGGTCGCCGACCTGGCCGGTCTCGGCCGGGCACTGCGCGGGCGGTCGGTGCTGCTCGCCGTCGACGCGATCCAGACCCTCGGCGCGTTCCCGCTCGACGCCCGCGACGTCGACTTCCTCGCCGCCGACGGGCACAAGTGGCTGCTGGCCCCGACCGGGATGGGCGTGCTCTACGTCCGCCGGGCGCTGCTGGGCCGGCTGCGGGTGCCGGCGGTCGGCTGGCACAGCCTGAGCGACCCCAAGCGGTACGCGGCCGGCGAGCCGCTCGCTGAGGACGCCCGGCGGTTCGAGCCCGGCTCCCTCAACGTGCTGGGCCTGCTCGGGCTCAGGGCCGCGCTGACCCTGCTCGCCGACGTCGGCGTCGCGGCGGTCACCGACCGGCTGCGCGCTCTGCGCCGGACCCTGGTCGCCGGCCTGACCGGCCGCGGGCACCACGTGCCCGGGGCCGGCGAGCCGGAGTGGAGCGGCATCACCGCGTTCCGCCCCACCGGCGTCGACGCCCACGTCCTGGCCGAGCGCCTGCTGGCCGGCGGGGTGGTCACGTCGGTGCGCCGGATGCCCGGCTCGGGCGTCGCACACGTCCGGCTGGCGCCGCACTACTACACCACGGACGACGACCTGGAGCGGCTGTGGGCGACGCTGTGAACGCCGTTGTGAACCCCGCCGCGCCGCACGCTTTCGACGGCCTCGCCGACCGGTACACGGCTCTCATGGCGACGCCGTGGCAGCGGCTGCGGCACCGGCTGATCACCGCCAACCTCGACCGGCACCTGACCGCGGCCCACCGCAGCTGGCTGGACGTGGGTGCCGGGGACGGCCTGCTCGCCGCCGACCTGGCCGCCCAGGGCCGCCGGGTCACCCTGCTCGAGCCCGCCGCCGACCTGCGCGCCGCGGCGCGGCAGCGGCTGACCGCGGCGGGGCTGATCGAGCGCTGCGACATCGTCGCGGGCACCGTCGACGACGTTCCCCGGCTGGTGGCCCGGCGCGCGCCGCTGGGGCTCAGCCTGCACAACGTCCTGGAGTACGTGCCGGACGCGGTCGGCGCCCTGGCCGCCTGCCTGCGCCCGCTGCCGTCCGGCTGCCTGGTCTCGGTGGTGGTCGGCAACCCGTACGGGCAGCTGCTGGCCGCCGCCGCGCGCGGCGCGGACCCCGCCGACCTGCTCGACCAGCTGCGTTCCGGCACGCTGACGGTGGGCCTCGACGGGCACCGCTTCACCCGCCCGGCGCTGCCCCTCGAGGAGCTCGCCGGGCTGATGCGGGCCGCCGGGCTGCGTGTGCTCGGCAGCTACGGGGTGCGGGTCCTCAACGACGTGCTCGCCGCAGCCCCGTCCGGGTCTGGCGCCGATCCGGACGCCGTGTTCGCGCTGGATCTCGCCGCCGGCCAGGATCCGGTGCTGTCCAGGACGGGGCGGTACCTCCAGCTGGTGGGGCAGCGACCGTGAGCGACGTCGCCGGCGGCTCGGGCGCCGGCCTGCCCCCTGCCCTGGACCGGGCCGCGCCGCGCCCGAGGAACCAGCCGCGCCGCACGCCGGGCGCTCGCGGCCCGGCACCGGACGCAACGCACCTGGTCCCCGCCGGCCGGCCGGGGCCCGATCCCGATCCCGATTCCGCGGCCATGCCGCTGCGCTGCACCGTGCTCGGCCCGGTCGGCATCACCGTGGGGGGCCGCAGTGTCGAGATCAACCGGCCGCGCTGGTTGACAGTGCTCGCGTACCTGCTGCTCAACGCCAACCAGGTGGTGACCATGGAGCGGCTGATCGACGCGACCTGGGGTCCCGCACCACCGGCCACGGCCCGGGCGCAGATCCAGTCCGACATCCACGCGCTGCGCAGGGCCGTCCGGGCCGCCTGCCCGACGGTGGAGCCGATCACCACCCTTCCGGGCGGGTACCGGTTGGACGTGCGCCCCGAAGAGCTGGATCTGAGCCTCTTCACCGACCGGGTGGCGCTGGCGCGGGCCGAGGCCGGCCGCGGGCGGCAGGCGGCCGCCGCCGACCTGATGCGCGAGGCACTGGCGCTGTGGCGCGGTCCGGCGCTGTCCGGGGCCGGCGGCGACGTGCTGGAGCCGGCCCGCGTCCGGCTGGAGGAACTGCGGGTCGACGAGTACGAATGGCTGGTTGACCTGGAGCTGGCGCTGGGGCGGCACCACCGGCTGATCGCCGAGCTGACCGAGCACGTCACCAGGCATCCGCTGCGTGAGCGGCCGCGCGTGCAACTGATGCTCGCGCTGTACCGCAGCGGCCGGCAGCCGGACGCCCTGCGGGTCGCGCGCGAGGGTCGCCGGCTGCTCGCCGAGGAGCACGGGCTGGATCCCGGGCCCGCCCTGACCGAGATGGAGACGGCGATCCTGCGTCAGGACCCGGCGCTCAGCCTGGCGCACGAGGCCCCGGGTGAGGCGGCCGCCCCGGCGGACGACGGGTCCGCCGGCCCGCGGATGCCACACGGACCGGCCCAGCTGCCGCCGGCCCCGGTCCCGTTCGCCGGCCGTGCCGGCGAGGTCGCGCTCCTGGTCGACGGCCTGTCCGGCACGACGCGCCTGGACGGCTGCCCCGCGCCACCGGTGCTGCTGCTGCACGGCATGCCAGGCGTGGGCAAGACCGCCCTGGCGGTGCACGTCGCGTACGCCGCCGCGGCCGGACATCCGGACGGGCATCTCTACCTCGACCTGCGCGGCAGCGCCCCGCAGCCGTGCCGGCCGGAGCACGCGGTGGCCCAGGCCCTGCGCGGGCTCGGCGTGGATCCCAGGGACATCCCGGCCACGCTGGCCGAGCGGGCCGCGCTGTTCCGCAGCCTGCTCGCCCGCCGGCGACTGCTCGTCGTGCTGGACGACGCGGGCTCGGTCGACCAGGTGCAGCCGCTCGTCCCGGCCGCGCCCGGCTGTGGTGTCGTCGTCACCAGCAGGCACCTGCTGGACCTGCCCGGCGCGCTGCGCCACCGGGTCGACCCGTTGCCGCCGGCGGCGGCGCTGGAGGTGCTGGCCGCGCACCTGGACGCCGGCCAGGCGGCGGCGGAGCCGGACGCTGCCCGGGCCGTCGTCCGGGCGTGCGGCGGGCACCCGCTCGCGCTGCGGGTCGCGGCGGCCCGGGTCCGGTCCGGGACCTGGCTCGCCGACCTGGCGGACCTGCTCGGCTGCCCCCGGCACCTGCTGGACGAGCTCGCCGTCGGTGGGGTCTCGGTCCGGGAGGGCCTCGCGGCGGCGTACGCGTCGCTGAGCCCGGCCGCGGCCCAGGTGCTGGACACGGTGGCCGGGCTGCCGACGCCGACGGCGCCGGACTGGGTGCCGGTGACCTGCTCCGGCCTGGCCCCCCGCGAGGCGGTCCGGGCGCTGGACGAGCTGGTCCGCTGCCACCTGCTCACGGTCGTGCCGCAGGCGACGCCGGGGCCGAACCGCTACCGGGTGCACCGGCTGGTCGCCGCGCTGGTGCTCGGCGCCGACGGCGGCGGTGCGCCGGCGGACGCGGTGACCCGCGCCGCGCACACCTGGGGGGTGCTGGCCGCCGAGGCGCTGCGGCGGATCGACGCGCCGCCGGCCCGCGGCGACGGGCCGCCCGTGGACCTGCTCGACCGGACCCTCGCCGACCCGGGCAGGTGGCTGATCGAGGAGCGGGCGAACCTCGCGGCGGTGCTGGCCCTCGCCCGGGACCGCGACTGGCCCGAGCTGTCCGTGCGGGTGGCCGCAGCCCTGGCCGGGGACGACGACCGAGGCCGCGCCGACCCGCCCCTGCCGGCCGCCGGGCGGCGTTAGCACGGGCGTCCGGGGACGGGCACCGAGCAGCGCACGCACCGTTGCATCGTTCGGTGGCAGGGTCCGCGGGGCGGTGGCAGCATCGACGGCCATCGTCGGTGGGCAGGGGCCGGCGGTCACATACTCCTGACATGACGAAGCTGGCGGCGGGTGTGGTGGTGGTGGCACTGGCCGTGCTGGCGGCCGGATGTGCAAGCGCCGACCAGGTCGGCGGGAAGCCGGCCGGGGCGGCGGTCGCCGGTTTCCCGGAGGAGGCGGCCGCCGCGGTGCTCGCCGCGTTCGACCAGGCCGACTCGGCGGCGTCGAGTGCCGCGGACCCGGTGGGGCTCAAGGCGCAGGAGGTGCCGCCCTCGCTGGACGCCAGCCTCGCCGCGGCCAACCGGGCCAAGCACGCCAAACGGACGCCGCCGTCGTTCCGGCACACCCAGCCCGGGTTCGCCATCCCGGAGGGGGACCCGGCCTGCTTCCTGGTGGTGGCCTCGCTGCAGGTGAGCGGGGCCGAGCTGGCGCTCGCGGACGTGACGCAGTTCCTCCGGCAGGACGGCGGCGGCTGGAAGGCCAGCCACAACGTGAGCGTCAACCAGGCGTCCGCCGCGCAGGCCAGGACCCTGGCGCGGCAGCCCGTGCTGGCCACCGGGGCGGCGCTCGACGAGCCGCGCCGGGACGGCCTGGCCGCGGAGGTGTTCCGCCGCACCACCGGCGCGGGCGCCGCCGACCTGTCGGTGCTGGCCGGCAGCAACCTTGCCCTTGCCGAAAATCTCATCCGCAGAGGTCAGGCGGCATGTCGGTATTTGTGGAGGATGCCGCCGAGGCGATCGTGTCTTCGTATGTCGAGGCGGGTGATCTGTTCTGGGTCGGTGATCGGTGTGGGTAGCGAGCGGAGCGGGCGTGCGTTCGCGATGCCGTGGTGTGGGCGGTGCCGGTTGTAGAACTGTTCGTACTCGCGCAGGGCGTGGAGCAGGTGGCGCTGGTTCCAGATCAGGGTCCGGTCCAGTAGTTC
>NZ_JBFAIC010000094.1:0-33102 GCF_040654515.1 Dactylosporangium sp. NPDC050688
GCGTCGACGGCGGAGCCGGACTCGCCGACGACCTCGATGTCTCCCTCGCGCTCCAGCATCTCGCGCAGGCCGAAGCGGACGACCTCATGGTCGTCCAGGAGGTACACCCGAATCATCCGATTCTCCTTCGTCGCCGCCCATAGTGCCCATCGTCCCGCCGGTGCGGGCCGAAAGACCCTGGGGCTGCGTCCTGTCTACCACGATCCTCGGGGGAACAGGCGTACCAGGTCCGGCGGAAGAGACGACCATGGCTGAGCACACGACATCAGGGAGCGGTCCGGCCGGCAGGTCGCGCCGCGCGGGGATGCTGGCGATCGCCACCGCCGGCTTCGCGGTCAACTTCTGGGCATGGGCGCTGCTCAGCCCGCTGGCGCCGAAGCTCAAGGACGCGCTGCAGCTCAGCCCGCTGCAGCAGGCGCTGCTGGTCGCGGTGCCGGTGGTCGTCGGGTCGCTGGGCCGCATCCCGGTCGGCGCGCTGACCGACCGGTTCGGCGGGCGGGTCATGTTCCCGCTGGTGTCCCTGGCGACGATCGTGCCGGTGCTGTACCTGGGGCTCGCCGGGCAGCACAGCCTGGCCGGGCTGCTCGCCGGCGGGTTCTTCCTCGGCATCGGCGGCACGGCGTTCGCCGTCGGGGTGCCGTTCGTCACCGCCTGGTTCCCGCCCGCGAAGCGGGGGCTGGCCGTCGGGATCTTCGGCATGGGCATGGGCGGCACCGCGATCAGCGCCCTGACCACGGTCAAGCTCGTCGGCGCGTACGGCAGCAGGACGCCGTTCCTGCTCACCGCGGCCGTGCTGGCGGCGTACGCGGCGCTGGCGTGGCTGCTGCTGCGGGACGCGCCCGGGCGTACCGTGCCCGCCGAGCCGCTCAGCCGGCGGCTGGCCGCCACGCTGCGGCTGCGGGTCACGTGGCACGCCTCCGCGCTGTACGCGGTCGCGTTCGGTGGCTACGTCGCCTTCTCCGTGTACCTGCCGGCGTACCTGAAGACCGCGTACGGCCTGACACAGGCGGACGCGGCGAACCGGATGGCGGGCTTCGTGCTGCTTGCGGTGCTGATGCGGCCGGTCGGCGGCTGGCTGTCCGACCGGTTCGAGCCGACCCGGGTGCTCGCCGCGTCCCTGGTCGTCGTCGGCGCCGGCGCCGTCCTCCAGGCGTTCACGCCGCCGCTGGCGCCGCTGGGCACGGTGGCGTTCCTGTCGATGGCTGCGGCGCTCGGCGCCGGCAGCGGCGCGACGTTCGCCCTCGTGGCGCTGCTCGCCCCGGCGAACAAGGTCGGCTCGGTCACGGGTGTCGTCGGTGCCGCGGGCGGGCTCGGCGGTTTCGTCCCGCCGCTGCTCATGGGCGGCATCTACGGTCAGTACGGCTCCTACACGCTGGGCCTCGCGCTGCTCGCGGTCGTCGCGGCGGGTGCCGTGCTGCTGACCACGACGGCGGTGCGCAGGTCGGCGCGGGCCGTCGCCAGCCATGCCTGACCTGGTCGCGAAAGTCCCGGTTTCAGGGTTTCGGTTGCGGTGGTGCCGGCTGGGAACAATTGTGTCTGTATCAGCTCACGATAGGGATTAGGCGATATGTCTGGATCGGTGGAGCAAGCAGGGCGGGCGTTGCTGGCCGTCGGGGGGCTCGTGCGCCGGGCGGAGGTGTCCGCCGACGGGCGGACCCTGCACCAGATCGGCGGCCGCGAGGCCGACGCGTTCTACCGGGATCGCTGGTCCTACGACAAGGTGGTGCGCTCCACCCATGGCGTCAACTGCACCGGCTCCTGCTCGTGGAAGGTGTACGTCAAGGACGGCATCATCACCTGGGAGCAGCAGCAGACCGACTACCCCAGCGTCGGGGCGGACCGCCCGGAGTACGAGCCGCGCGGCTGTCCCCGCGGCGCCGCGTTCTCCTGGTACACGTACTCGCCGACCCGGGTCCGGTACCCGTACGCGCGGGGCGTGCTGGTCGAGATGTTCCGGGAGGCCAAGGCGCGTCACGGCGGGGACCCGGTCGCTGCGTGGGCCGACATCCAGGCCGACCCCGAGCGCCGCCGCCGCTACCAGCGGGCCCGCGGCAAGGGCGGCCTGGTCCGGGTGTCCTGGGACGAGGCGCAGGAGATCGTCGCCGCCGCCCACGTGCACACGATCGCCGAGCACGGCCCGGACCGTGTCGCCGGCTTCTCGCCGATCCCGGCGATGTCGATGGTGTCGCACGCGACCGGCGCCCGGTTCCTGTCGCTGATCGGCGGGTCGATGCTGTCGTTCTACGACTGGTACGCCGACCTGCCGGTCGCCTCGCCGCAGATGTTCGGCGACCAGACCGACGTGCCGGAGTCCGGTGACTGGTGGGACGCCGGTTACCTGATGATGTGGGGCTCCAACGTCCCGGTGACCCGGACCCCGGACGCGCACTGGATGGCCGAGGCCCGCTACCGCGGCCAGAAGGTCGTCGTCGTGTCGCCGGACTACGCCGACAACGTCAAGTTCGCCGACGAGTGGCTGCCCGCCCAGCCGGGCACCGACGGCGCCCTCGCCATGGCGATGGGCCACGTCATCCTCAAGGAGTTCTTCGTCGAGCGCACCACGGAGCGCTTCGCCGACTACGTCTCGCGGTACACGGACCTGCCGTACCTGGTCGCGCTGGAGCCCGTCGACGGCGGCGGCTACCGGCCCGGCAAGTTCCTGACCGCCGCCGACCTGGGGGAGACCGACGCCGAGGCGGCGTTCCGCCCGGCCCTGTGGGACAGCGCCGCGGACGCCGTCGCCGTGCCCGGCGGCTCGCTCGGGCACCGGTACAGCGACGCCGGCGTCGGCCGGTGGAACCTCGACCTCGGCGCGATCGTGCCCCGGCTCAGCTGCGCCGGCGGCGAGGCCGTCGAGGTGAGCCTGCCACGGTTCGACGACGACACCCCGGGGCTGATGCGGCGGGGCGTGCCCACCGCGCGGGTCGCGGGCCGGCTCGTCACCACCGTCTACGACCTGCTGCTCGCCCAGTACGGGGTGGCCCGCCCGGGCCTGCCGGGGCAGTGGCCGGCCGGGTACGACGACGCGACGGTGCCCTACACCCCGGCGTGGCAGGAGCCGATCACCGGCGTGCCGGCCGCGGCCGTGGCCCGCATCGCCCGCGAGTTCGCCGACAACGCCGACCGCTCCGGCGGCCGGTCGATGATCCTGATGGGCGCCGGCACCAACCACTGGTTCCACTCCGACACCACCTACCGCGCGATGCTGGCCCTCACCACGCTCACCGGCTGCCAGGGCGTCAACGGCGGCGGCTGGGCGCACTACGTCGGGCAGGAGAAGTGCCGGCCCGTCACCGGCTGGTCGCACCTGGCGTTCGCGCTGGACTGGTCCCGGCCGCCGCGGCAGATGATCGGCACCGCGTACTGGTACCTGCACACCGACCAGTGGCGCTATGACCACTACACCGCCGACGCGCTCACCTCGCCCCTGGCCAAGGGCGCGTTCGCCGGCCGGCACACCGCCGACCTGCTCGCCCAGTCGGCCCGGCTCGGCTGGATGCCGTCGATGCCGACCTTCGACCGCAACCCCCTCGACGTCGCCGACGAGGCCCTCGCCGCCAGCCCCGACGACCCGGCCGGGCACGTCGCGCGGGAACTGGCCGGCGGCCGGCTCGGGTTCGCCTGCACCGACCCGGACGCGCCACGCAACTGGCCGCGGGTGCTCACCGTGTGGCGGGCCAACCTGCTGGGCTCCTCGGCGAAGGGTAACGAGTACTTCCTGCGCCACCTGCTGGGCACCGACGCCTCGCTGCGCGCCGAGGAAGCGCCGCCGGACCGCCGCCCCAAGGACGTCACCTGGCACGACGAGGCCCCCGAGGGCAAGCTCGACCTGCTGCTGTCGCTGGACTTCCGGATGACCTCCACCACGCTGTTCTCCGACGTGGTGCTGCCGGCCGCGACCTGGTACGAGAAGCACGACCTCAACACCACCGACATGCACCCGTTCATCCACGCGTTCACGCCGGCGATCAGCCCGCCGTGGCAGACCCGTACCGACTTCGACGCCTTCCACGGCATCGCCCGGGCCTTCTCCGAGCTCGCCGGCCCCCGGCTCGGGGTGCGCAAGGACCTGGTCGCGGCGCCGCTGCAGCACGACACGCCCGACGCCCTCGCCACTCCCGGCGGGACCGTGCGGGACTGGAAGACCGGCGAGACCGACCCGGTGCCGGGCCGCACCATGCCGAAGTTCATCGTCGTGGAGCGCGACTACGGCGCGGTCGCGGCGAAGCTCGGCTCGCTCGGCCCGCTGCTGGACCGGCTCGGCACCACCACCAAGGCCGTCACCGTCGACGTCACCCCCGAGGTCGAGCACCTCAAGAAGATCAACGGCACCGTCACCGGCGGCGTCGCCGACGGCCGGCCCCGGCTGGACACCGACATCCGCGCGTGTGAGGCGATCCTCGCCCTGTCCGGCACCACCAACGGCCGTGTGGCCACCGCCGGCTTCGAGTTCCTGGAGCGGCGCACCGGCCAGCGCCTCGCCGACCTCGCCCGCGAGCACGAGGGCAAGCAGATCCGCTTCGCCGACTGCCAGTCCCGGCCGGTACCGGTGATCACCAGCCCCGAATGGTCCGGCAGCGAGCACGGCGGGCGCCGGTACTCCCCCTTCACCATCAACGTCGAGCGGCGCAAACCCTGGCACACGCTGACCGGCCGGCAGCACTTCTACCTCGACCACGACTGGATGCAGGAGCTCGGCGAGGAACTGCCGGTGTTCCGCCCGCCGCTGGACATGCACAAACTGTTCGGGGAGCCGCGGCTCGGGCGCACGGGCGAGCTGGAGCTGACCGTGCGCTACCTCACCCCGCACTCGAAGTGGTCCATCCACTCCGAGTACCAGGACAACCTGATCATGCTGACGCTGTCCCGCGGCGGCCCGACGATGTGGATGAGCGAGCTCGACGCCGCGAAGATCGGGGTCGCCGACAACGACTGGATCGAGGCGGTCAACCGCAACGGCGTCGTGGTCTGCCGGGCCGTCGTCACGCACAAGATGCCCGAGGGCACCGTGTACATGTACCACGCCCAGGAACGCGTCATCGACGTGCCGAAGGCCGAGACGAACGGGCGCCGCGGCGGCATCCACAACTCGCTCACCCGCCTGCTGATCAAGCCGAGCCACATCATCGGCGGGTACGCGCAGCTGTCGTTCGCCTTCAACTACCTCGGCCCGACCGGCAACCAGCGCGACGAGGTCACCGTCATCCGCCGCCGGTCACAGGATGTGGAGTACTGATGAGGGTCATGGCGCAGATGTCGATGGTGATGAACCTCGACAAGTGCATCGGGTGTCACACCTGCTCGGTCACCTGCAAGCAGGCCTGGACGAACCGGTCCGGGGTCGAGTACGTGTGGTTCAACAACGTCGAGTCCCGCCCCGGGCAGGGGTACCCGCGCACCTACCAGGACCAGCAGCGCTGGCAGGGCGGCTGGGTGCGCACCCGCAGCGGCGGGCTCAAACCGCGCTCCGGCGGGCGGATCCGGCGGCTGCTGAGCATCTTCGCCAACCCGAAGCTGCCCGCGATGCAGGACTACTACGAGCCGTGGACCTACGACTACGAGCACCTGCTGACCGCCCCCGCCGGCACCGACACCCCGGTCGCCCGCCCCAAGTCGCTGCTCACCGGGCAGGACACGAAGGTCACCTGGTCGGCGAACTGGGACGACTCCCTCGCCGGCGGCAACGAGATCGCCGCGGGCGACCCGATTTTGCAGCAGCTGTCGCAGCGGGTGCGGCAGGAGTACGAGCAGGCGTTCCTGTTCTTCCTGCCGCGCATCTGCGAGCACTGCCTCAACCCGGCCTGCGCGGCGGCGTGCCCGTCCGGGGCGATCTACAAGCGCGCCGAGGACGGCATCGTGCTCGTCGACCAGGACCGGTGCCGGGGCTGGCGGATGTGTGTCACCGGCTGCCCGTACAAGAAGGTGTACTTCAACCACCGCACCGGCAAGGCCGAGAAGTGCACGTTCTGCTTCCCGCGCATCGAGCTCGGCCAGCCGACCATCTGCTCCGAGACGTGCGTCGGGCGGCTGCGCTACCTCGGGCTCATGCTGTACGACGCCGACCGGGTCGGCCCGGC
The DNA here is from genome assembly GCF_040654515.1 of Dactylosporangium sp. NPDC050688. Classification (NCBI taxonomy): domain Bacteria; kingdom Bacillati; phylum Actinomycetota; class Actinomycetes; order Micromonosporales; family Micromonosporaceae; genus Dactylosporangium; species Dactylosporangium sp. NPDC050688. Next base: position 6,078 of record NZ_JBFAIC010000094.1, read on the forward strand.
GGCCGCGGTCAAGGACGAGCGGGCCCTGTACGAGGCGCAGAAGTCGGTGTTCCTGGACCCGAACGACCCGCAGGTCGTCGCCGCGGCCCGCGCCGCCGGCATCCCCGAGGACTGGATCACCGCCGCGCAGCGCTCACCGATCTGGGATCTCATCATGCGGTACCAGGTCGCGCTGCCGCTGCACCCGGAGTACCGCACGATGCCGATGGTCTGGTACATCCCGCCGCTGTCACCGGTCGTCGACGTGCTGCGCGACACCGGCCACGACGGTGAGGACGCCGGCAACCTGTTCGGCGCCGTCGACGCGCTGCGCATCCCGGTGGACTACCTCGCCGGGCTGTTCACCGCCGGCGACCCGGCCCCGGTCACCGCCGTGCTGCGCCGCCTCGCCGCGATGCGCGCCTACCAGCGGCGGATCAACCTCGGCGAGGAGCGCGACGAGTCCATCGCCGCCGGCGTCGGCATGACCGGCCGGCAGATGGACGACATGTACCGGCTCCTCGCGATCGCCAAGTACGAGGAGCGTTACGTGATCCCGGCCGCGCACCCCGAGCTGCTGGAGGACGCCCACCGCCTGGAGCAGCTCGCCACCGAGTGCAGCCTCGACGGGGGACCGTTCGGCGAGGCGTCCGGCACGCCCGCCCCGATCTCCGTGGAGAACTTCCACATGCTGCGCAACCGGCAGACCGCCGACACCACCGCCGCGCCGGACGACAAGCAGACCCGGGTGAACCTGCTCAACTGGGACGGCAAGGGCCGCCCCGAAGGGCTCTTCCCGCCGAACGGCAACGGTGACCGGTCATGACCGGCCCGCAGCGGAGCGAGGAGCCGGGCATCATGAGCGCAGTTTCAAGGTCAGGGCGGCGCCGGAGCGCAGCGGAGGTGACGTCATGACCGAACACGCCTGGCGGCCGGTTGCCGCGCGTGCCGCGTCGCTGCTGCTGCGCTACCCGGACCGGGACACCCTCGAGGTCCTGCCGACGCTGCTGCGGGCGCTCGACGCGCTGCCGTCCGCGGTCGCGGCGCGGCTGCGGCCCGTCGCCGAGCACCGGGCCGGCACCGGCCAGGGCCGGCTCGCCGACGACTACGTGCAGCTGTTCGACTTCCGGCGGCGCTGCTGCCTGTACCTGACGTACTACACCGCCGGCGACACCCGCCGCCGCGGCGAGGCGCTGGTGCTGTTCACCGCCGGCTACAAGGCCGCCGGCGTCGAGGTCGTCGGCGGTGAGCTGCCCGACTACCTGCCCGCGGTGCTGGACCTGGCCGCGGTCCACGACGGCGGCTGGCGGCTGCTGCGCGAGAACCGGGTCGGCCTCGACCTGCTCGCCAGCGCGCTGGAGGGCGCCGTGTACGGCCACGCCGTCGAGGCCGTCCGGGCGATGCTGCCGCCGCCGCAGCCCGGCGACATCGCCGCCGCCGTCCGGCTCGCGCAGACCGGGCCGCCGGTCGAGCAGGTCGGCCTCGAACCGTTCGGACTTGTCGACACCACCGGAGGGCGACGGTGAACATCGCATTGTGGGTCGTGTACCCGTACCTGACGATCGCCGTGCTCGTCGGCGGCGTGATCTGGCGCTACCGCTACGACAAGTTCGGCTGGACCACCCGCTCCTCGCAGCTGTACGAGTCGGCGGTGCTGCGCTGGGGCAGCCCGCTGTTCCACTTCGGCGTCCTGATGGTCCTGATCGGGCACATCGGCGGGCTGCTGATCCCGAAGTCGTGGACGGAGGCCGTCGGCATCACCGAGCACGCCTACCACCTGGCGGCCGTGTTCATCGGCACCGTCGCCGGCCTGTGCACGATCATCGGCCTGGCGATCCTCATCGCCCGGCGCCGGCTGACCGGCCCGGTCTTCGCCGCGACCACGAAGAACGACAAAGCCATGTACGTCGTGCTGTTCGCCGTCATCGCCCTGGGCCTGCTCGCCACGGTGCGGGCCAACGTCTCCGGCGACGGGTACGACTACCGCGAGACCGTCTCGCCGTGGCTGCGGTCCCTGTTCTACTTCAGCCCCGACCCCGAGCAGATGGCCGGGGTGCCGTTCGGGTTCAAGGCACACATCGTCATGGCGTTCGCGCTGTTCGCGTTCTGGCCGTTCACCCGGCTCGTGCACGCGTTCAGCGCCCCGGTCGGCTACCTCACCCGCCCGTACGTCGTCTACCGCAGCCGCGACGCCCGCCCGGGGTTGCGGCCGAACCGGCCCGGCTGGGAGGGCCCGCCGAAGCTGCCCGCCGACACCAAGGGCCGCCGCGGCTGACCCGGGCCGGCCGGACGTCATCCGGGTCGGAGCACGTCATGACGGGGGAGGGGGTGTAAAGACCGCCTCAGCGGGCATCATGCGCGGACGTCCAGGACACGGGGCACAGGCCGCAGTGCGGGCCCGACAGCACGATCGCCGGCGGCCTTTCCGGAGGTTGCCATGATCACCACAACGACCTGGTCGGTAGCGACATTCGAGGCCGCCGTCGGCGATGCCGTCCTGGCACCTTCGATCCACAACACCCAGCCGTGGCGGTTCCGGCGCACCGCGGACGGCATCGACGTCTCGGTCGACGAGGACCGCCTGCTGCCGATGTGCGACCCGGACGGGCGGGCGGCCCGGGTCTCGTGCGGTGCCGCCGTGTACAACCTGCGGCTGGCACTGGCCGTCGCCGGCGCCCCGGCACGGTGGAGGGTCCGCCCCGGCGGCTCGGTGGCCCGTCTCGTGCCGGCGGGGAGCAAGCCGGCCACCCCGACGGAGCGCGGCCTGCACCGGCAGATCCGGCGCCGGCACACCAACCGGTCGCCGTTCTCCGAGGCCGGGGTCGAGCCGGCGCTGATGGTCCAGCTGGTGGAGGCGGCCGCCGGTGAGGGCGGCTGGCTGCACGTCGTCGACGACGAGACCACCGTTTGGGAGATCGCCGCGCTCACCCGCCGGGCCGACGCGCAGCTGAACGCCGACCCCGCCTACGTGGCGGAGCTGCGCGCCTGGGCGTCCCGCACCGACGACAGCGTGGAGGGCATCGGCCGCAGCGCCAGTGGCGCCGCGCCGCACGAGGCCGAGCTGATGGTCCGCCGCGACTTTGGCGGCCCGAGCCGGCGACTCGCCCGCGACACCACGGTGAGCCCGGTGCTCGCCGTCCTCGGGTACCAGGGCGAGCACCGCACCCATGAGTTCCAGGCGGGCATGGTCCTGCAGCGGGTACTGCTGCGCGCCGCCGACCTCGGCCTGGCCACGGCCATCTACTCGCAGCCGATCGAGGTGCCGTCCATCCGCGAACAGCTGCGGCTGGTGCTGGCCCGTGCGTACGCCCCGCAGCTGGTCCTGCGGTTCGGGTACGCGCCGACGACCTGCTACACGAACCGCCGCTCGGTGCGCGACGTCATCGACCGGTGAGCCGGGCCGCCCGCGGCCGCCGGGTGATGCGCGGGCTCACCCTCCGGGCATGATTTGCGCCCCCGGCCTGGCACCGCCCAGTGGGCCGAAACACGCTGGAACAAGGCGCGGGAACGGCGCCGCGGGGGCCACGTGACGTTCCCGGCACCGGCGAGCAACGGGGCGGAGGAGGCGGTGTGGGCCGCGCTGCGATTGTTGTCGGAGTGGACGGCGCGGCGGCGTCGCTGGACGCCGTTCGGTGGGCGGCGGCCGAGGCGGGCCTCCGGCAGGTGCCGCTGGAAGTGCTGCTGGCCTACCACTGGCGGGTGCCGCTGACCGCGTTCGCACCGACCGCGGCGCTCGCCGAGTCCGCGGGGCGACACGCCCGGGAGATGGTCGACCAGGCCGCCCGGGAGGCGCGGGCGACGGCACCGGGCATCACCGTGACCGGGACCGCGGCGATCGGCCGACCCGCGCCGGCCCTGCTGCAGGCGGCCGACGGCGCGGTGATGCTGGTCGTCGGCACCCGGAGCCACCACGCCGTGACGGGCGCCCTGCTCGGCTCGGTCAGCCAGCAGGTGGCGGCGCACGCGGGCTGCCCGGTCGCGGTCGTGCGCGGGCGGGCCGATCCCAGTGGCAGTGTGCTGGTCGGTGTCGACGGCGCGCCGTCCGCGGTGCAGGTGACCCGCTCGGCGTTCGCCGAGGCGCGGCTGCGCGGCTGTGACCTGCTGGCGGTGCGGGCGGTGGAGACCCCGATGGCGCCGTACACGGTCGGCATGCCCCCGCTGATGTACGACACGGCCGAGGTCCGCCGGTCGCTGACCGAGGAGGCGACCCGCCTGGTGGCCGCCATCGGCGCCGACTACCCGGACGTGCCGTGGGAGCTGCACGGCGTCGACGGCGACGCCGCCGAGGTGCTGGTGCGCCGGTCACGCGCCGTCCAGCTGGCCGTCGTCGGCAGTCGCGGCCACGGCGGGTTCGCCGGGCTGCTGCTCGGATCCGTCGGCCTGCACCTGCTGCACCGCGCGGAGTGCCCGGTGCTCGTCGTGCGGGGCGGAGCGGCACCGGGAGAGGAGTCCTGATGGGATACCGGTACGGGCCCGTCGTCGTGGGTGTCGACGGCTCCGCCGACAGCGTCGGTGCGCTGCGGTGGGCCGCGGACGAGGCCTGCCGCAACAGCCGGGAGCTGCTCGCCGTGCACGTGCTCGATCCGGCGGTGCAGTGGGGCGGGCGCGACGGCGCCCCCGGCATCGCCACCCGGGCGGCCGAGGAGGCGTTCCGGTGGCGGCCCGGCGTCTGCGCGACCGGCGTGACCGAGCGCGGCGCCCCCGCCGAGGTGCTGCGCGGCCACACGCAGCAGTCCCGGCTCGTCGTCGTGGCCAGCCACGGCACCGGACGCAACATGGCGGCGCCGCTCGGCTCCGTCTGCGATGCGCTCTGCGCGACGGCGCACTGCCCGGTCCTCGTCGTGCACGCTGCGCGGCGCTGGGCCGACCCGTCCGCCGTGCTGCCTGACGGCGGACCCGTGGTGGTCGGGTTCGACGGGTCCGACTCCGCCCGTCGCGCGCTGCGGCTCGCGTTCGAGGAGGCGGCCGCCCGCAGCCGGCGGATCGTGGTCATCCAGGCCTGGCAGCATCCGCAGCTGTGGCGGCCCGGCGAGCGGCGCCCGGACGAGCACCACGGCCCCGACCTGACCGTCGACGAGTCGGCGGTGCACGAGGCGCTCGCCGCGGCCGCCGAGCCGTGGCGCGCCAAGTTCCCGCTGGTGGGGGTGGAGCTGCGCAGCGAGCCGGGCGATCCCGTCGAGGCGCTGACCGTCGCGTCCCAGTGGGCGATGCTCATGGTCCTCGGCACGCGGTGCCCGACCGACGCGGTCCAGCCGCCCAACCCGTCGGTGATGTACCGGGTGCTGCGCACCATGGCCTGTCCGGCGCTCATCGCGCACGGCACCACCGCGTACGCCCGGCCGGTCCAGCCGACCAGCTCGCGGTGACGGTTCAGGAGGGATCCATGAACGAACCCGGGCCGGCCGGCACGTCCGTCGTCGTGGGCGTCGACGGGTCGGCGGACAGCGCGCTGGCGGTGCGGTGGGCGGCTGCCGACGCCGTGCGGCGGGGGCGCGCCCTGCACCTGCTGCACGCCGCCTACGACTGGCGGCAGTTCGCCTATCCGCAGGAGTTCGCGGGCCGGGCACTGCACGTGGCCGACGACGCCGAGGTCAGGCAGGCGTCCGCGGGCGTCCTCGCCGACGCGGTCATGCAGGCGCAGGACGTCGAGCCGGACCTGCCGATCACCACGGCGACCACGGTACAGCCGGCCGTGACAGCACTGATGGAGGCGGCGCGGCACGCCGCGCTGGTCGCCGTCGGCAGCCGAGGGCTGAGCGGGTTCGCGGCGCTGCTGGTCGGCTCGACGGGCGCGCAGCTGGCCGCCCACGCCGCCTGCCCGGTCGTGATCGTCCGCCGCAGGGAGGGCCGGGAAGGTCCGCACGCCGGCCGGGTCGTCGTCGGGATCGACGGGTCGCACCACGCCGGGCACGCCCTCGGGTTCGCGTTCGAGCAGGCCGCCTTCCGCGACATCGGGCTGACGGCGGTGCACGTGTACCGGTGGCCGGCCGGCGGCCCGCCCGACGACATGCTGCCGCTGTGCTACGACCCCGACGACCTCCGCGACGACGAACAATGCCTGGCCGCCGAGTCGATGTCCGGGTGGCGCGAGCGGTACCCGGAGGTGGAGGTCCGCCTCGACACGGTGTCCGGCCGGGCCGGTGGTGTGCTCGCCGAGCTGTCGGCGGGCGCGCAGCTGCTCGTCGTCGGCGCCCGGGGCAAGGGCGGGTTCACCGGGCTCAGGCTCGGCTCGGTCAGCCACGCCGCCGTCCATCACGCGTCGTGTCCCGTAGCGGTCGTGCACGAGCCGCGCGGCTGAACCCGCCGCTTCATCTTTTGGGAGTGACGTGCCGGGTGCCGGTGCGGCGGCACTGTGGAATTCCGGACGGCACAGGGCTCCGGGCCGCTACCAGGCGGGCGTGCACGCGGGCGGCGGTCCGGCCCGGCGCCGTCGACAACGCGAACCCGGGGAGCGGCAGACACCATGGATGATCTTCCTGACGCCGGTGCGGCGCCGCTGTTCCGGGCCGCGGCGGAGGCTCGCCTCGCGCCGTCCATCCTCAACACCCAGCCCTGGCGGTGGCACGTCGACGGCGGGCACCTCGACCTGTACGCGGACCCGGACCGGCAGCTCACCGGGCTCGACCCGGACGGCCGGCTGCTCATCCTGAGCTGCGGCGCCGCCCTGCACCACGCCGAGGTGTCGCTGACGGCGCGCGGCTACGAGCCGGCCGTGCAGCGGACCGGGCAGGCCGGTGACGACCGCTGGCTCGCCCGGATCGACGTCGGTGGTGCGCATCCGGTACGCGCGCAGGACGTCGAGGCGTGGCGCAGCATGCGCCGGCGGTGCACCGATCGGCGGCCGTTCCGGGCGACGGGTCCCGTGCCCGCCGCGGCCGTCGCGGCGCTGGGTGCGGCGGCGGAGGGGGCGGACACCTGGCTGCACCGGGTGGAGCCGGAGCAGGTCACGTATGTGAGGGCCGCCGCCCAGGGCGCGCAGACCATCGAGAGCAAGGACGAGCGGTCCGTGCAGGACCTGCGGGACTGGGCCGGGCGCGATCCCGCGCTCGGCGAGGGGGTGCCGGCCGCCACCGTGGTGGCGCCGGTCGGCAGGCCCGTCCCGCTGCGCGGCTTCGAGGTCACCGGCGAGCTGACGTCCGACCCGGGCCCGGGCGACGACCGCTTCGCCGAGTACCTGATCGTCGCCACCACCAGGGACGACCCGGTCGACTGGCTGCGGGCGGGCGAGGCGACCAGCGCCGTGTGGCTCGCCGCCACCACGCTCGGGCTGGCCGTCTCGCCCCTGAGCGACGTCGTCGAGGTGCCGGGCGCCCGCGTGCTGCTGCGCAGCCTGCTGCACCGGCCGGGCCATCCGCAGATCGTGCTGCGGGTCGGCGTCGCCGCCGGCACCGCGCCCCCGGCCGCGACCCGGCGCCGCCGGGCCAGTGACGTCGTGCGCCGTGACCGGCCCGCACCGGTCTGATGCCGGTCTGCCGCGAGCCCGGCTGGGCGGATCGGGACTTCCGGCCCCGGGCGTGCCGGTTCGCGGCGGAACGGGACTTCCGGCCCTGGGCGCCCCGGTTCGCGGCGGCAGAGGCTGGAGACGCAGACGGGTCCCGGGCCGCCCGGTGGCACATGGCACCGGCGCCGCGGGACGGCGCGAGGAAGTGGGGTGATCGCAGTGAGCACGTTGCGTACCGAACCGACGGGACGGGTGCCGGCCGCTCCGCCGGCCACGGCGGACCGGATCGCGGTCGGCGTCGAGGCCAGCCGTAGCGGCCTGGCGGCGCTCGAGTGGGCCACCGAGGAGACGGCGAGGACGGGCGCCCACCTGACCGTCTGCCACGTGCAGGGACACGACGACGATGTCGTGACGTCCGACCTGCGGACCCTGGGGCTGACCCGCCCGGACCTGGAGCGGTACATCCGCCGGAGCCGGCAGCGGGTCGGTGCCGGGCACTGCTCGGTCGAGCTGCCGCCCGGCGACCTGGTCCCCGTGTTGCTGGCGCTGAGCGGGCGGGCCGACCTGCTGGTCGTCGGCAGCCGCAACAAGGCCGACCCGCTGCACCGCTCCGTCGCCTCGCGGCTGGCGGCGCAGGCACACTGCCCGGTGGTGATCGTCCGGCCCATCCTGGGCCACGAGGCCGCGCCGTTCGCCGGTCACGTCGTGGTCGGCGTGGACGGCACTCCGGCGTCGTCGGCGGCGGTCCGGCTCGCCTTCGCGTACGCCGAGCGCCACGGCCGCTCGGTGACGGCGGTCCACGTCGACGACCGGCGCCCCGGCGACTTCTGGTTCGACGACCGGTTCCTCGAGACCCACTTCACCGTCGAACCGCCCGGCCTGGACCTGCTCGCCCGCGCCGTCGAGCCGGTCGCCGCGCGGTACCCGCGCGTCCCGGTGCAGCGCGCCGTGTACGGCGGCGACCCGGTGGCCGGCCTGCGCCGCGCCGCTGCCGCGGCCACGTTGCTCGTGCTGGGCCGGCACGGCAACCGCCGCCCCGCGCCGATGCGCCTCGGCTCGACCAGCCAGGCGTTCGCGTCCCGGGCGGCCTGCGTGGTGGCGGTGGTGCCGGACGACACCCGGCCGGGCTGATCAGGCGTTCGAGCCGGCCGTGCGCGGTCGCGGCAAAAAAATGGGACGGGAGCAGTGATACGGGACGGGAGCAGTGATACGGGACGGGAGCAGTGATACGGGACGGGAGCAGTGATACGGGACGGGAGGCAGTGATATGGCACGGGAGGCAGCGATGTTGCCCGAGGGCCGAACCTTCGCCGACCGGGACGACGCCGGCCGGCAACTGGCGCACCAGCTGGACCACCTGCGCGGCCGTGACGTCGTGGTGCTGGGCCTGCCACGCGGCGGCGTGCCGGTCGCCGGCAAGGTCGCCGAGTCGTTGCACGCCCCGCTGGACGTGATCGTCGTGCGCAAGCTCGGCGTCCCGCGCCGGCCCGAGCTCGGCATGGGTGCGCTGGGCGAGGAGGGCGTGCGCATCCTCAACCCCGAGGTCATCGGCGCCGCCGGGGTCGGCGACGCCGAGATCGCCGCGGTGGAACAGACCGAACGCGCCGCGTTGCACCGCAGGGTCCGGCTGCTGCGCGGTGACCGGCCACCGGCCCGCCTCGCCGGGCGGACGGCGGTCGTCGTCGACGACGGCGTCGCCACCGGGTCCACTGCCCGGGCAGCCTGCCAGGTGGCCCGGGCGCGCGGCGCCGAGCACGTCGTCCTCGCCGTGCCGGTCGCGGCGGCCGAGGCGGTCGAGTCGCTGCGCCGGGACTGCGACGAGGTGGTCTGCGTCCAGAGCCCGACCTGGCTGTGGTCGGTCGGGCAGTGGTACGAGAACTTCACCCAGACCACCGACGACGAGGTGCGCGACCTGCTCGCCCAGGCCCCGCCACCGGGCGACGGCGCGGACTCGCCGCCGGGTGACACCGCGGCCCCGCCGCCCGGCGACGCGGCGGCAGTGGCGCAGGAGTGTGACGTCGTCGCCTGCCCGCACACGCTGGGCCTGCCGGGACACCTGACCGTGCCGGCCGGGGCGACCGGGCTGGTGATGTTCGTGCACGGCAGCGGGAGCAGCCGGCACAGCCCGCGCAACCGGTACGTCGCCTCGGTGCTGCACCGGGCGGGCCTGGGCACGCTGCTGTTCGACCTGCTGACGGCCGGCGAGGCGGCGCAGCGGGCCAACGTGTTCGACATCGGCCTGCTCGCCGCCAGGCTCACCGAGGTGACCGCCTGGGTGCGCGGCGAGCCGTGGGGCGCGACCATGCCGATCGGCTGGTTCGGCGCCAGCACCGGCGCCGCCGCGGCGCTGTGGGCAGCGGCCGCCCCGGACGCCGGCGTCGCCGCGATCGTGTCCCGCGGCGGCCGGCCCGACCTCGCACAGGGCCGGCTGCCCGCGGTCACCGCCGCCACCCTGCTCGTCGTCGGCGGCCTGGACACCCGGGTCCTGGAGCTCAACCGGGCCGCGCAACGCCAGCTGCGGTGCGTCAACGACCTGGTCGTGGTGCCCGGGGCGACCCACCTGTTCGAGGAGCCCGGCACCCTCACCGCCGCCGCTCAGCACGCCGAACGCTGGTTCCTCGAGCACCTCTTCACGTCGCCCGGGTGACGGCGGGTCCGCCGGGTCGGGAGCAATATGGGAGACGACCGACGAGCGACGGAGGTCTGAGGCATGACGTCAACCAAGAGCGACGTGTTCGACCGGGCCACCCGCACCTCACACGCTTGGCTCGACGCGGTCGCCGCCGAACTCGGTACGTCCGACACCCACGCCGCGTACCGCATCCTGCGCGCGTGGATGCACACGTTTCGTGACCGGCTGCCGGTCGACAAGTCGGCCGACTTCGCCGCCGGCCTGCCGGAGCTGCTGCGTGGCGTCTACTTCGAGGGCTGGCGCCCTGGGCACGTGCCCGTGAAGTTCGGCGCGGAGGAGTACCGCAGGCGCTTCGCTGAGGAGGCCGGGATCACGACGGCCGAGGTGGCGGAGGTGGCGCCCGTGGTGACCGGCGCGCTGCGGGGGCAGCTCGCCACCGGGCAGCTCGACCGGGCGCTGGCGCAGCTGCCGAGCGCGGTGCGTGGCCTGGTGGACGGTGACGGCCGGACGGCGGGCGACGGCGGCCGCGACGCGTGGATCCGCGCGCTCGACGTGCAGATGGAGGAGCTCGTCACGGCGGTCAAGACACTGACCCACAGCCTGCAGCACCCACCGGACGGCCGCGACGGTGGCACCGGGCCGGCACCGAAGGCGGCGGCCGCACGGACCGCCGGGCCGAGCGGCTCGTCCCCGCTCGGGTGGACCGACTGACGCGGCCCGGACCAGTCACGCGAACCTACGTACGCCGCCCGGCCCGTCCGGGCGGCGCACCGGCGCGTCAGCCGGGGCGGCGCAGGCCCGCCGCGGGAGGCAACGGCGGTGGGCTGTCCTCGGCCACCAACAGCCCGAGGTCGAGCGCTGCCCGGACGGCGTCGCGGCGGCGGTGCACCGCCAGCTTGCGGTAGATGGACGCGGTGTGGGTCTTCACCGTGTTGAGGGACAGGTGCAGCACGGCGGCGATCTCCGGGACGGTCCGATGCCCCGGCAGGTGGTGCAGCACGGCCAGCTCGCTCGGGGTGAGCTGCGGGTTGTCGTCGCCGGCCGGCGGGGCATCACCGGCCGGCGGGGCAGCGCCAGCCGGCAGCCCCCCGACGGTGTCCGCCGCGGTGGTGGCGGGCTGGTCCTGGCGCGGTAGGCCGGCGTCGGCCTCGGCGCGGAACGGATGCCGGATCTGCTCGGCGGCCGCCCGTTGTAGTGCCTGCTGGCGCAGGTCGGTGGCGGCGGGGAGGTCGCGGGCCAGCAGCGCCCGCCGGGACAGCACCAGCAGGATCTCGATCTGGTGGGACAGTGACGTGCCCGGGTCGTCGAGGAACGGGCGCAGGAGGCCGTCGACGTCGCCGCCGTCATGCAGTATGAGCTTCGCGGACGTGACCGCGGCGGCGGTCGCCGGGACCTCGGCGGCGTCGGTGTGCCAGTGCCGCCTGGCCTGATCGGCGCGGCCGGTGGCGATCAGCAGCTCGGTGCGCAGCACGTGCGCCGCCCAGTGGGGCACCAGATGCCTGTCGTCGCCGTCGGCGATGAGCTCCTGGACGTGTTCGAGGGCCGCGGCGAAGTCCTGCCGCTGCTGCAGCAGCAACGCGGCCTGCAGGCGCTGGCCGGCGACCAGCGCCGGCACCGACTGCCACAGCTCGACCGCGAGCGCGTCGAGGTGCCGCAGGGCCGCGTCCCGGTCGCCGCGCTGGACAGCGACCTCGGCCAGGGTCAGCCGCGCCCATCCCTCGTCGACGGAGCCGACGACGCCGTCCGCCCGGACGATGCCGCGCAGCTGTTCGGCGGCGCGGGCGGCGTCGCCGAGCCTCCCCGCCATCCGCTCGGTCACCATGTGCAGGCGCAGCACCATGCTCTGCGCGACGGGTCCGGCGCTCGCCTGTGCCCGGTACGCGGACAACGCCTGCCGGGCGGCCGTGCAGTCGCCCCTGCGGATCAGCTGCCAGATGGTGGTGACCGTGCTCGGCGACACGCCGGTGAAGCGGGTGTTGCGCTTGCGGTCGATCGTGGCGCGGTCCGGGTGCCCGGCGCTCGGGAAGGCGCGGTTGACGGGCCGCCAGCGCGGCTCCGGGAAGCGCGACGGTTCGTCGCCGTCCACGGCCGGGTGCAGCAGGGCGAAGGCATACGCGAGCGCCTTGTCGCCGGCCAGCGACGACCACGGCCGGGGCACCGTCGCGGTCGCCGCGGCCTGGCCGGCCGCCGCGCGGATGGCGTCGTCGTGCCGGTAGGCCAGGCGCACCGCGAGCGACCGGTCCGCCGCGGCCAGGGCGTGCCGGAGCGCCTCCGGGTAGAGGTCGTGCCCGGCGTACCAGGAGGCCGCCGCGCCGTGCAGCCGCCGTACCCGGGCCGGGTCCCGCTGCGACAGCGCCACGTACAGGTCGGTGCGCCACATCCGCGGGAAGTGGAACCAGGCGGAGCCGGGTTCGAGCGGCACGGCGAACATCTCGTCACGGGCGAGCCCCGCGAGGACGTCCGCGGCGTCGGGCCGCCCGGTGACGGCCGCGAACAGGTCGGCGCAGACCGTGTCGACGACGCTGGCGTCGAGGACGGCCTGCCGGACGTCCGCCGGGCACCCGTGCAGCACGTCGTGCAGGACGTACTCCGCCAGGCCGGCGCCGTTGCCCTGGAGCCGGTCGATGACGGTGCCGGCGTCGTACGGTGCCGCGGCCAGCGCGGTGATCGCGACCATGAGCCCGCCCGCCCAGCCGCCGGTGAGGGCGTAGAGCCGCCGGCACTCCGCCGGGGGCAGGTCCAGCCCGCGCAGCCGGCAGACGGCGGCCGTCTCCGCAGCGGTGAAGGCGAGATCCCGGCCGTGCAGCGCCGGGGTACGGTCCCGCACCGGCGCGACCGCGCGTGCCGGACCGTCGGGCGGGGCGTGCCGGCCGACCAGGACGGCCCGCACCGAGCCGGTGCGGGCCACGACGTGGCGCACCTGTGGCAGGAAGCGCGGGTCGGCGACGGTCTCCGTGCCGTCGAGCACGACGGTCGTCCTGCCGTCCGGGCCGGCGGGGGAGGCGTCGATCAGGCGGTGACAGAGCTCATCGACCGTGCCGGCCGCGGCCGGCCACCACGAGGGTGCCCGGGACGGCGCCTGCCACCAGGCGGCTGCCCCTGTGCCGTGCAGGTCCACGTGCACCACGCGGTCCACCCGGTCGGGCGTGTCGATCCAGTGCGACACCAGGTCGGACTTGCCGGATCCGGCGGGTGCGTAGATCGCCGCGACCGGGTGCCGGGCCAGCAGCGTCGCCGCGTCGTGCAGCCGCGGACGGTGCAGATGCGCCCGGCCGGCCTCGGCGGGCCGCGGTAATCGGGCGATCTCGTCGTTCTCGGGAACAGCATTCATGGTGACTCCTCAATGGGCGGACATCGACGGAGTTTCTTGACTGAGTACCAGTGGTAATGATCGTCGGCAAGAGACGAAAGTGTCGTGTCACACAACCGTGAAGACAGCGGCCTGTCAGCGGCGCAAAGGCGTCGACGTGCGGTGTTCCGGTGGTCGAAGCGCTCGGGTGGGCGCCGGGGTGGCCCGGTCCGCCGGACCGAATCGCCTGGTCATGCCGTCCAGATGAGGCGGTGTCGCGGCCCGGGTGATCTTCAGTCCGTCCAATTCCGCCGGGGTGCGCGCAATGGTGCAATGCGTGCGGCAGGTACGCCGGCGTGCGATTCCTCAGGGCCGGGCGAGATGCGAATCGGAGGGCACCGTGAGCGGATCCGCGCACACCGGCGGCGCTGCCGCGCGGTCATGATCTATGTGATCGGCTCCGGCCCCGCAGGCGTCGCCGCGGCGGTCGCGCTGACCCGGCAAGGGCTGCCCGTCACCGTCCTCGACGTGGGGCTCTCGCTGGAGCCGGCCAGGGCGGCTGCCGCCGGGCGGATGGCGGCGCGGCGGCCGCAGCAGTGGGCCGCGGCGGACGTGGCGACCGTGCGGGAGAACCTGCGCGCCGGCGCCGGCGGCGTCCCGCTGAAGGTCAGCTTCGGCTCCGACTTCATGTACCGCGACGCCGAGGCGCATCTGCCGCGCCGGGCGGCCGGGGTCGGCGTCGTGCCGTCGTTCGGCCGGGGCGGGTTCGGCACCGTCTGGGGCGCCGCCGCGCTGCCGTACCTGCGCGAGGAGCTGGACGAGTGGCCGGTCGCACCCGGCGAGCTGGAGCGGCGGTTCGCGCAGGTGCTGTCGTTCGTCGGGCTGTCCGGCGCCGCCGACGACCTCGCCGAGCGGTTCCCGGCGTACACCGACCGCCTGGAGTCGCTACCGGCCAGCCGGCAGGCCGAGGAGCTGCTGGGTGACCTGCGCCGCAACCGGGAGGCGCTGCGCGCGCAGGGGTTCGTGTTCGGCCGGGCGCGGCTGGCGGTGGCGAGCCGCAACGCCGGTGGCCACCCGTGCGCGCGGTGCGGCCTGTGCATGTCCGGCTGCCCGTACGGCCTGATCTACAACCCGGCTACCACGCTGCGCGAGCTGGTGACGCGGGGACAGGTGACCTACGTGCCCGGCGTGCTGGTCACCGGGTTCGCCGAGCGCGGCGGCGAAGTCCACATCGAGGGGCGGGAACTGGCCACCGGGCGGACCGTGCGGCACGTCGCGTCCCGGCTGTACGTCGCCGGCGGCGTGCTCGGCTCCACGAAGCTGTACCTGGCGTCGGTCGGCGCCTACGACCACGAGCTGGTCGTGCGGGACAGCCAGTACTTCCTGCTGCCGATGCTGCGCTACCGCGGCGTGCCGGGCGTGTCCGGCGAGGGACTGCACACCCTGTCGCAGGTGTTCCTGGAGGTGTTCGACCCGCGGCTGTCGGCCAGGAGCATCCACCTGCAGATCTACACCTACAACGCGCTCTACCGGCAGGCGGTCGAGGCGACGCTCGGCGCCGCGTACCCGGCGCTGCGCCCGGTCAGCGCGGCGCTGCTGCGGCGGATGCTGCTGGTCCAGGGGTACCTGCACGCGGACCTCTCCGGCGAGATCGGCCTCACCCTGCGCCGCGACGGGGTGCTCGACCTGCAGGGCAGGCCCGGGCCGCACACCCGCCGGGTGCTGCGGGAACTCGTCGCGAAGCTGCACCGCAACCGGTCGTCGCTGCGGGCGGTCCCGCTGCGTCCCCTGCTGAAGCTCGGCGAGCCGGGCCGCGGGTTCCACTGCGGCGGCACGCTGCCGATGCGGCGGCAGCCCGGCGACTTCGAGACCGACCCGCTGGGCCGCCCCGCCGGGTTCGAGCGGGTGCACCTGGTTGACGCGAGCGTCTTCCCCACCGTCACCGCGAGCACGATCACCCTGACCGTCATGGCCAACGCCTACCGCATCGGCGCCCACGAGGACGCGGGCCGATGAGCGGGGTGGTGGCGGTCACCGGCTGCTGCCGCACGCGGCCGTCCGCCCGGCCGTCCCATGCTTGCTGACCCCGCGCAGGTCGAGGTGAGCGTGGTGCTGCCGTGCCTCAACGAGGCGGAGACGATCGAGGTCTGCGTCCGCAAGGCGCTGGCCGGCCTCGCCCGGCTCGGTGTCACCGGCGAGGTGCTCGTCGCCGACAACGGCTCGACCGACGGGTCGCCGGCGCTCGCCGCCGCCGCGGGCGCGACGGTGGTCCACGCGCCGATCCGCGGTTACGGCGGCGCCCTCATCAGGGGGATCGAGGCCGCCCGCGGCCGCTACGTCGTCATGGGCGACGCTGACGACTCCTACGAGCTGGGCAACCTCGGCCCGTTCGTCGCCGAGTTGCGCACCGGCACGGACGTGGTCATCGGCAACCGGTTCAAGGGCGGCATCGCCCCGGGCGCGATGCCCGCGCTGCACCGGTACCTCGGCAACCCCGTGCTGTCCTGGCTCGGCCGGCTGCTGTTCAGGCTGCCCGGTGTCGGCGACTTCCACTGCGGGCTGCGGGGGTTCAACCGGGACCGGGTCCGCGCGCTCGGGCTGTGCATGGCGGGGATGGAGTTCGCCAGCGAGCTGGTCATCCGCGCGGCGCTGGCGAGATACTCGATCACCGAGGTCCCCACCACGCTGCGCCCCGACGGCCGCAGCCACCCGCCGCACCTGCGGACCTGGCGCGACGGGTGGCGGCACCTGCGGTTCCTGCTCGTGTTCGCGCCGAAGCCCACGCTGCTGGTCCCCGGCTCGTTCATCGGCTGCGCCGGGCTGCTCGGCACGGCCCTGCTGGTCACCGGCGAGCGGCATGTGTTCGGCGTCTCGTTCGACGTCGGCGCCCTCGTGTACAGCTGCCTGGCGGTGCTGGTCGGCGCCCAGTTGCTGATCTTCGGCGGGTTCGCGCGCCTGTACGGGGTGCAGGAAGGCATCACCCGGGAGGACAAGCACGCCCGCTGGACCCGCTGGCTGAGCTTCGAACGGTGCGTCACCGCGGGCCTGCTGGTCGGCCTCGCCGGGCTGGTGGCCACGCTGGTCGCGGTCACCGACTGGGGCAGGACCGGCTTCGGCGCGCTGGACCCGCGCGAGACGCTGCGCGCCGTGATGCCGTCGGCGACGGCGATCGCGCTGGGCGTCATCCTGATCTTCTCCGGACTGTTCGCCAGCCTGCTGTCGCTGCGCACGTCCGTGGACGCCGGCGGTGCCCCGGGCGCCGCAGGCATCCCGTCGCCCCGCCCGACCGCCGAGGCGGTCCCGGACCCGACCCACCAGCCCTGAAGGAGTCACCCGACCGTGCGCATGTGGTTGCGGGAGCACCGGATGCTCGCCGGCCTCGTCGCGATCGGCGCGACGATCCGGCTCGGCATGATGTTCGCGTACTACCCGGCCTTCGGCTACTTCTACGACACCCGCGGCTACCTGGACGCGGCCAGCTCCACCACGCCCGGCACCATCTGGCCCTTCGGGTACTCGGCGATGCTCAAGGTGCTCGACGCCGTCACCGGGCAGATCGTCTCGGTCTCCGCGGTGCAGCACCTGATGGGCCTGGCCCTGGGCGTCGCCGTCTACGCCCTGCTCACGCGGCGGGACGTGCGCCGGTCGTGGGCCGCGCTCGCGGCGGCGCCGGTGCTGCTCGACGCCCGGCAGATCCAGCTCGAGCACTACGTGCTGTCCGAGACGCTGTTCACGTTCCTGCTGCTCGCGGGCGTCACGCTGCTGATGTGGGCGCAGCGGCCGCCGCTGTGGCTGACGGCGTGCGCCGGCGCGGTCATCGCGCTCGCCGCGCTCACCCGCACCGTCGGCCAGCCGCTGGCCGTGCTCATCATCGGGTACCTGATCGTGCGGCGCGTCGGATGGCGGCACGTCGCGGTGTTCACCGTCGCGGTGACCGTGCCCATGGGCGGCTACCTGGTGTGGTACCACCGGCACCACGGCGAGTACGCGTTCAACGGCTACTCCGGCCGGTACCTGTGGCAGCGCACCACGACGTTCGTGGACTGCTCGCGGACCGACTTCACCCCGCGGGAACGCGAGATCTGCCCTCCGGAGCCCCTCGGCCGGCGCGAGGTCAGCGACATCTACTTCTGGGGGCTCGACCGCGACCGCATCGGCCAGCGGTATCCGGGTCCCGGGCACGACGCGCTGTTCGCGGGGTTCGCGCGCAAGGCCGTCCTCGGGCAGCCGGGCGACTTCCTGGCCGCGGTCACCACCGACATTTGGCACCTGGTGCAGCCCGGCTGGCCGGCGCCGCAACGCATCGCCTGTACCACGGACATGTGGACGATGCCGTCCGGCGGGCGCTCCGGCAACCAGGTGAGCGCCTGCACGGCGATCCTCATGGTGACCGGGTTCAGGCCGGTCGGCTCGGGCCCGGCCGCCCCGGCGGCGACGCCGCTGAACAGTTCGCTGTGGGCGTACGGGCAGACCTTCGTGACGCCGCCGTCGGTGCTGCTGCTGGGCGCGCTGCTGGCCCTGCTGCTGGCCGCATGGTCGCGGCGGCCGGCCGGGCGGTGGCCAGGCGGCGGACGGGCGGCCGCGGACGCCGCGCTGCTGGCCACCATGAGCCTGGCGATGCTCCTGCTCGGGGTCGCGCTGTCCGTGATCGACCTGCGCTTCACGGTGCCGCTGCTGACGACGGTCCCGCCGGCGCTCGCCCTGGCCGCGACGACGCTGCGCCGGCGCCCGGCACTGCGCGAAGAGCCGGCGGCAGCCCCGCCCGGCCGCACCCCGGACGGTCCGGCTGGCGGTGCCGGCGCCCCGGACGGTCCGGTCGCGACGGTTATCGCGCGGCAGAAGGGGAAGAGCGTCGTGCGACAGTGACCGGCGATGGGAAGGAGCTGGTGATGAAGGCGAAGGTCGGCGACCGGATCATCGAGGAAGGCACCCATGTCGGCGATCACCGCCGGATCGGCGTCGTCACCGGGGTGCGCCACGACGACGGCACGCCGCCATACGAGGTGCGCTGGTTGGACTCCGGCCACGAGGCGCTGGTCTTCCCCGGGACGGACGCTCGCATCGAGTCCGAGCCCGCCCGTAACGACTGAGCGCAGACGGCTGGCGTACCCGGAACCTCGGTGACGGGCGGCGAGCGATGGTGTGGCAGACGATCCACCGCACCCAGGCGGAGTGCCGGGCGGCCAACCTGAGCAACCTGCCGTGGGTGCGGCACGACTTCACGTGGTCGATGGCCCGCTCGTGGCTGGCCGGACTGCCGGACGGGCGAGGGCTCAACATCGCGCACGAGGCGGTCGACCGCCACGCCGGCGGCCCGCTGCGGGACAAGGCCGCGCTGCGGTGCCTGACCCCCGGCGCGCCGCCGGTCGAGCTGTCCTACGAGGACCTGCGCCGCCGGACGAACCGCTTCGCCAACGTGCTCGTCGCGTACGCGCTCGACCGGGGCGAGCGGGTGTGCACGCTGCTGCCCCAGGGCGCCGACCTGGTCGTGGCCGCGCTGGGGACGGTGAAGTGCGGCGGGGTGCTGGCGCCGCTGCCCGCGGCGGCCGGCCCGGACGGTGTCCGGGCCCGGCTGCTCCTCGCCGGCCCGGCGGTGCTGGTGACCACCCCGCAGCTGTACGAGAGCACGGTCGGGCCGGTCCGCGACGCGGTGCCGGGCCTGCGGCACGTGCTGGTGACCGGCGACGGGCCACCCCCGGCCGGCACGGCCGGTCTCGGCGCCGCGACGGCCCAGGCCGGCGACCGGTTCGAGATCCCGCAGACGGACCCGCGGCAGACGGCGCTGCTGCAGTTCACCGGCGGCGCGACCGGCCGGCCGGACGGCGTGGTGCACGTCCACGAGGCGGTGGTCGCGCAGCACGCGACGGCGAGGTTCGCGCTCGACCTGCGACCGGAGGACGTGTACTGGTGCACGGCCGGCCCGGGCTCGGCCAGCGGGACGTCGTACGGCATCGTCGCGCCGCTGAGCGTCGGCTCGACCGTCGTGCTCGACGCCGGGGAACCCGACGCCCGCCGGTGGTGCTCGCTGCTGCAGCAGCATCGGGTGACGGTCTGGTACACCACGCCGCCGGCGGTGCGGATGCTGATGGAACACGGCGACCCGGCGGCCGGAGGCGACGTGTCCGCGCTGCGGCTGGTCGCCTCGACCGGCGGGCCGCTGCCGCCGGAGGCGGTGCGCTGGGGGCTCACCAGGCTCGGGTGCGCGGTGCAGGACACCTGGTCGCAGGCCGAGACGGGCGCGATCATGATCAGCAACTTCGCCGGCGTCGACCTCCGGCCGGGGTCGATGGGGTTTCCCGTGCCCGGGGTCGAGGCCGCGCTGCTGGCGCCCGGCGGCGGCGCGGCGCGGGTGATCGAGGCGCCGGACGAGGTCGGTGAGCTGGCGCTGCGGGCGGGCTGGCCGTCGATGTTCCGCGGCTACCTGCACGATGAGGACCGGTACGCGCGGCGCTTCTCCGGCGGCTGGTACCTCAGCGGGGACCTGGCCCGCCGGGACGCCGACGGCTACTACTGGTTCGCCGGCCGGCGCTGAGCGACCCCCGCCGCCATCCACGACAGGTGCTCGGTGAACCACGCGGCCGCCCACAGCGCGGCCAGCTCCGGCGCTCCGGCCGCAGGGTCCGCGGTGTCCGGCAGCAGCCGCAGCTGGCACGGCACCCGCAACGCGGCGGCGGCCTGCTGGTTGAGCGTCACCAGGCAGCGGTCCCGCTCATTGACCATCAGCAGCGTCGGTACCCGCACCGCGCCGGACGCGGCGCCGGCCCGGTCCGGGCGACCGTCGCGGCACACCACCGCACCGACCACCGCCGGCCGCCGGGCCGCGGCCACCAGTGCGACGGCGGCGCCCGCGCCGGCCCCGAACAGACCGATCGGCACCGGCGAGGGCGCCTGCCGGCTCGCCCACCAGTCGACGGCGGTGACCAGCCGCCCCGCCAGCAGGCCGACGTCGAAACGCAGCCGCGCGGTGCGCTCGTCGATCGCCTGCTCGCGGCGGGTGAGCAGGTCCGTGCTGACCGTGGCGACACCCGCCCGGGCGAGCCGGTCCGACACGTCCGTCCTGCCCGGGTCGCGCCGGGCGACCGGCTCGCAGTCGCCGAACAGCACGGCGGCGCGCGGATCCTCGGGACCGGTCAGGTGCCCTTCGCAGATCACCCCGGCCGCCGGGATCGGGACACTGATGTCGTGCCGCATGGCGTACCACCTCCGTCGGGGCGTCGCTGTGGCGCGCCGGCCACGGTCAGGACGTGCCCGCTCCGTGCGGTTTCAGACCCGCCGCCGCGGGCGGGATCGCCGCACGTGCGGCCGGGGCACGCCGCTCACCCTGCCGGAATGATTGGGCCGCCGGACGTGGCGGTGCCCGGCGCGCCAGGGCAGGGTGGAAGCGTCGGCTGTCGGCTCGGACCACCTGCCCGGCGCGGCATCGGAGTGCCGGCAGCACTGCACAGCGAGGAGCTGAGTGCGATGCGTATACCACAGCAGATTCTGGCCGAAGCTCACACCATCGCGGTGGTCGGAGCGTCGCGGGATCCACAGAAGCCCGCCCACTGGGTGCCGAAGATGCTGCAGGAGCAGGGCTGGCACATCGTCCCGGTGAACCCGCACACCGGGCGGCTGCTCGGCGAGCGCGCCTATGCGCGGCTCAGCGACGTGCCGGTGCCCGTGGACGTGGTCGAGGTGTTCCGGCCGGCGGACGAGGCCGAGGAGCTGGTCCGGGAGGCGGCCGCGATCCAGGCCGGCGCGATCTGGCTGCAGCTGGGCATCGTCAGCCCGGAGGCGCAGCAGCTCGCCAAGGAGCTCGGGCTGGACTATGTGCAGGACACCTGCATGGGTATGGAGCGGGCGCTGGCCGACATGGTGCACGGCGGGTGCAAGCCGTCCTGCGCGGTGTACCACGGTCTCGTCCCCGAACTGGTCGGGTCGCCGGCACCGCCGGAGCCCGGCGCGGACCTGCAGCATTCCTGACCCGGCGCGTCGTGCGGCGGGCACCGCCACCACGGAGGAGTCGAGCATGGACACTCGCCAGCACCACGACAGCCCCACGTCGATCCGGGTGGAGCCGGCGAGCCGCGTGCTCGCGGCGGCGGGCGTGACGGCGCTGCGCGCGCCGTCGATCTGGAACACGCAGCCGTGGCACTGGCGGATCGAGCACGACACCGCCCAGCTCCGCGCCGACCGCAGCAGGCAGCTGCGCAGCATCGACCCGGACGGCCGGCTGCTCACCATCAGCTGCGGCGTCGCCCTGCACCACGCCGACGTGGCGCTGCGGGCCGCCGGCACGGCGGCCGTCATCGACCGGCTGCCCGACGGCGACGACCCGGACCTGCTGGCGGTGCTGCGGTATGCCGGCAGGGTGGAGTGGTCGCCGACCGCACAACGGCTACGGCGGGCCATCGCGGCCCGGCGTTCGGACCGGCGGCCGTTCGCCGACGAGCCCGTGCCGGAGCACAAGGTCGACCGGCTGCGCGACGCGGCGCACCGGGCCGGGGCGGACCTGCACATCGTCCGGCCCCAGGACCTCACCACGCTGACCGTCGCGGCCGGACACGCCTCGGCCGCCGAGCGCACCGACCCGCAGTACCGCGCCGAGCTCGCCACCTGGACCGGCACCAGGCTCGAGGGCGGTGAGGGCGTGCCGCTGGACACGGTGGCCCCGGTGGGTGCCCGGCCCGTACCGATCCGCGACTTCACGGGCGCCGACCCGGGGCCGAGCATCTACAGCGGCATCGACGTGATGGACCGCAACGCCCGGTACGGCGTGATCGTCACCGACGTCGACGAGCCGGCGGGCTGGCTCGTGGCCGGCGAGGCGCTCTCCGCGGTGCTGCTCACCGCGACCGCCGAAGGGCTGGCCACGTCCGCGATGAGCGACCTCGTCGAGAACAGCGCCGCGCGGGTCATGCTGCGGCGCATGCTCGGCAACGTCGGCCACCCCGCGATCGGCGTCCGGATCGGCGTCCCCGGGCACGGCGCGGCCCCGCCCCAGGCGCCCCGCCGCCCGGCCAAGGACGCCGTCGAGGTCGTCGTGGACCCGGACGAGCCGCTCCAGGGGCCCTGAGCACCGCTCCAGGAGCCTGAGCACCGCTTCGGGAGCCGGGAGCCCTGAGCCTTCAGCCGGGCAGCCGGTTGAGCCACGCCCGGTTCACCCGCGACTGGACGAGCGCGATCGCCCGGAACGTCTCGCGCAGGTGCCGGCGGGTGAGCGAGTCCAGCTCCTTCGGCGCGATGAACGTGCCCGACGGCGGGCTGGCGGTGCGCAGCGCCCGGACCTCGTGGTGCAGCAGCAGGCGGTAGACGTTCTCGAACCCGCCGGCCAGGGTGTCCGCCTCGTCGGTGGTGAGCAGCCCCAGGGCCGCGCCGCGGTGCAGCCGCTGCACGGTGGTGCCGCTGGCGTCGCCCGCGGCGATGGCGATCCAGCGCGCCAGCGCGACGACCGGGGTGAGCCCACCCGGTTTGAGGTCGAGCTGGCCGCGGTGCTCGCCGCTGTGGTGCACGACGAAGTCGCGGATGAAGCCGGTGGGCGGGCGCCAGCTCAGCGCCTCGTCGAGCAGCGCGCGCAGGAACTGGCTGGTGCGGGTGTGGGACCGGATGCTCAGGCTGAGCGCGCCGCCCAGCTCCGGGTCGGTCAGCGGCCGGCTGTCGGCGACCATCGCCGACAGCAGCAGGGCGTTGTCCTGGGTCGGGTGATGCTGCCAGCCGCGGGCCGCCGCGATCCAGCCCGAGCGCGCTCGGCTGAACACCGGGTTGTGCGCGTTCGCGCCGTTGGCGCACAGCGTGAACCCGCAGCGCTGCAGTACCCGCAGCACCTCACGAGCCTCGGCCCGGATGCCGCCGGCCGGGTCCGGCGCGGCACCGTCCTGCGGCGGGTCGGCCCACACCAGCGCGGTGTCCACGTCGGACAGCGGCAGCGGCTCCTGCCTGGCCAGCGAGCCGAGCACGACCCAGGAGTGCCGCACGCCGTCGAGCGACGGGTGAGGCTGCAGGCGCAGCGCGCGGCGGATCGCCGCGTCGAGGACCGCCGCGTGGATGGCGCCGATGCGGGTGGCGGGCACGGCGTCGTCGCACAGCTCGACCAGCATCCCGGGCAGCAACCGGCACGCCGCGGCCAGCTCCTGCACGTCGCGGGCGTTGTCGATCGCGGAACGGACCAGCAGCGGGTCGCGCACCTCGGCGCCGGCCAGGTCCGCCGCCCGCAGCACGCCCGCGGGCCGCCCCGCCGGATCGACCACCACGAGATGGTGCACGCCGTGCTCGATCATGCGCAGCAGCCCCTGCGCCTGCGTGGTGTCCTGCCCGACGGTCAGCGCGGGCACCGTGGCGAGGGCGCCGACCGGGGCGTCGACGGCGATCCGGCCGGTCGCCACCTGCCCGCGGAAGTCGAGGTCGGTCACGATGCCGATGCGGTCCCCGACCCGCACCAGCGCGCACGACAGCCCTGCCTCGCCGATGCGCGCCGCCACGTCACGGACCCGGTCCGTCTCGTCGCACCAGACGATCGGCCGCACCAGGCGCGCCAGCGACTGATCGGCCCCTCGCAGGCCGGCGTCCCGCACCAGCCGCAGCCGGTCGGCGCGCGGGTGCACCGCGGCGAAGCGCAGCCGCTCGGGCGCGGCGAGGAACGTCCGCGGATCCGGGATGCGCAGGCACCGGCTCTCCTCGTGGGCCTGGACCCGGACCGTCGGCGGCAGGCCCGCCAGCAGCCAGACGTGACCGAACATGTCACCCGGCCCCAGCAGGTCCACGAGCCGGTCGCCGTCGAGCACCTCGAGCGCGCCGGTGCGGACCACCCACAGGAACTCCAGCGGCTCGCCCTCGGCGGCGACGACCGCGCCGGCCGCGAAGCGCTCGACCTCGACGCGGGCGGCCAGCCGTGCCAGGTCGTCGCCGTCCAGCGCGTCGAACGGCGGCTGACCGCCGAGGAAGTCCACGAACTCCTGCACGCCGGTCCACCTCCGGTTCGGATGCGGCAATCCTCGGCCCGGGCCGGCCGCGTTGTCGAGGGGTGGGCGTCGAGGTGGCGGCAGGCGGCCGCCACGGACGCCGACCGTGCCGCGATCGTCGCGGCAGGCACGGCGGCACTCGCGGCCTGGCAGGGCACCGCGTTCCACGTCGCCTATCTGCTGGGCTCGGTCGCCGGCATCCTGCTGGGCGTCATGATGCTCCGCGGCGCCGTCTTCGGCAGGCTGACCGCGTGGCTGGCGATCACCGCGAACACCGTGGGCCTGGGCCTGTACATCCCCCGGGTCGGCGTCTACGTCGCGGTGGCCTCGGTGCTGTTCCTCGAGATCTGGTACGGGCTTGTCGCGTGGCACCTGTGGCGGCTCGGCGGTGCCGGCCCGGGCCGCGGGCGAGCCGCCCGTGACCGCACACCGCGGAGGCCCGGCCGGGCCTCCGCAGCGCTGACGGTCACCGGGTCCGATGCGTCACGAGTGGAGCGCGTCGAGTGTCTCGCGGACAAGGTCAGCCGCCGTGCGGTCCTCGGACCGGTCGAGCGCCCTGGCGAGGTCCCGGATTGCCAGCTCGAGCGCCTGCACGTGCGCCTCGAGGTGGCGCAACCGCAGCAGCACGTCGGTCGAGGGCGGCAACGACGTCGACTCCCATTCGTCGGTCAGGGATGTCGTTGACATGGTGGTCATCGTGACTCCCCCTTCGTGGTGGGCCGGCCGTGTGCCGACACCCCCATCGTGGCCCCGGACGCCGGTGCCCGGCAGGGCCGTTCGGCCCGCCGGCCATGGGGACGCAGACCCCTCCACCTGACCGGAGGGCCGGACGGCATCCCGCGGCGGGCCCGGCTCACCCGGCCGGCTCACCCGACTGGCTCACCCGGCCGGCTGCGGCTCGTCGACGCGGCGGGCCCTGATGGGATGCCCGGCGCTCGTCACGCACCGGCCCGTCGGCAGGTCGAACTTCCAGCCGTGCATCTGGCAGGTCAGCACGGTGTCGTCGAGCTTGCCGAAGCGTGCCAGGTTCGCCTTCAGATGCGGGCACAGGCCCTGCACCGCCCAGTCGCCGATCACGATGTCCTCGACGTCGGTGGTCTGCTCCGCGTACCACCCCTCGGCGTACTGCAGGCGGTCGTCGCTGAGGCACTTGAAGAACGTGTAGACGTACTCGTTGTACTGCCCGACCCGGGCGGCCGAGAAGCGGCAGGACAGGAACAGGCTGTTGACCCAGTCGGCCTCGCCGGTCACGAGGAGGTGCTCGATGAGGCTGCGTCGGGTGCGGAAGCGGTACCGCGCCCGCTCGTCGCCGGCGGTGCGCACCTCGCGGGCGGTGAAGTCGAAGACGATGCTCTGCACGACCGCGCCGGCGTCGTCGGTCAGGTCGAAGCGGACGGGCCCGCCGATGCCCCGGGCGATGTGCTCGCTGCGCGCCATCAGCGGCTGCACCCGCTCGGTCAGCCCCGCGAGCACGTCGACCTCCGGGTGCCGCCACGACGCCCTGGCCGCCTCGATCACCGGGCGCTGCCGCCGCTGGTACGCGCGCAGGTACTCCTCCTTACCGGCGAAGAACGCGGCCACGTCCGGTACCGGCTGCTCGACCTCACAGGCGTCGGGCGTGACGGTGGCGGTGGTGCCGGGCAGCAGGACGACCCCGTTGCGGTGCCCGAGCCGCTCGTAGTGCTCGATGAAGTCCTGCTGGTCGGGGAAGATGTTGCCCTCGTCGCCGAACAGGTCGTTGACGCCCCACAGCTCCTCGTCCAGGAAGCAGGGCGGCCCGGCGATCGGGAAGACCCAGCTCGCGCCGAGCTCGTTGACGTACCGCAGCGTCCGGTCGAACTGCCGCTCCCGTTTCTGCCGGCCGAAGGCGCGCTTGGCGGCGGCCGGCAGCTCGTAGACCATCGGGTACCAGATGGCGCCGGAGAACTGCAGCAGGTGTGCGTGCACGTGGCCGAGCTCGGCGAAGGCGGTCAGGTCACGCGGCCGGGCGTCGTTCTGGTTGAGCAGGCGCACCCCGTCGTGCTCGACCCAGATCGACGAGTCGCCGATCGGGCCGTCCGTCGGCGACACGAGCGCCTGGATCATCACGGACAGTCCGCCGTCCAGCGTCACCGGCTCGCCGCTGCGGGTGCGCAGGAACGACCGGAAGCCCAACGCGCGCAGCTCGTCCTCGAGGTCGCTCGTCGGGTACGCGGGCAGCAGCACCGTCGCCCGCTTCGACACGTACCGGCGCAGGTGCTCCGCGTCGAAGTGGTCCCGGTGCAGATGGGACACGTACAGGTAGTCGCAGGCGCCGAGGGTGTCCCAGTCGAGGCCCGAGTTGTCCGGGAACGGGAACCACGAGGCGAAGTACGCCGGGTTCACCCACGGGTCGCACAGGATGCTGCCGGCCGCCGTCTCGATGAGCATGCCGGCGTGGCCGGTCCCCGTTACCCGCATGTGCCCACGGTCCTTTCACTGCCGTCCGGGTGTGACCAGGCGAGCGTCGTCCCACCGGCCGGGAGGTGGGCAGGGCTGAATGTCCCGACGCCCCCAGGGCCGAAGGTCCCCTCCGCGGCCGGCCGGTCCCGGGGCCACCGTCCCGCCCGGAGGTCCCGCGGCGCGGGGGCACAAGGTCCCGTCGACAGGGGTGATTGTCCTCTGCGGCGCGAGGGTGCCGGTGCCCGAAGCTGTTGGCATCACACAAGGACGCACGGAGTAGAGGCCCGGAGGGCACACCATGAAGCGCAAGATGCTCGACATCATCG
>NZ_JBFAIC010000095.1:0-33067 GCF_040654515.1 Dactylosporangium sp. NPDC050688
GCCGCTCTCACATGGTCGGCCGCCGTCGAGGTCGTCATTCGGTGGTGCCACTCCGCGTTTAGCTCCAAAGCCAAGTCCGTCGATTGCGGGACCGGAGGTGCCGGCGCCCGGACCGCGATCTTCCGGCGCTGCTCGTGATCGAAGGACGGTCCTGGTCGTCGGGGAGCCTGTTGCAGAATCGCGGAAGTCACGTCCGCCGAGGGTCGTTGCGACCCTCAACGGATGCAGATCGTCCGCGAGCGGCCGGCACGGCCGTGTTTTTGTCAATACGTTCCGTGAGGTGCCCATTCTGCAACAGGCTCCGGGGTGGCCGTTGTGGTGCTTCGATCATGAGCGCGGTGCCCTTGGCGGTCTGGTGTGGTGGGCGCGGGGGCTCGGACCGCGATCTTCCGCTGCTGCTTGTGATCGAAGGACAGTCCTGGTCGTCGGGGTGGCCATTGCGGTGCTTCGATCATGGGGGCGGTGCCTGCGGCCGCCTGGTGTGGCGGGCGCGGGGGCTCGGACCGCGATCTTCCGCTGCTGTTTGTGATCGAGGGACGGCCTTGGTCGTCGGGGTGGCCGTTGTGGTGCTTCGATCATGGGGGCGGTGCCTGCGGCTGTTTGGTGCGGTGGGCGCGGACCGCGCCACCCGTGTGCGGCTGGAGGTCGCGCGGGGCCGCGTAAGGCCGGGGTGCTCGCCGGGCTCCATGCGCAGGGCGCGGCGGATCCGCACGCGGCCGGCGGGTGGCGCAAGGCGCAAGGCGGGCGGCAGAAGGCTCAGGGGAACGCGACGGCGAAGCACTCCGACAGCAGGGCGTTCAGGTCGGTGGCCGAGTCCTGCTCGACCCAGCGCATGAGCGCGGTGTCGAAGGCCGCGAACGCGACCCCCACCAGCACCGCCGGGCGTAGGTCGGCGGACGGGTCGGTGCCCATGCGCGCCGCCAGTTCGGCCGTGAGCATGGCGCGCCAGCTGAACTGGCGTTCCAGGTAGCGGGCCCGCAGGGCGGGGGTGCTCATGGTGGCCTTGGCCAGTCGCTGGGACTTCTCGGGATGCTCCCAGAAGGTGTCGGTGAAGGCGCGCAGGGTGTTGTGCAGGGCGACGGCCGGGGGTTCGGTGGTGGGGCGGGCCGACAGGATCTGGCTGAGCCGGCGGCCGTGGTCGCAGAGGGACTCGGTGATCACGTCTTCCTTGGATCGGAAGTAGCGGAAGAACGTGCGGCGGGAGACGCCGGCGGCGGCGGCCATCTGGTCGATGGTGGTCTCTTCGAAGCCCTGGACGCCGAGCAGCTTCAGTGCGGCCTCGGTCAGCTCGTTGCGGACGAGCTGGCGTTTGCGTTCGGCGAGGCTCACGCAGGCATTCTATGTGCGGTGATCAGCACGGCAGGAAAGCCGCGTTCGCGAGGCTGCCCCAGCCCGGAGCTGTCCGCGCAGGTCAGCGGCTCTGGACACGGTCCGAGCAGCTCGCCGGCGTGCAGTTCGCGGTGGCCCGCAGCCGGTAGACGGCGATGTCGCCGCGTTGCCACGCGAGGTCGGTGAGCTCGGGGAGCGCGGCGGTGGGCGTACCGTGGGCGCGGTCGACGAGGATCCAGCGGACCTGCTGCTGCCACAGCCACCCGAGGCGGGCCGGGGTCGGGTCGAGCACGGCCGCGTCGTTCAGCGCCAGGCGGTCAGGGTCCCAGTAGGTGAGGGCGGGGCCGAGGCGGCGCGCGCGGGACTGCGCCTCGGTCGACTCCGGTGAGTAGCCCCAGCTGCCGAGCAGGACCCGGCGCTCGCTGTAGGCCGAGATCCAGTACGCCAGGCTCTGCCTGCCCTGCAGCCCGCTGCCGACCCGGTGCACGTTGGTCGCCACGTACTGCGCCGGGGTGCTGTGCGCGCGCAGCCAGCGGGCGCCGGCGGCCTGGTCGGGGGTTACCCGGACGTGGTACGCGACGCCGAGGTTGGCGCTGGTCGCGGCGTCGTACGGCAGCCGGGCCGCGCCTGCGGCGAGCACCACGACCAGCGCCGCGAAGCGCCCGTGCCGCCGGCCGATCAGCAGCGCCGCGGCGAGCACCAGCGCGCCCAGGACGTAGACCGGCAGCGGGACGCTCCACCTGGCCGTGTACGGCACCCGCAGCAGCACGGACGCGCCGGCGAGCAGCGCGGCCACGGTCAGCGCCCGGCGCAGCGCGAGCGGCGACCACGGCAGCCGGACCAGGCCCGCGGCGGACAGGATCGCCGCGCACGGCCAGGCCGCGACGATGAAGAAGTGCTCGCTCCACGAGACGTGCCAGACGCACAGCGTGCCGGCGATCCCCGCGGCCGTCGTGCCGGCGAGGAAGATCTCCGGGTCGCCCCAGCGCCGCCCGAGCCCCGCGACGCCGGCGAGCCGGGCGCCCATGGCGATGGCGTACGCGCCGAGCCCCCACAGGATCAGCGGGACGTCGCGCACCGTGGTGCCGTGCCGCAGGCTGCCCACGAAGTCGAGCATGATCGCGAACGGGCCCCAGCGCAGGCCCTGGCCCTCGAAGCCGTAGAGGACGGCGACGGCGGTCACCGCGACGGCGGCGAGCAGCGCCCCGAGCAGCCATGGGGTCCACTGTGGACGTCGCCGCAGGAGGTGTACGGCGCACAGCACCGCCAGGCCCGCGCCGAACAGCGGGACGATGGTCGACTTGGCGCCGGTGGTGCCGGCCGCGAACAGCAGCACCAGCAGCCAGTCCCGCCACCGGTCAGCGCGCCGCCCGCCGGGCGGGCCGGGTCGCAGCACCGACACGATCGCGGCGATCAGCGGCATGCTCAGTGCCGCGCCGAACAGCAGGGAGCGGCTCGACCAGCTGTAGTACGCGGTGATCGAACCGAAGAACGACGGCGCCTGCCGCTGCGGGACGAGCTCGCCGACGGTGAACATCAGCGCCGCCGCGACCGGACCCGCCCACGGGTGCCGGGCGACCCGCCAGCCGGTGACCGCGAGCAGGCACACCGCGAGGACCGCGAGCACCGGCAGGTCGAGGCGGAACCACAGCACCGGCAGGTCGACGCCGCTGATCAGGCTGCTCGCGGCGAGATGGCCGTAGGCGAACCAGTGGTACCCCAGCGCCCGGTCGCCCTGCTCGGGCACGGCGAGGGGGAAGTGGTGCTTCAGGTCGGCGCTGACGGCGAGGAGGTTCAGCTGGTCGATCATGTACTCGTGCGGCCCGCCGTCCGGCACCGGCGGGTTCACGGCCAGGAAGGCGGCGGTCAGGTACGCCAGGAACCCCGCCGCCACCCCGGCGACCGCCCACGACCAGCCGGTCGACGGCCGCAGCGGGTACGCCGGGCCGCGCAGGTGCCGCCGGGCGAGCGGGGCGATGACCAGCAGCGGCCAGACCCAGAGCAGCCCGCGGACGTCGAGCAGGCTCGCGGCGACGAAGGCGACGGTCTCGGCGAGCAGCCCGACCACGGTGCCGTAGGTCAGGTCCTCCAGCAGTGAGCGCGGCGTGGGGCGGATCGCCCGGTAGAGCAGTGTCCCCGGTACCACGACTGCATAAAGGATGTAAGCGGCATAACGGACGACGTCGAGTGGCACGGTGCCGAGCGCCGCGGGCAGGGTGACGGTCGCCGCGGCGAGGGCGATCCATGGAAGTTTCGCGCTCATACCCCCGGCTCAACGCCGCAGCGATGCCCGCCGTGACGCCGCCGGGGCGGTCAGGAGGACAGGCGGCGCATCGCGTCACGGCGCAGCGGGGAGATCCACTCGATCGGGATGGCGCTCAGCATCCGGCCGAGGACCAGGGCGTTCGCCGAGGTGATCAGGTCCGTGCCGGGCAGGCCCGGCAGCCCGTAGAGCCGGCGCGCCCACGCGGGCAGCAGCCCGATCGCCAGGGCTGACACCCCGAGCGCGGCACCTCGCACGGGGGTCAGGCCCAGGCCGTACGGCAGCGGCGGGACCGTCAGGAACAGCCCGGTCGCGGCGGAGTCCACGGTCAGCTCGAGCTCCGGACGCATCCGCTCGTAGTACTCGGCGACCGCGGCCGCCGAGTCCGGCACGGTCGCGGGATCCAGGCCGACCAGCGCCGCGGCCCGGGTCTGCTCCGCGTAGTAGGCGTCGATCTCGGCCCCGCTCAGCCGCAGCCCGCCGCGCAGCGCGGCCGCCATGAACGACTCGACCTCGGTGACGTGCACCCACCGCAGCAGGTGCGGGTCGTCGATGCGGAACCGCTCGCCGGTACGCGGGTCGGTCGCCGTCATCCGCGCGTGCATCGCCCGGACCCGCCGGCCGGCGCGTTCGGCCTGCTCGGTCGTGCCGTAGATGACCGTCGCCACGTAGGTCGCGGTGTGCTGGAAGCGGCCCCACGGGTCCTTGCGGTACCGGCTGTTCTGCTCGACGCCCGCGACCGCGCGGGGGAGCAGGGCCTGCAGGTACAGGCTGCGCAGGCCGCCGACGGTGACGATCGGCTCCCGGTGCACCCGCCAGGTGACCGAGTCGGGCCCGAACAGGCCGGCGTCAGTCACCAGGAACGCCTTCCGGCGCCACGTCCTCGGCCCGCCGCTGCTGGCAGGCCGGGCACAGGCCCCAGAACGTGACCTCGGCCTCGTCGAGGACGAACCCGTGCGCCTGCGACGGCTCCAGGCACGGCGCCTCGCCCACGGTGCAGTCGACGTCGGTGATCTCCCCGCAGCCGCGGCAGACGATGTGGTGGTGGTTGTCGCCGACGCGTGACTCGTATCGCGCGGGGCTGCCGGCCGGCTCGATCCGCCTGGCCAGCCCGGCCCGCGACAGGGCGCCGAGCACGTCATAGACGGCCTGGGTCGATACGGTCTCCAGGCGGGCGCGGACCCGGGCGGCGATCTGGTCGACGTCGAGGTGGCCCTGCGCCTGCCCCCTGGACGCCTCGAGGACCTCCAGCACGGCCAGCCGGGGCCGCGTCACACGCAGACCCCGGGCGCGCAGCAGATCCTCACCCGACATGTCTTCAATAACACCACGCACCCTGGAACCGCTCAAATGTTTCCGGGCTCTTGATTGAACTGCAGGTCCTCGGGTTGTGTACACGTCCGGTGGGAGGATCGCACTGACGTAGAGGAGGCCCCGTGTTCGATCGTGTGCTCGGTCTACCGGCTCACCCGCTCTTCATCCACGCAGCCGTCGTGCTCGTGCCGTTGCTGGTGGTCGCCGGCATCCTGTACGCGGTCTGGCCCGGCGCCCGCCGGCACGTCCGCTGGACGATGATCGTGCTGGCCGTCGCCACCCCGGGGGCCGTGTTCGCCGCGAAGGAGTCGGGCGAGGAGTTCAGCACGAGCGACAACTTCCAGTCGCCGCAGCTGCAGTCCAGCATCGAGACGCACGAGGGCTTCGGCGACAGCCTGTTCTGGGTCGTCCTGGGGCTGGCCCTGGTGGTGCTGGCCATGGCGTACCTGGTGCGCCCGGCCCAGGCCGAGTCCGTCGGGCCGGCGGTCGCCCACTACGCGCTGATCGGGCTGGCGGTCGTGCTCGGCCTGGCCGCCTGCTACTACGTGTTCAAGACCGGCGACAGCGGCGCCAAGATGGTCTGGGACGGCTTCTAGGCAGCTCCTGCGGTTGGCCGGCCGCCGGCGCCCAGGATCGCGTGGGCCTCCTCCGCCGCGACCGGCCGGACCGCTCAGAGCCCGTAGCGGGCGAGCACGTCCCGCTTGCGCGGGACGAGAAACTTCCGGGTCATCCGGCCGGTGGTGAGCCACGCGATCGCATCGCCGTTGCCGGTGCTCGCCAGCATCCGTTCGACCAGGTACGGCGCGACGTCGTCCACGTGGTCGCACAGGATGTTGAGCAGCTTGCGCTGCTGCCGCACCTGCTCCGGCGCGGCGGCGGCCTCGCGCAGCCACCCCTCGGTGATGAGGATGCCGGGGCGGATCTGGCCGATCCGCACGCCGGTGCCGGTGATCTCCTTGGCCAGTGCCCGGGTGAAGGAGTCCAGGCCGCGTTTCGTGGCCGAGTAGACGCCCATGCCGGGGCGGATCCGGCCGTCGCTGCCCCCGCCGAGGACGTTGAAGACCTGGCCACCGCCGGCGGCGAGCATGCCACGGACGGCGACCTGCGATCCGTACACCGTGCCGAGCATGTTCGTGGTGACCATCGCCCGGACGTCGTCCGGCGTGGTCTCGACGATCGGCCGGGTCGTGTTGGCGACACCGGCATTGTTGATCCACAGGTCGACGCCGCCCAGCACGTCGACCGCGGCGCTCCACACCCTCTCGACCTGCGCCGCGTCGGTGACGTCCACGACGAACCCGTGGACGGCAGCCTCTCCGGCGGCCTGCGGACGCAGCCGCGCGACGGCATCGTCCACGGCCGTTCGCGTGCGTCCTGAGACGACGACGGAGTGGCCACGCACGAGCAGTTCACGGGCGAGCGCGAAGCCGATGCCCTTGGTGCTGCCGGTGATGACTGCCTTCCGCATGGCTGCTCCCGCAGATGGAGTTGGAGAACGGGTGTCATCCGCCGGTGAACCGGGCGAGCGCGTGCCCGTCCATTCGACGCATCGTATGCTCGGATACATCGTTTCGCTAGGGGGAACGACGGGTCCGTCTCGCGCCACCCGTGGACGGCGTCAGGACACGCGGGGAACGGTTCGGCGCCACTGCAGGCCGTCGGTGGAGACGTATACCGCGTCGTAGGTGCTGGCGAACTCCCCGGCGCTGGAGTCCTCAACTCTCGGCATGGCGCCTCCTTCCCTTATAGGTCGGCGCCACTGAGTTGTTCGGTTGCCTGCACCACCCACAACGATGTGGGTGAGATCCGGCCGGATCAGCGAACCCGGCGGGTGTCGCCCGACTCGCAGCGGCGGCAGCGCCCGGCCCGAGACAAACGGCGCCCGCCATTCGGCATTGTGGTTCTCACGTCACAAACCCCAGCTCAGCGCCTTGCCGCTCGACTGGGAAATTCCGGCGACCTCGCTCACGGCGGCAAGGTCGGTCCACCTGGACAGCTTATTCACCCATGCCTTTCGAGCCGCGTATTTGAGGGGGTGTGGGCGGAGCGAATTACATCGGCACGTTGCCGAAATGGGAACGGGCAGCGTCGCGTACCGCGTATCGAGCCTGCCGTCAACGCACTGACATGCGTGCTCACTGCCGAACTCGGCGTTGCCGGCCGCTGCAGCCGATACCTTTGTCTGGCGTTCCACGCTACCCGATGGCGGGCCTACTGCCGGCCTGTCTCACAGCCGGGAGCTCATCCTCTGGTGATGAGCCGCACCGCTGGTGACCAGCGTCCGCGTCGTGCTTACGCATCGTGCGGAACCGGTCGCCGGATTCGACCGAACCGCCATGTTCTCGAGTACCTAAGCCCATCCTAATGATTACCTGTTGATAGCTTAACGAAAACGCGAACGCGATTCACCTAGTTCGCGGCGAGTCGGACTGTCAGCTTGACCATGTCGATGCGGGTCGCCCATACTTGGCGCCAAATTGTTATCGGCGCTTCGGCTCCGCGTGGCGGGCGCGGCGCTGCAATCCTTCGGCGTGTGGCTCCGCAGTATGAGAAATCGGCAGGCGATGGCGGGCAAACATTGGAGGCCGACTACACCGTCGGCATCCAAACGGCTTCACAACGTGACTCAGTATGCGCGTCGGGCGTCCGAATGGTGGCGGGGCTTCGAAGCACGGCGCCAGGCGCCCCTCATCGACGAGATCCAGCCGCACATCTCCGCGGCCCGCCGGCTCGCTTACCTGCTGTACGGGGACTGGTTCGCCGCCGACGCGGCGCTGGGTCGCGCGGTGCGCCGGCTCGTGCCGCCGTGGCGGCGCTGGTGGCATCGCGGTGTCGATGTCGACACGGTGCTCGGTGACGACCTCGTCCGCCGGTACATGGTGGAGCGCGGCTCCCGTTTCGCCGAGCTCCGGCGGTGGCTGCCCTGGCGCCGGGCACAGGTCACGCGCGTGCATGATGACCCCGTCGTCGCTCAACCGCTGCTGCTCGCCACGCTCGAGGAACTCACCGCACGGCAGCGGGCGGTGCTCGTGTGCCGGCACTACCGCGGAATGGGCCCGGCCGTGACGGCCGGGCTGCTGGGCAGCACCGAAGTCGACGTGGTCGCCGACCTGATGACCGCAAGCGGCATCGTCACCACCGCGTTCCACCCCGACGCCGCCGGAACCGGCAAGACCGAACCAGTCATTCTGACCGGGGAAGTGGTCGAGGAGAGCGGAGCAGCCGGTGGCCGACGATGAGGAACTGCGACGGATGCTGCGTGAAGTGGCGTCCGCCCCGCCGCCGGCCGTCCGGTTCCCCCTAGGCACCCTGATCCGGGCCGCATGGCGGCGGGTGCTGCTCGTCGCGCTGCTCGTGGCGCTCGTTGTGGTGATCGCCGTGGTCGCCTGGTGGTGAAACCGTGCGGCGCTGCGGAGGCGGTCGGGTACGGGGTCGGGCGGCGTCGATCGCCGCCGGCTTCCATCCGGACCGGCACGTCCGACAGGCTCGCCACCCACCTCCGGTGCTCGGCTCAGCCGCCGGTCGGTGCCGGACGGGCGCGGCCGCCGAGCCAGCTGAAGCCGCCTAGAACAGCGAGGAACAGCCACAGCGGTACGAGCACGAACAGCAGCGACGGCCACACCGTCCAGAACGGCAGCGCCGGCGACTGGCGGGCGTTGAGCACCATGCCGGTCGCCCCGAAGACCATGCCGGGGAGCAGCCCGATCACCGCGAGCGTCACGACGAGGATCAGCAGCGGACGGGCCCGGCGGGTGAGCAGCGCGGCGGCAAGCGCTCCGGCCGCCGCACCGAGGAGCGCCCCGGCCAGGGTGGCGAGGCCGAGCCCGGCCGGTGCCGCGCGGTGGAACGTGAGCGAGGAGGCGAAGCCGTCGGTGCTGGACACGACGGCCACATCGCCGCGTTCGGCGGTCCACTCCTCGCACGGCCCCGCCACGGTGCGGTGGAGGTTCCGCCAGCCCCGCAGCAGTGCGTTGGTCAGCGCCCGCCGCGAATAGGCGCAATCGGTGTCCACCGCCGTTCCCTGATTCTGGCCCTGGCCGGTCGGGGCGTAGCTGACCTCGACGAACCCGGGGCCGAAGTCGTCGTCGCCGAGCGCGAACCCGTAGCCGTAGTCGCGCCGCTGAGTCTCACCGGTGGGGTCGACTCCGGGCAGCAGCTCCGCCGCCAGCTCGACGGCTTGAGTATCGGTGGGCAGCGGACTGGAGGCGCGCCCGCCGTACCAGGAGCCAGCGGTCGCACCAGCCGTCGCCATGATCAGCGTGCTGGCGATCAACACCCACGTCCGCAG
The DNA here is from genome assembly GCF_040654515.1 of Dactylosporangium sp. NPDC050688. Classification (NCBI taxonomy): domain Bacteria; kingdom Bacillati; phylum Actinomycetota; class Actinomycetes; order Micromonosporales; family Micromonosporaceae; genus Dactylosporangium; species Dactylosporangium sp. NPDC050688. The sequence goes on from NZ_JBFAIC010000095.1 coordinate 9,195, forward strand.
CGCCCCGCCGGCCACCGGATCCCCTTCAGGTCGAGTGCCGCGAAGCCTATCCCCGGACCGCCCGGTCGATTTCATGCCCGCAGATCGGCACGAGCGCGCAACGAGCGAAGCCGGACGGCGAGGAAGGACGTATGCGAGCGAGGAGAAGAAGCTCCCCCACCGAGGAGCAAGGCGAAGCCTTGCGCGGAGAACCGACTCCACGCCAACGGGAGCGGGCACCTGCAACGTTCTTCAGGCGTGGTAGTTACGGCCGAGCGATGCCAAAGTGGGCACGATAGCAATGTCGTGCGGCAGGACCTTGGTGGGGACGATTACGAGAGCCAGAGACTCGCCAGTGATCGTTCGAGGAATTCTTCATCGCAATCCTGACAGAACTGTGAGCATGGACGTCGCTTCGTTTGAGTCTGATCTATCGCTACCGATCAAGTTGTCGCGAGAAGTTTTGATGGCCCTGGTCTTTGATTGACCATCACCAATCACCAAACTCGGGAACCGTTTTTCGGCGTCCGCTTGCGCGTGGAGGTACTCTTGCTGGGGGGACCGCGACATGACAGCATCGAACACCGCCAGCGGCACGATCAAGAGTGCCCCCGTGGCGGCCAGCCTCGCACCTGCGCTGAGTGACCTGCGCGAAGCGGCCCTGCAGTACGCCACTGCGAAGGCGTCGCGGAAGGTGAAGGACTGGGCCGACGATCTGAACGATTTTATGGCAAGTCGAGGGTCCACCACGCAGGCGGTCTTCGAGGGGCTGAAAGCCAAGCTGCGGGGAAAGAACCCTGTCTGGGCTGCGATCAAGGGTGCTTGGTCGGGGACAAGTCCCGAGCTGAAACTTGCTGTGGTGTTGATCTTGGTACTGACGCTGTTGCTGGGTCCTGTTGTACTGCTCGTGCTCGTGCTCGGGCTACTGGTTGCCGCGGTCGTCGCAGGCATTCGAGCCGCCACACGGTGATCAGGTCCCGGATCGAGCGCGACCAGCCTTAGCCACAATTCAGCATGGACCTAGTGGTCCGTCTGCGTTTTGATCTGGTGGAGGGTGTCGCGTCCGCGTTGGACTTTGGCGATGATGTCTTCCGCGGTGGCTTTCCAGATGAAGGATTTGGGGTCGTCGTTCCAGGCGGCGGCCCAGATGGTGATGGCCTCGGTGAGGTCGGCCACGCTGGTGAACCGTCCCCGGCGGAGCCGTTTGTCGGTCAGTTCCTTGAACCAGCGCTCGACCAGATTCAGCCAGGAACTGGATGTGGGGATGAAGTGCAGGTGCCAGCGTCTGCGGTCGCGGTGGGACAGCCACCTGGTCACCTCCGGCGCGCCGTGCGCGGACAGGTTGTCCAGCACGACGTGCACGGCCAGGCCCCGCGGCACCGTGGCGTCGAGCTGCTGAAAGAACCGCAACACGTCGCTTGCGGCGTGCGCCTGCCGGCAGTGGGTGAGAACCTCACCGGTGGCGATGTTCAGCGCGGCGAACAGGTCCACGGTGCCGTTGCGCTTGTAGTCGTGGGTCATCGTGCCGGCCCGGCCCGGCTTGAGCGGCAGGCCGGGCTGGGTACGGTCCAGGGCCTGGCACTGGGGCTTCTCGTCGAAGCTGAACACCACCGCCCGCGCCGGCGGGTTGAGGTAGACACCGACCACGTCGACCAGCTTCTCCTCGAACCGCGGGTCGTTGCTGACCTTGAACGTTTCGACCCTCCACGGTTTGAGGTTGTGATCGGCCCAGATCCGGGCCACCGCGTCCTTACCGATCCCAACCCGCCGCGCGAGGGACCGCGTCGTCCAATGCGTCGACCCGTCAGCAGGGACTTCGTGCAGGGTCAGCCGCACCACCTCCGCGACCGTGCCCGCCGGCAGCCACGGCTTACGGCCGCGCCCCTTGGCGATGACACCGACCCCCTGCGGACCTGTCTGCAGAAACCGGGCACGCCACCGGCGCACCGTGTCCGAGTCGACCCCACAACGACGGGCGATCTCCTCGTTCGCGATCCCGTCCGCCGCCCACAGCAACGCTGTGGCCTGGACCACCTTGCGATGCGCAAGCACCGCCGACCCGGCCATCCGACCCAACTCGGCCCGCTGCTCATCGCTGACCGGCAACGCCGCAGCCGTCATCACTGGCATACGCCGTACTACCGCGCTATCTCACCGACAAACCACTAGGGACGGGACGATGACCGACACCGACGCAGCCGGGGCGATACGCTTCATCTTCGAGGTCGGCATGCTCAAACGCGCCAAACGGACCGGTTGGTGGATCGCCGGGATCAGCGAACCGGAGTCCATCGCCGACCACTCATTCCGCACAGCGATCACCGGGACCGTGCTCGCGGCGATGGAAGGCGTCGACGCCGCTCGCGTCGCCCTTATGTGCGTCCTGCACGACACGCAGGAGACGAGGGTCGGCGACATCTCCCGCATCGGCAAGCGGTACGTCCAGACCGCCGACAACCCGAGCGTCACCGCCGACCAGGTCGCGGCCTGCCCGCCGCCGGTCGCCGACACGATCACCTCCGCGGTGGCGGAGTACGAGGCCGGCGTCACCCCTGAGGCGATCGTGGCGCGCGACGCCGACAAGCTGGAATGCCTGGTGCAGGCCATCGAGTACCAGCGCCAGGGCATCACCACGGTCCAGTCATGGATCGACAACTGCCGCGCCGCCCTCAAGACGGACTCCGCTCACCGCCTCGCAGACGCTGCGATCGCCGGCGACCCCGTGGCCTGGCTAACAGCCGATCCGAACGACTGAGGTCACTCAACAGCTGGCGCTGTTTCGTTCCAATCTGGCGTGCCTCCCATGCAATGCCGCGCTGCTCAGCGCCCCACCGACCGAACTTTACGGCCAGCATGGCCCTGGACGAGCGCCGGACGGCCAGAGCGCTCGATCTACGGATCCGGATGGCTGGGATGTTCCGACAACGCGCGTCTGAGGGCGTTGGAAAGGGTCGGCTTTATCTCCTGGCGGCGGGACGCCTCGGGTCACGGCTGCCAGGCGGCGGGGTCGTTGTAGTGGTTCGCGACGCCGTTGCGCAGGACCGCGTGCAGCTGGGGCAGGTGTTCGGTGTCGGCGGGCAGCTGCAGGCTGTCCAGCAGGGTCAGGGCCTCGGCCGGGTCAAGGCTGCCGGAGACGGCGTGATAACTGCCGAGCAGGGCGCGGAAGACCGCCGGACGAAGCTCGGCGGCGGTGGTGGCGGCCTGATAGACGTCGCGCTTGTCGTCCCAGTCGACCGAGCCGGAGTCTTCCAGCACGTGGCGGGCGCGCAGGTGCAGCGGACCGGCGGCCAGCTCGGGCAGGCGGCCATCCGCTGCGAGGTGGCGCACATCGTCGCCGAGCAGCGCGTCGAAGGCGGTCTTGGCGGTGGTGTGTCCCCAGAACCAGTAGGTCCTCAAGTGCAGCCGCAGGTGTTCGATTGGCTCCGGGACCGCCATCCGGTCGCGGAAGCCGGCCCAGAACGCGCTGGTGACTGCCGGGTCGGGGTTGTTGAGGACGTAGGCGTTCAGATGTACCAGCACCTCGAAGGCGCCGGTCAGGTCGAGCAGGCCGAGCGCCGTGTGCACGCGCTGCACGCCATCCAGGCCCTCGTCGGTGGTGATCTCGAACGCGGTGTGGAAGGCCACGTCCTCGTCCGACATCTCCTGCGAGGAGGTGCCGTCCGACCTCCACCGGTTGGGTCCGGTCGGCGTGAATCCGATGTCGGCCAGGTATCGCAAGGCCAGGTCGGCATCCGTCGCGCTCACCCGCGGGAGGGTGCCCGGCGCCAGCCCGGCTGTCCACGCATTTGGTGGACGCGAGTTAACCGAGGTGCAGACGGCGAGTCCAGCCGACCAATGAGAGCAGCACGCGCCTGACCTGAACCTGAAACGCCGCACATTGGCGGGACGGGAAGCCTCCGCCTCGCGGAGGGGAAGCTGGTCACGTTGTTGACGAACTCAGGCCGTCCGTCGCGCACCATCGGCGGCAGAGTCGTGCAGTGATCGTTGCGTGGGCCGCGGCGAGTCGATCTACTCCGGCGGAGTGTGCGGTCGGCCGCTCCTCCACAATGGGCGGCGTGAAGCTGCGCCGGCGCAAGAAGCTGCAGCAGTACCTGTTGGAGGCAGCGAGTTGGGCCGATGCCAAGCAGGTGGCTGCATTGCTGCGCGCTGGCGCCGATCCGAACATGCCCGGCCGCGGCGGGAGTACGCCGCTGTACCGGGCCAGCGTGCAGGATATGGCGGACAACGTCAGGGTGTTGCTGGCTGCCGGGGCGGAGCCGAACTGGGAAAGCGGTACGGGCGAGGAAGGGCTACCGCTGTGTGGTGCCGCTTGCTGGGGGCACACCGCCACGGTGCGGGAGCTGTTGGCCGGCGGCGCCGACCCGAACTTGCGGGAGGACGACGGACGCGGGCACACGGCGGTTGAGTGGGCCGAGATTGGCGGCCATCGCAGCACCCTGGAACTCTGCACGTCTCCGACCCAAGCCAGTAGGTCGTTAGATGCAAGGGGTCTGACACGGCCCGGGCACCGATCACCACCAAGCCGGACCGCTGATGGCCTACCGGTGGTGCAGGGCCCCTCCGCAGACGAGCGAAGCGAAGCCACCCAACGCGCTAAGTAGACCCCGAGATGGTCTTGAGGGGGTGTGGGTGGAGCGAAGCTCCCCCACTGGGGAGCACGGCGAAGCCGTGCGCGGGGAACCAACTCCACGCAAACGCGAAGCGGCGCAGCCCGCTGAGCAGACTGCGCCAAACGTGGAGTTGAGGGGACTCGAACCCCTGACCCCCTCGATGCGAACGAGGTGCGCTACCAGACTGCGCCACAACCCCAGTGGCCCGCCGGAGTGGGCCGGGGCCAAGAGTAGCAAACCCTTGGGAGGGGGCGCGAATCAGATCACTGCCCCGAGGCCCGCGTGTCGTACGGGCGGCCGCGGAGCGCGGCGAGGCGGGCCGCCTCGCGGCGGGCGCGGTCGCGTTCGGCGAGCTGGGCGGCGACGGCCTCGCGGCGCTGGGCGGCGCGGCGGAGCTGTTCGCGGCGGACCTGGGCCTGGCGGCGGGCGATCCAGGCGGCGTACTGGGCCTCGCGCCGGCGGCGGCGTTGTTCGGCGAGGGCTCGGGTGCGCAGGTGCGCGGTGTAGGCGACCAGCAGCGCGCCGGTGACGGCGAAGCCGACCCAGAAGCCGGTGCTGACCAGGGCGACGCCGCCCAGCTCGACCAGGTTGAGCAGGACCAGCGCGAGCAGGACGCGACGGCGGCGGTACACGGCGCGCGGGACGCGTGGAGGGCGGCGGCGGCGCGCGGTCGGCGGGACGACCCGCAGGGGTGGTGGGGCGACCGGGCGGTGCACCACGCTGCGGGGCGGGTTGACGGGGCGGCGGCCGGGGGTGGTCCGGCGGCGGCGGTCGCGATGCATCCCGGCACGGGCCAGCACCCGTGCGGTTGACAACGCCCGCTCCGCCACCAGCCGCTCTGTGGCGTCGTACCGGCGCACCAGTGCGGGCGCCAAGGCCAGGAGCCCAGCAGCGGCGAGGACGGCGAGGAGCACCGAGGTCGGCACCCTCACGCCTCCTGTTCACGCCTCGCGCACTGGTCCCCCCGGGCGCGCGAGTCATCCAAGTCTGTGGAAGTTACAGCGTGGTAACTCCGACTCAGAACAGTACGGGTCGCGCAGCGTTACACCATGTCAACACGCAGGAGGAAGCAAAACTAGGCGGCGAGGACCTTGTGCCACCTGGCGAGAAGCCCACCTTCGGTGGAGATGTCCTCGGTGGTCATGGCGTAGCCGAGGTGGTCGCGCCAGTCGCCGTCGATGTGCAGGTACCGGTGGTGGTACGCCTCCTGGCGGAAGCCGAGCTTCTCCACCACACGCCGGCTGGCGAGGTTGTCGGGCCGGATGTTGACCTCGATGCGGTGCAGGCCGCCGACGCTGAACGCGTGGTCGACGGCGAGCGCGAGCGCGGTCGGGGTGATGCCCTTGCCGGCGTGGCGGGAGTCGACCCAGTATCCGGCGTAGCCGGAGCAGAAGGCGCGGCGCACGATGTTGCCGAGGGTGAGCTGGCCCACGAGCTGGTCCTCGTAGCAGACCGCGAACGGCATGGCGCTGCCATTGCGGGCGGCGCGGCGCAGGTCGGCGTGCACGGCACGGAACGCGGCGGGGGAGTTGAGGTCGTGCCAGGTGCCGTAGGGCGTCGGCTCCCACTTGGACAGCCACTGCTCGTTGGCGCGGCGGACCTCGGCCCAGGCGCGCGCGTCGGCGCGCCGGTAGGGCCGCAGGGTGACCGGGCCGTCGACCAGCACCGCCGGCCATCCGGGCTGGCTCATCGCCGTCTATCCAACATGATGACGTCCACTGTAGAGCCCGCGGCGGCGCTGATCACCTTCTCACCGAGGACCATGAGGCCGTTCGCGTCGGCGAGGCCGGACAGGGTGTACGGGCCGCCGGCGAGCGGCATGACGGTGTAGCCGCCGCCGCGGCGCTCGGTGATGTACGCGGGCCGGAACTCCCGCATGCCCGAGGGCGAGCTGACGGTCTCCAGCAGGTGCGCCCGGACGCTGGGCCGGAACACGGGGTCGGCGCCGGCCAGCAGCTGGATGACGGGGCGGGCCAGGACCTCGAAGCCGATGAGCGCGGCGCCGGGGTCGCCGGGCAGGCAGACGATCGGCACGCCGTTGACCCCGGCGGCGCCGCCGATGGTGCCGTAGCCGAGCGAGGAGCACGGGTACACGGAAAGGTCGGAGAACACGACGGAGCGCGACAGGATGCGCCGGACCATGTCGCCGGGGCCGGTGCCGGTGCCGCCGGTGGTGATGATGAGGTCGGCGCGCAGCATCTGGTCGTCGAGCAGGCCGCGCAGCCCTTCCGGGTCGTCGTCGCAGATGCCGACGCGGTACGCGTGGGCGCCGGCCTCCGCGGCGGCGGCGGTGAGCGCGTGGGAGTTGGCGTCGACGACCTGGCCGGGCTGGCTGGCGCGGCCGACGTCGACGAGCTCGTCGCCGGTCGCGATGACCACGACGCGCGGGCTGGGGCGCACCACGACGTGGCCGATGCCGCTGGCCGCGAGCACGGAGACCAGCGGCGGGGTCACGTACGCCCCGGCCCGGGCGAGCACGGCCCCGGCGGGCAGCTCGTCGCCGGCGCGGCGCACCCCGTGGCCGCGTTTGGTGGGGTGGTACACCTCGACGGCGGCCATCCCCTGGTCGGTCATGCCGGGCGGGACGACCACGTCGGCGGAGACCGGCATCAGGGCGCCGGCCGCGACGGAGAAGCAGGTGCCGGGGGTGAGCCGGACGGGCCGCCAGCTGGAGGCGACCAGGTCGCCGACGACGCTGAGCCGGACCGGGCGGCCCGGCTGCGCGTCGCTGATGTCGTCGAAGCGGGCGGCGTAGCCGTCGATCGCGGAGTGGTCGAACGCGGGCACCGGGCCCGGTCCGACCACGTCCTCGGCGAGCACGTTGCCGTGCGCGGCGGTGATCTCGAGGTCCAGCGGGGGCAACGGGCGCAGGCCCCGGAGCACGCCGGCGAGATAGTCGGCGAGCGGGACGCGCGCGTTCGACCCGACGCCCGCATCGCGTGCGGCGTCGTGGTGGGAGCCCGTCGCTGGAACCGCTGTCACCCGCGCAGATCCTTCTCCACGAACTGGGCCAGCCACTGGCTGAACGCCGGGCCGAGGTCGTCGCGCTTGCACGCGAGCTGGACGACGGCCTGCAGGTACCCCAGGGGCATGCCGGTGTCGTACCGGGTGCCGCGGTAGACGATGCCGTGCACGGGGGTGCCCTCGGCCAGCAGCAGCGCCATCGCGTCGGTCAGCTGGATCTCGCCGCCGGCGCCGGGGCCGATGCGGCGGATCGCGTCGAAGAGGGTGGGGGGCAGCACGTACCGCCCGATGACGGCGAGGTTGCTCGGGGCCTCCTCCGGCTTCGGCTTCTCCACCAGGCCGGTGACCCGCAGCACCTCGCCGGCGTCGCCGGTCAGGTCGGACGGCTCGACGGAGGCGATGCCGTAGCGGCTGGTCTCGTCCGGCTCGACCTCGATGAGGGCCAGGACGATGCCGCCGGTCTGTGCCTGCAGGTCGAGCATCGCCGGCAGCAGCGGCTCGGTCTCCTCGACGAACTCGTCGCCGAGCAGGCAGGCGAATGCCTCGTCGCCGACGTGGGACTCGCCGTAGGAGATGGCGTGGCCGAGGCCGAGCGGCTCGCCCTGCCGGCAGGTGTAGATCTCGGCCAGCTCGCTGGGGCGCTTGACCGCGGCGAGCCGCTCGTCGTCGCCCTTCTCGGCGAGGCGCGCCTCCAGGTCGGGCCGGCGGTCGAAGTGGTCGACCATCGATGTCTTGCCCCTGCCCGTGACCAGCAGGATGTCTCTGATGCCGGCCGCGGCGGCCTCTTCCACGATGTACTGCAGCACTGGCCGGTCGACGACCGGCAGCAGCTCTTTCGGGACGGCTTTGGTCGCTGGGAGGAAGCGGGTGGCCAGGCCCGCCGCCGGGATCACGGCTTTGACAGCCCGCTGGCGCGCCGGCGCGGGCTGGTGAGGAGTCGTGTCAGGCATGTGGCAAGGCTAGCCGCCGCGGCTCTGTCGTGGCGGTTGTGCCGCCTTTGGCGCGCCGGGCGTCACCTCCGTACTAGCCTTCACGGGCGCCTCTGCAGGGTCGGCGGACTCCGTCCCGGCCTCCGTGGACTTCGCCACAGCCTTCGCGGACGGCACGTCGGGAGCGATCTTGTACGTGTCCCGCCCGCCGGCCTTGGCCGCGTACAGGGCGTCGTCGGCGGCTTCGAGGACCGCGGCGCCGGTCGCGCCGTGGGCCGGGTAGACCGCGATACCGATCGACACGGTCACCGGGATGCGCCGAGGCGGCTGGCCCGGTGTGGAGGAGATCACCAGCACCGGGGCGCGCCGCACGGCCGCGCCGAGCCGTTCGGCGAGGACCGCGGCGCCGGTCGCGTCGGTCTCCGGCAGCAGCACCACGAACTCCTCGCCGCCCTGCCGGAACGCGAAGTCGACCTCGCGGATCTCGGCGCGCAGCCGGCGGGCGAACTCGGCCAGCACCGCGTCGCCGGCGGCGTGCCCGTACGTGTCGTTGACCTCCTTGAACCGGTCCAGGTCCAGGGCGAGCGCGGCGAGGCTGCGGCCGAAGCGGCTGGCCCGCTCGACCTCGCGACGCAGTGACTCGCGCAGGTACCGGTAGTTCGACAGGCCGGTCAGCGGATCGGTGAGCGACAGCCGCTGCGCCTCCTCGTGGACCCGTACGTTGTCGACGGCGACCGCGGCCTGCCCGGCGAACGTGCGCAGCGTGATCAGGTCGGCGTCGTCGAACTCGTCGAAGCCGTGCCGGTCGTACAGGGCGAGGACACCCCGCGCGGCGGGCGGCAGATCCGACTGGGGTTCCAGGCCGGTGGTGGGCCCGACGCCGGGCGCGGCGATCGGCACGGCCACATACGTGATGCAGCGCGGCTCACCGGTCGCCAGGACCGGCCCGTCCCGGTCGACCCGGCCGCGCCGCGGCTCGCCGGACGCGGCGACGGCGCCGAGCAGCCCCTCGCCCAGCTGCAGCCGCAGCTCGGCGACGTCGAACCCGGCGAGCCCCTCGGCGACCTGGCCGCGCAGCTCGCCACTGGCCGGGTCGACCATGAGGACGACGCCGGACTGGGCGCCGGTCGCGGCCGTCGCGGTCTGCAGGATGACCTGGAGGATCCGGTCGAGGTCGTGGGTGCCGGCAAGGGTGTCGCCGAGCACGCCGAGCTGCCCGCGCAGCTGGTCGCGGCTGGCGGTCAGGGCCTGCACGTACCCCTGCATCTCGCGAGTCATCCGGTTGAACGTCTGCCCGAGCCGGCCGACCTCGTCCTGGCTGCGCACCGGCACGCGGGCGCTGAGGTCGCCGTCGGCGACGCGCTCGACCGCCTGGGCCAGCTCGGTCAGCGGGTGCGTGGTGGAGCGGGCCAGCCACCAGGCGACGCTGATCGCGACGACCCCGGCGCAGGCCACGACGGCGACGAGGACGGCGTACAGGCCCTCCGTATCGGGCTTCGGCACCGACAGCGCCAGCGTGAGCGGCTGGCCGGGCTCCGGGGTGAGCCGCCGCACCAGCCGGCCGCCGCTGGTGGTGCCGGTCTCCCCGGCGGCGAGCCCGGCGGCGGCGTCGGCGATGCGGGCGCCCTCCTCCGACACCGGCCGGCCCGTCGCGAGCGAGTCGACACGCACGCCGCTGGACTCGGCGAGCCAGCTCAGCAGGGTGGCGTCGACGGGTTCGACGGCGTACGCCCGGCCGACGCGGCGCGAGCTCGGATCGAGCACGTCGACAGCGGCGACGATCGCGGCGTGGGAGGTGGGGGCCGGCGCGGCGCAGTCGGCCCACGGCTTCGGCGGCAGCGTGCCGGCGGTGGTGAGGACGGTGCCGTTGGCGCTGGTCACCTCGACGGCGCGGGCGAGCCCGCGCAGCACGGCCCGCTGGGCCGCGTCGGGCTGGTCGCCGCCGGCGGTGACCAGCGCCGTGGTCTCGGCGGCGAGCCGCAGGCGCTGGCAGGTGAGGGCGAGCGCGGCGTGCACGTTCTGGGCGCCGGCGTCGAGGCGCTCCAGGGCCCGCTGGTCGCTGACCGCGGCGACGGCGATGCCGACGAAGACCGCGCCGAGCAGCACGGGGCCGAGCACGACCGCCAGGAAGGCGGCGGTGAGCCGCGCCCGCAGCGTCACGTCCGTCCTCCCGTAGCTGTGTTTCTGCGATGCTGTCACAGATCAGGAGGAATTGAGCTTTGTCGTCTGCAGTGTCCCCGAAATCCGAGCTGCGATCGCACATCCGGTCCGCCCGCCGCGCCCTCCCGGTTGTCGAGCGCAATATGTCGGATAGGTCGCTCATTTCCGCGTTTCTAGCGATTGTACGGGCATCGCGCGCGCGGACGGTCGCCGCGTACGTGCCGCTGGCCTACGAACCGGGCGGCCCCGGCCTGGTCGACGCGCTGGCGGCGGCGGTACCGCGGCTGCTGCTGCCCGTGCTGCTACCGTCGCGCGACCTGGACTGGGCCGGGTACGACGGCACCCTGGCCCCGGGGCCGCTCGGGCTGTCCGAGCCGCCCGGCCCGCGCCTCGGCGTCGACGCGGTCCGCCGGGTCGACCTGATGCTGGTCCCGGCCCTCGCCATCGCGTTGGACGGCACCCGGCTGGGGCAGGGCGGCGGCTCCTATGACCGGGTCCTGCCCCGGGTCACCGCACCGACGATCACCCTGCTGCACCCTGGCGAGCTGCTGCCCTCCATCCCCGCCGACCCGCACGACCAGCGGGTCTGCGCGGCCGTCGTCGGTGCCACCACCGGGTATGAGACCGCCCACCTCCACTGGACGAAAGGATGTGCGATACCGCACTATTGGCACTCGATAGGGTTGAGTGCCAATGATGGAGGCTGAACGGTGCCTACCTACCAGTACGCCTGCACGGCTTGCGGCCACCAGCTCGAGGCGGTGCAGTCGTTCACCGATGACGCGCTGACCGAGTGCCCGCAGTGCCAGGGCCGCCTGCGCAAGCAGTTCTCGGCGGTGGGCGTGGTCTTCAAGGGCTCGGGCTTCTACCGCACCGACTCCCGCTCCACGGCCAAGTCCTCGACGCCGGCCGCCTCGTCGACCTCGTCGTCCTCGGACTCGAAGTCGTCGGACTCAGGCTCGTCGAGCTCGTCCTCCACCGCATCGAAGCCGGCCGCCGCCGCGTCGTCGGGCGCCTCGGCGGGCGCTTCCACGAAGTCGGCCTCCTCGGCCGCCTGACCAGCGAAGTCCTGACGCCGGGCGCGGCGACTGCCCGCACTCGCCGCGCCCGGCGGGCGTCTCTGCCCGAAACGACGGTGAGCGGCGTCCGGACCTAGTCCCAGTGCGGCGGGCGGTCGGCGAGCAGGCGGTCGTCGTTGCTCGCGCTGCGCTCGCCCCAGCCCGCGTCGGTGTCGTCGGTCGTGGTGTCCGGCAACACGACCAGCTCGTCGGTGAAGTCCGCGAAACTCACTTCGCGCTGCTCATCGGCGGATGCCCAGCCGCTCGTCCCTGCCACGCCGACGAGCGTACTCCGGCGAGTTTGCCGGAAGTTGGCCGAATGACGACAGTCGCCCTTCCGTCGACAGGTCACACTCGGCGGCATGACACAACCCGACCCTGACACCACCCCCCAGCACCGGTCCGACGCGGAACAGCCGCCGGCGGACGAGCAGCCGACGATGCGGCTGGCACCGGCCGACCCCGACGCCACCCGCCCCATGTCGCTCGCGGACCTGCTCAACAGCGACTGACCGGCACGAGCTGAGCCACCTCGAAGCCACCGGGCGGGGGATGAGGTCCCGCCCGGTGGGTACGCTCGTGGCGTGAGTGACGACGCCTTCTGGCAGCGGCCCGCGGAGGGAGCCGCGGCGCCACCGCCGGCGGCCCCGAGTTCGCCCGCGCCGGCGCCCTACACCGGCGCCCCGCGCAGCGCGCCGCCGCCGCGGGGCTGGCGGCCGCCGACCGTGGAGCGCCCGGCGGCGCCGAGGAAGCTGCCCGCACAGGACGTCGCGCGGATCGAGCGGGAAGAGCAGGCAGCCACGATCCTCACCAAGGGGATGGGCATCTTCGCCGGGGCCGTCATCGTCGTGCTGCTGCTGATCTTCTGCGGCCGGATCCTCTTCTGATCCGCCCGCCCAGTCGTCCTGAGCTGCCCGCCCGGTCGGGCTTGCAAGACCCGGCCGGACCACCGTGATGATCCAAGTCGCGTGCTGGTCGTCCGGACGACCACGGCACGACTTCGATCAACCGGGCAAGATCACACGCGAGCCGGTCGCGGCCGCGACGAGCGGGCCACGACAAACTCGTTGAGTCAGGTCACGGGGTCAGGGAGTCCTGGAGGCGGTCGAGGAAGGTGGCCTGGGCCTTCACCAGTTTCGTCCTCGCGACGTCCAGCGACAGCCAGGCGACCCGGTCCAGCTCAGGGAACGTCTTGATGACGCCCGAGCCCTTGGGCCACTCGAGCTCGAAGGTGTTGCTGACCGCCGTCTCCGGGTCGAAGTCGCCTTCCAGGGCGAACACCGTCACGACCTTGCCGCCGCTCTGGCGGATCTCGCCGAGGGGGGTCGGGGTGCCGGCGGGGGCGGGGGCGCCGAGCTCCTCCTGGAACTCGCGGAGGGCCGCGGCCTGCGGCTCCTCGTGCTCGTCGTACTCGCCCTTGGGGATCGACCAGGCGCCGGCGTCCTTGCGGGACCAGAACGGGCCGCCCATGTGGCCGACGAGGACCTCGACGCCCTGGTCGGTGTTCCTGTAGAGCAGCAGTCCAGCGCTCAAGCGAGCCACCGAGGTCCTCCCGTCGTCGACCCCCCATTCTGGCTCATGCAGGGGTCATTCGGCGGGCGCGAAGCGCTCCAGCGCCGGCATGTAGCGGCGGTACGGGCCGACCTCGTCGCGGTACCGGCCGGCCAGGACCTCGCCGATCTGGGCCAGGTGGGTCAGGTCGTGCGCGACCCAGGCGGCCAGGACCTGTTGGAGGGTGACCGTGCCGAACTCGGGGTGGGTGCCGGACCGGGACAGGTCGGCCGGGGTCAGGCCCAGCGCGCCGAGGTCCTCCAGCGAGCGTGACCTGACCAGGCGGAAGCGGTCCAGCAGGGCCGGGACCGGCTCGCGGTCCCAGTCGAGCATCGCGACCCGGTTGAACGGCGCGAACGTGCGGTCCGTGCCGTGCTCCACGATCAGCCGGATGCGGGGCAGCCAGTTGGTGGTGTCGCCGTGCAGGAGGTGGCCGGCGATGGCGTACGCGCTCCAGGTGCCCTCGCCGTCGTCGCGGTGCACCCACTCCTCGGGCAGGCCGAGCAGCAGCGCCGACAGCGCGTCCGGGGTGCGGGCCAGCAGGGTCGTCGCGTCCGAGATGATCATCAGTGGGCTCCCTTCCTGCTGCCCATGCTCGGCGCCCGCGGCCGCCGGAGCCAGGGCCACCTCGCGACGACTGGCCTGGCACGCTGAAGCGGTGCCGGAGGGAATCAGGGTCGGGGTGACGGGTCACATGAACCTGACCCCGGAGACCGCCCGCCGCGCCTGACCGGCCGGACGCGGCGACGGTGCCGGGATCCGATCGCGGATCCCGGCACCCGCCGCGGCGCGGCGGAGCTACCTGTGCCACCTCTGGTTGCTGGCCCCGTTGCAGGTCCAGATGTGCAGCTTCGAGCCGTTGGCGGTGGCCACGTTCTGCACGTCGACGCACTTGCCGGACTGCGGGTTCACCAGGTCGCCGGCGGCGGTCAGGGTGAACTTCTGGGCCCCGGTGCCGTTGCAGGTCCACAGTTGCACGACCGCGCCGTCGGCGGTGGAGCCGCCGGAGACGTCCATGCACTTGCCCATGGCGCCGACCGAGCCGTCGGCGTTGAAGGTCCACTGCTGGGCGGCGGTGCCGTTGCAGTCCCAGATCTGCAGCCGGTTGCCGTCGACCGCGTTCGCCGAGGGGATGTCGATGCAGCGGCCGGAGCCGTTGCCGATGATCGGGCCGGCGCCGTTCGAACCGCATGCGGGCGCCGTGTCGAAGGTGTCGGTGAACGTGGTGCCGGCGACGCGGTACGCGGCGGCCTGCGCGGTCGCCTGGACGGCCCCGCGCTGTCAGTACACCTCGAACTCATAGATCCGCGTCGCGCCCCCGGAGCCCTGCTCGGCCGCCAGGACGTTGACGCGGACATAGCGGGCGGTCGCGGTGAACGGGTGCGACGAGACGCTCGCCGTGTTGCCGCGGACCTGGGCGACCGTCGTCCAGGTGGTGCCGTCGGTGGAGACCTGCAGGTCGAAGTCGCGGGTGTTCCACGACGGGCTCTCCCCGCCCGCGCCGGCGTGGCGCAGGGTGACGGACTTGACGGCGGTGGCCGCGCCGAGGTCGACCTGCAGGGACTTCGTCGCGGCGGCCGAGCAGAACTTGTCGCTGGCGCCGCCGGAGACGCTGCCGTTGACGGCCTTGGCGGGGCCCTCGTTGGCGTTGCAGGCGGCGGACCCGGTGGCGGGCCGGTTCAGCGCGAGGTTCGGCGACGGCGCCGACGTGTCGAAGGACGGCGGCGCATCGGCGGCGGCGCTGCCCCACGACGGGTTGGCGGTGGTCCCGACCGTGAACGCCAGGGCGCCGCCGTTGGCGACGAACGACTCCGGCAGCCACGCCCGGTTGGACGCGGCGCCGTTGACGGTGAGGCTCTGCACGTAGGTGGCGGCGCCGGGTGCGGTGATGCTGATCGTCCTGCCGTTGCCCCGGTTGACGGTGACCTGCGGGAACAGCGGTGCCGACAGCAGCAGCTCGGCCCGGCCCGGGGTCAGCGGGTGCAGGCCCATGGCGGACCACACGTACCAGGCGGACATCGCCCCGAGGTCGTCCTGGCCGGGGATGCCCGACGGCGTCGGCGCCCACAGCGCGGTGAGGACCTGGCGGATCGTCTGCTGCGCCTTGTCGGGGCGGCCGGCGAAGTTGTAGAGCCACGGCACCCAGATCGACGGCTCGTTGTCCATCTCGGACTTGGTGCCGCCGGCGTTCGTCAGGGCCCAGCTGCCGTCGCTGTTGTGGAAGAACGCGTCGAGCCGGCTCACGGCGGTGGCGTTGCCGCCCATTCGGTCGAAGAGGCCGCGCACGTTGTGCGGGACCATCCAGGTGTACTGCGCGGCGCTGCCCTCCGCAAACCCTGCCGAGCTGGCGGGGTTGAACGACGGCCAGCTGCCGTTCTCGTTGCGGTCCTGGATGTAGCCGCCGTTGCCGGGGTTGTAGACGTTCTTCCAGTACTGCGCCCGGGCCAGGAACTGCTGCGCGGTGGCGGTGCCGCCGAGCCGCTGGGCCAGCTGCGAGACGCCGAAGTCGGCGACCGCGTCCTCAAGGGTCTCCCCGGCGCCGCCCCACGCGTTGCCGTTGGCCGGGATGTAGTTGATGGACAGCCACTTGTCCAGCGACGGCCGCTCGCCGACGACCATCACGTTCCAGCCGTCGCGGCTCAGGTCCGCCGCGGTGACGGTGGTCGCGGCGTGCGCCATCGAGCTGAGCGCGCCGGCCGCGTCGAAGCCGGTGCCGCCGAACGCGTAGATGCTCGGCACGGCCGCGTGCGCCGGGTCGCCGGTCATCACGTGCGTGCCGCCCTGGTTGTGGGTCCAGCGGTCCCAGACGCCGCCGTTCTGGTTGGCCTGGTTGAGCAGCGACTGCGCGATGTCCGCGCCGACGTCCGGGCGCAGCAGGGTCACCAGCTGGACCTGCCCGCGGTACACGTCCCAGCCGGAGAAGTTGGCATACTGCGCGTGCCCGGCCGCCGCCGTGTGCACCTGCTGGTCCATGCCCATGTACTGGCCGTTGACGTCGCTGAACACGTTCGGGTGCAGCAGCGCGTGGTACAGCGCGGTGTAGAACGTCTGCAGCTGCGCGGTCGTGCCGCCGCCGACGTCGATGCGGCCGAGCTCGGTGTTCCAGGCGTCGGTGGCGCGCTGGCGCACCGTGTCGAAGCTGGTCCCGGCGGTGTTCTCCGGGCTCCACTGCACCATCCCGTACGGCGTGTCGGCGCCCGGGAAGGTCTCGCCGCCGTTGGTGCCGACGAGCGTGTTGACGTAGCCGGCGGGGTTCGTGACGGCGAACGCCGGCGCGGCCGCGGCGAGGGGGGTCGCGGCGACGCCTGCCAGCAGCGCGGCCGCGACGAGCGCCCGTCCGCCTGTAGCTGTCCTCATAGTGCCTCCATCAATCAAAGGATGTGAAAACTATGGGCATCATTAGAAGCAGGTCAACGGCGCTGACATCGTTGGCACATTATTGTTACGACGTTCGATGCGTGACAGCGGCGCGGGCGGGGCGCAACGAGATTGCCATCTGGCGTTTGAGCGGTGTGTAGTTGGTCAAATACTCACAGTGAAGATCACGTGAGGGCGAGACCAACGGGGGTTTCTACGAGATGGCTCAGTCACGGCAGCAGCGTCTGAAAGGTGGCCGGCTCAAGACTCCGGTCGTGGTCGGGGCGGCGGGGTTCCTCGTCGTGCTGACCGGCGGGATCGTGCAGGCGGCGGGCGCGCACACCACGGGGGGTGACGCCACGGCCCGGGTCGCGGAGACCATGCCGCCGGTGGGTGACCCGAGCACCGCGGTGCCACCCGATCCGTCCATGGGCGCGGGCCCGTACTCGACCCCGGACCCGTGCTCGACCGACCCCGGCGCATCGGCCGGCCCCTTCGGCAGCCCGGCGCCGGGCAGCACCGACCCCTTCGGCACGGATCCCTTCGGCAGCCCGGTGCCCGGCGGCACCGCCGACCCGGGTCTGCCGGGCGGCACGACGGATCCCGGCCTCCCCGGTGGCTCTGGCGGCACTGTGGATCCCGGCCTGCCCGGTGGCATGGGTGGCACGACCGGCCCCGGCGCCGGTGGCACGGTGGATCCCGGCCTGCCCGGTGGCACCGGCGGCACGACCGGCCCGGGCGGGACCGTCGACCCCGGCCTGCCCGGCGGGCTCGGCACGACGACCGACCCCGCCGCGCCCGGGTACCCGGGCGGCCCGATACCCCCGACCGGCGAGCCGGGCCAGCCGGGGGTCAGCGCCGCGGCAACACCCACGACCGTGGTGCCCGGCCCGACCGGCGCCGTGCCGTCCGGCACCGGACCGGCGATCATCATCCCGCCGGGGATGAACGGCTCGACGCCGATCGCGACGCCCAGCGACGGCACCACGCCGGTGCCCGGCGCGACGCCGTCGTGCGCGAGCGTCCCGGTGCCCATCCCGACCGACACGGTGGTGCCGATCCCCACCGTCGGCTGAGCGGGCGCCTGGCAGCGGGGCCGCACCGTGGGGTGCGGCCCCGCCGCCGTGCCGGGGCACCGCCCGCCGGATCGGCGTCCGGCGATGGCAGCGGTTAAGGTCAAATCGTGACCGGACGACTGCTGGCGATCAGTGATCTGCATGTGTCGTACCAAGAGAACAGGGAGATCGTCGAGCAGCTGAAGCCGACGCACGACGGCGACTGGCTGATCGTCGCCGGCGACGTCGGGGAGAAGGTCGCCGACGTCATGTGGGCGCTGCGGACGCTGCGGGAGCGCTTCGCGAACCTGATCTGGGTGCCCGGCAACCACGAGCTGTGGACGACCCGCGACGACCCCGACCAGTCCCGCGGCGAGGAGCGCTACCAGCGGCTCGTCGCGGCGTGCCGCAACATCGGCGTCGTCACGCCCGAGGATCCGTACCCGGTGTGGGACGGCCCCGGCGGGCCGGTGATCATCGCGCCGCTGTTCGTGCTCTACGACTACTCGTGGTGGCCGGCGGGCACGTCGAGCACCGCGGAGGCCCTGGCGACCGCGCAGGCCGCCGGGATTGTCGGCACCGACGAGGTGCTGCTGCACTTCGACCCGTACGAGAGCCGCGCCGCGTGGTGCCGGGCCAGGGTCGAGCTGACCGAGCCGCGGCTGCAGGCCGCCGCGCAGGAGCTGCCGACCGTGCTGGTCAACCACTTCCCGCTGGTGCGCCACCCCACGGACGTGCTGCGCTACCCGGAGTTCGCGCTGTGGTGCGGCACCGACCTGACCGCCGGCTGGCCGACCCGGTTCCGGGCCCGCGAGGTCGTGTACGGCCACCTCCACATCCCGCGCACCACCTGGCAGGACGGCGTGCGGCACCAGGAGGTGTCGGTCGGCTACCCGCGGGAGTGGAGCCGCCGCTCGACGCCGCCGGCCAGGCTGGTGCCGGTGCTGGAGCGGTGAGACCGCCCGGCGCCGGCCGGCCCGGGATCAGGCAAGCTTGGCCACCGCCGACTGCAGCCGGTCCAGCAGGCGCAGCTCCAGGTCGATGTCGGTCTGCCGGATGCTGGCGACCAGCACCGTGTCGACGCCGCTGCCCTCCAGGCCGGCGATGTCCACGGCGATCTGCTCGGGCGCGCCGCCGAGGAACGGCCGGCCCTCACCCATCGGCTCGTCGGTGAGGGGTACGTTCGCCCGGGCGACGACGGCGAGCGCCGCGGCGTCCCGGCCGGCCTCCGCGGCGAGCCGGCGGAACGTGGCCGCCGTCCCGGCCAGCTGCTCGGCGGAGAACGCGATCGGGTTGAGCCCGTCGGCGATGCGGGCCGCCCGCGCGATGCCGGCCGGCGTGGTCGAGCCGAACAGGATCGGGATCGGCTGCTGGACCGGCTTCGGGTTCACCTCCGCCGCCTCGATGCGGTAGAAGCGGCCCTCGTACTGCGTCGGGTCGGGCCCCCAGCAGGCGCGCATCGCCGCCACGACCTCGTCCATGCCGGCGCCCATCCGCTTCATCGGAACGTTGGCCGCCTCGAACTCCTGCGGCATCCACCCCTGGCCGAGGCCGGCGACGACCCGCCCGCCGCTGAACTGGTCGAGGGTGGCGAAGCGGCGGGCGAGCACGATCGGCGGGTGCAGCAGGGCGTCGATGACGCTCGTGCCGAGCCTGATGGTGTCGGTCATGCCGGCCACGTAGCTCAGCGTCTCGAGGGGTTCGTAGGTCAGCCGGTACGTCTCGGGGATGCGGGCCGGCGGCGCGCCGAACATCGAGATCTCGGCCATCGGCCGCAGCAGCCGCTCGTAGGTCCACACGGAGTGGTACCCGAGGCGTTCGGCCTCCTTCGCGACCCGCGCGATGTTCGCCGGCCCCGCGAGGGCGCCGCCGGTGGGCAACTGCACGCCGAGCTGCATCCGCTTCCCCTATTCGTAGATCGAAATCCGTTCGCTCCAAACGTGGCACGGGGACCGGCGGCGCGCCATGGTCCACCCAGTCAGTAGGGGGCCACGCCGTACGTGGTCGCCGCCCGGCGGACCGACGAGTAGTAGGAGGCGCCACCGGAGGCGCAGTTGCCGCTGCCGCCCCAGTTGATCCCGATGCCGACGGTGCCGGCGAAGAGGGGGCCGCCGCTCTCGCCGGGTTCGCTGCACACGGTGGTGCGGATCATGTTGTACAGGGTGCCGCCGGCATAGTTGATTGTGACGTTGAGCGACGTGATCGTTCCGCTGCGCACGCCGTTGGGGCCGGTGCGGCGCACCGCCTGGCCCACCGTGCCGGAGCCGAACGAGGTGATCGGCTGCAGCCCGCCGGCGTACAGGTCGACCGCGCTGGGCTTGGCGATCGTGGTGTTGGTGTACCGCACGAGCGCGGAGTCGTAGCTCAGGTCGCGCGCGGCGACGACGCCCAGGACGGTGCCGGTGCCGGTGCCCGCGTAGACGGTGGCGCCGACCGCCGGGACGCAGTGCGCGGCGGCCAGGAAGTAGTACGTCGCGCCGGCCCTGGCGTTGAAGCCGATCAGGCACCGCCCGCCGAGCGCGCCGGCGTTGAACGTGTCACCGCCCGCGATGTGCGGCGCCAGCGTGCCCGGCTCATGGAGCACCGTGCCGCCGGCCCTGATCACGGCTCGGGTCAGTCCGGCGGCGAGCGCCGGGCGGACCGAGTCGTCGATGCTGACGGTCAGCCGGCCGTCGTCCCACCAGGCCGTGCCGGGGGTCGCCGCGAAGGCCTGCACGGGTGCGGCGGTCGCCGTGCCCGACGCGGCCGCCGCGTCCGTCGCGGGCAGCAGGATCGCCGCTGCCACGAGGACGCCGAGAAGTGTCCGGCGCATGACTCCTCCATCTAGAGATGTAAATCTCTAGATGGTATCGGCTCGGTGCCCTGATCGGCTCAGTGCCCGGAGTGGTTGTGCCGGCAGCAGCGGCCGCGGGCGAGCAGCTCGTGCATGCGGGGCGCGGCGTCGGCGGCGGTGCGCAGCGGCGCGCTGAAGGGCAGCTGCACGTCACGGTGGCGGGCGGCGAACTCCAGGCGCAGCACCACGCCGAAGCGGTCCATCCGGACGGGCACGACCCGGTGTACGCCGTGCAGGTGGTGCGGTGCGATGAGCCGGGACAGGTGCTCGATCGCCTCGGGGTGGGCGCCGGTGAGGTGGCACAGCAGGTCGGCCTCCTCCCTGGCCAGCGGATCGGGGCGGGCCGCGGCGAACGCGTCCGCCTCCACCTCGACCTCGCCGAGGACCGGGTCGAGCAGGGTGGCGGAGGCGAGCTCGAGGACCGCCCGGAGGTCGCCGTCGCGGCGGCCCGAGGGCTGGAGCCAGCCGGAGAACGTCGCCCGGGAGCGGATCCGGCCGCCGGCCGAGCGCACCGGCGTCGGCGCGACGTCGGTGATCTCGATGACGGCGCCCAGGTCGGCCTCGACCTCGACGAGCAGTGCGACGTGGCTGTCCGCGGGCAGCTCGACGACCACCCGCCCCGCCTCGTCGACGTGGTGGCGGCCGATGAGGTCGCAGCGGTGACCGGGGACGTGCAGCGTCAGGGACGACGCGGCAGCCAGCAGCGTGCGGAGCCGTTCCGCGGCGGTGGGGAGCTTGATCCCGGACAAGACGGCCTCCTAAGGTTAGGCTTACCTTAGTGGAGAGGTGACGAATGAACCAGTCTCGGCCGAAGGTTCGGCTGTCCCGGGCGCTCGGCATGCCGCTGACCCCCAAGTGCGTGAAGTACTTCGAGCGCCGGCCCTTCCCGCCCGGCCAGCACGGCCGGGCCCGCCCGAAGCACAGCGACTACAAGGTCCGGCTGCTGGAGAAGCAGCGGCTGAAGGCGCAGTACAACCTCCGCGAGAGCCAGCTGCGGGACGCCTTCGACCGCGCGGTGCGCCGCCCGGGCAAGACCGGCGAGGAGCTCATCGTCGACCTGGAGACCCGGCTCGACGCGCTGGTGCTGCGGGCCGGCTTCGCCCGGACCATCTACCAGGCCCGGCAGGTCGTCACCCACCAGCACCTGACCGTGAACGGCCACCGGGTCGACCGGCCGTCGGCACGGCTGCGCCCGGGGGACGTGATCGAGGTCGCCGAGCGCAGCCGGCAGAAGACCCCGTTCGTCGTCGCCGCGGCGGGCGCGCACGTGGGGGAGCGCACGGCGCCGTACCTGAGCGTCGACGTGTCCGGGCTCACCGCCCGGCTGAGCCGCCTGCCGCTGCGCAGCGAGGTCCCGGTCATCTGCGACGAGCAGCTCATCGTGGAGTTCTACAGCCGGTAGCCCCTACAGTGGCGGGCAGTGGAAACGTTTGACGTGATCGTGCTCGGGCTCGGCGGGATGGGCAGCTCGGCCGCCTACCATCTCGCTGCCCGAGGGCAACGGGTGCTCGGGCTGGAGCGCCATGGACCCGCCCACGACCTGGGCGCCAGCCACGGCGGGTCGCGTATCACCCGCCAGTCCTACTTCGAGGACCCCGCGTATGTGCCGCTGCTGCTGCGGGCGTACGAGCTGTGGGAGGCCCTCGAGCGCGACTCCGGGCGCGACCTGATGGACCTGTGCGGCGGGCTGATGCTCGGCCCGCCCGACAGCCTCACCGTCGCGGGCAGCCGGCGCAGCTCCGAGCAGTGGGGGCTGCCGCACGAGATCCTCGATGCCGCCGAGATCCGCCGCCGGTTTCCCAACCTGGCCCCGCAGCCGCACGAGATCGGCCTGTACGAGCGCAAGGCCGGACTCGTGCGCCCCGAGGAGACGGTCCGCGCCAACCTCGACCTGGCCGCGTCGAGCGGCGCGACGCTGCGCTTCGAGGAGCCGGCGCTGTCGTGGACGTCCGGCCCCGGCGGCGTCACGGTCCGTTCGGCGCGGGGCACCTACACCGCCGGCGAGCTGGTGATCTGTCCCGGTCCGTGGGCGCCCGACCTCCTCGCCGACCTGGGCGTGCCCTTCAGCGTGGAGCGGCAGGCCCAGTACTGGTTCCAGCCGGCCGGCGGGGTCGAGGCGTACCAGCCGGACCGCCAGCCGATCTTCATCTGGGAGGGCCCACCCAGCACGCAGGTCTACGGCTTCCCCGCGCTGGACGGCCCCGAGGGCGGGATCAAGGTCGCGTTCTTCCGCGGCGGCGAGGTGACCACGCCCGAGACCATCGACCGTTCGATCCGCCCCGGGGAGATCGCCGCGGTCGCCGCGCACCTCGCCGACCGGGTGCCCGGTGCGGCGGGCCGCTTCCTGCGCGGCAAGACCTGCATGTACACCAACTCTCCCGACACCCACTTCGTGATCGGGCGGCATCCGGCGCACGACCGGGTCACTGTGGCGTGCGGCTTCTCGGGGCACGGGTTCAAGTTCGTTCCGGTGGTCGGGGAGATCCTGGCGGATCTGGCGCTGACCGGCCGGACGGATCACCCGATCGGGCTGTTCGACCCGCTGCGACCCCGCGCTGCCGCGGCCTGACGAGTGCGCTTCCGGTGGCGTGGTGCCTTTCGTGATGCTGTCGCCTGAGGAGCTGCGGGACGAGACCTGCGTCGCCTGCCCGGGGCAGCGCCTGCCGCTGGGTGCCTTCGACGTGGCACCGCGCCCCTCGCCGGCGATCCCGTTCTCGCCGGAGCTCGGGTTCCGGGTGGCGGCGGCCACGGGTGTGCCGACGTGCGTGCACGCCTTCCGGGTGGGGGTGCCGCCCGCGCCGTACGCCTCCGAGGGTGTGCCGCTGCCCACATCGGCGGTGCCGCCGGCGCCCGCGCCCGAGGATCTGGAGCTGCCGGCGGACGGGACGCTGCTCGAAGCATGGCTGCTCGCCCTCGTCCGGACCGCGCCCGCGGACCGGCTCGCCGTCACCCTCGCGCGGGCCGAGCGGCTCGCCTTGGAACGCTTCCCACCTGCGGAGATCCTCATTGCGATGCGGAGGGTCCTCGGCGGTTGTTGACAGTGCCGCGGCAGGAGAGTAAGTTTGCACAGCCAGCACGAGCCGGGCGGATGGGTTGCTCAGCGACCATCGGCCGGTGTGCGAGGCCAGCCGCAACTTCACTCACCTGAGGGTGAGCGTCAGCGCGGCTGTGTTCGGGCGATGCTAGCGAATCCCCTGGGAATCGCGATTTGGCGAAATCGACCGAGTGGTTCTACAGTATTGAAGGCCCCGAGAGAGCGCCTCCACAAAGAGGCGGTTTCAAGGTGTGTGTTGGTTGTTTGAGAACTCAACAGGGTGCTTGTTAAGCCAGTGCCAATTGATTGACCCCGTGACACGCTTGTCGTGTCCGAGGATTCC
>NZ_JBFAIC010000096.1:0-32204 GCF_040654515.1 Dactylosporangium sp. NPDC050688
TGCCACGGCTTGACCTTCGAGCGATCCGCCGTGGGGGTTCGGTTGACCAAGATCAGTGTTGAGCCGGTGGTTGCGCCGTCGCCGGTTCGTCGTCAGGGGCTGCGGCTGTGGCTGACCGTGGCCGCGGCGGTCGTCGCGCTCGCCGCCGGCGGGTTCGTCACGTTCAGGCTCACCAGTACCGTACCGGCGCCGCAGATCAAGCAGACCTTGCCGCAGACGTACACGATCCCGGGCGCTACATCGATGCGTCGATGTGCCCGCTCGTGACCGCTCTTGGCACGGCTGCGTGGCCCGTGGATGGCCCATGCACCAGGGCTCCGAGCTGGGTAGGGGCCTGCCGGCTTTGTCTGACGTGTCAGCCTGCTCCTATGTCGAACGGGATGTACGCTTCGGTCGTTACTCGGGTGGGGCTTCAGTTTCCGCCTGGATCGCCCAGGGCAAAGTCGTCGCCCCATGTCGTCGCCCATGCAGTGGATGAATCTCGACGGTTCGCCCGCCCTGCTCTTGCCGGGACATTGTCCACATCCTGGCGTGGCTTCTATGTTGCCGCGGAGCCTGAAGCAGAGATACAGGATCTTGAGCTTTCTGATGGGGACCTCTCACGTGTACCCCGCCCCGGCCGATACGCGGCAGGCGCGCTGGGTCCACTCGTCGAGGATGGTCATCACAGTACGTCGACGCGCCACGGCGGGTCGGCGCCCTCGCGCGTCACGGTCACGGCCGCGCACCGAATGCCGAAGCCGACGACCCGGCGCAGCTCCTCGCGGTCGAGCGCCGGAAGGCGGCCGCGGCCGGCGGCGGTCAGCA
Source organism: Dactylosporangium sp. NPDC050688 (assembly GCF_040654515.1). Classification (NCBI taxonomy): domain Bacteria; kingdom Bacillati; phylum Actinomycetota; class Actinomycetes; order Micromonosporales; family Micromonosporaceae; genus Dactylosporangium; species Dactylosporangium sp. NPDC050688. The sequence goes on from NZ_JBFAIC010000096.1 coordinate 808, forward strand.
GGCCGGCGTCGTCAAGCGCCGCGAGGATGCCGGCCATGAAGGAGTCGCCGGCGCCGACCGTGTCCCGCACGTGAACCTCCGCGGCGGCGACCTCGACAGCGGTCGTGGCCGTCGCGGCTCTCGCGCCCCGGGCGCCACAGGTCAGCACGGCCAGCCTCGCCCCGGCCGCCAGCCAGCGCTCGACAACCCGGTCGGCCGGCAGGCCGGGATAGAGCCAGGCGACGTCCTCGTCGCTCGCCTTCACGACGTCGACGCACGCGATGATCTGTTCGGCGCGCGCCCGGGCCGGACCGGGCGTGCCCATGAGGGCCGGCCGCACGTTCAGGTCGTAGGTGAGCAGCGCGGACGCCCTGCTCACGTCGAGGACCGCGTCGAGCACGGACGTACCGGGCCGCATCATGGCGCTGATCGATCCGACATGCACCGCGCTGTACCTGCCGGTGGCGACGTCGACGGGATCGGGGTCCCAGGTGATGGCGAAGCGGTAGGTCGGAGCTCCGGTGCCGTCGATGCTCACCTCGGCAACGGAGGTGGACGCCGTACCCCGTGACTGAGGGGTCAGCGCCACACCGCTCGCGCGGACGTGCGTCTCCAGAAGCCGTCCGGCCTCGTCGTCGCCTAGGCTGGTGTGCAGAACGGTGGGCACGTCGAGCCGGCCGAGACCGATGGCGACGTTCATGGGACTTCCGCCGGGGCGGCGACGGCCGTCGATGATGTCGACCAACGCCTCCCCGATCACCAGGACAGTCACGGCGTTACTACCGCCTTCAGCGAATCGGGAACCGTGTGGGCGAGCTGCAGCGCCGCCTCGGCGTCGTCGATGCCGAGGCGGTGGGTGATGACGGGGTCGGTCAGCACCGCTGCGGACGACAGGAGCGAAAGCGCCAACGGATACGTGTTCGCGTAGCGGAAGGTGCCGGTGAGCGTGAGCTCGCGATTCTGGATCGCCTGCAGTGGCACCTGAACCAGCTGCGGCCCCATTCCCACCAGGGCGGCCCGTCCGCCGGGGGCGAGGCGCACCAGGCCGTCCGCAATGGCGGCCGGCGCCCCCGAGCACTCGAGGAGGACGTCGAAGCATTGTCGTTTCTCGACACCCGCGGGCAGGGTCTCAAAGCCGAGCTCCCGGGCCACCGCGAGGCGATGTTTGTTCACGTCGAGCACGGCGACCTCGGTCGCGCCGAACGCTCGACCGACCTGCGCGGCGAACAGGCCGACAGGCCCTGCTCCGGTGACGAGCACCCGGTCCCCGGGCCGTACGGCCGCCTGACGGCAGGCCCAGACCCCTACCGAGACGGGCTCGGCCATGGCCGCCTGCTCGGCGGTCAGCCCGGTCGGGGCCGGGTGGGCGAACTGTTCGTGGATGGCGACGTACTGGGCGAGTGCGCCGTCGACCGGCGGGGTCGCGAAGAACGCGACGTTCGGGCACAGGTTGTAGCGGCCGGCCCGGCATTGCGAACATGTCCCGTCGGGCACTCCGGGCTCGAGGGCGACGCGCTGTCCGATGCGTTCGGGTGGGACCTGGTCGCCCGCCGCGACGATCGTTCCGGCGGCCTCGTGGCCGAGGACCATGGGTGCGCGGACCACGTACTCGCCGATGCGGCCGGCCTCGTAGTAATGGACGTCCGACCCGCAGATGCCCACGGCCTCGACCCGAACCACCACCTGGGTCGGACCGGGCCGCGGAACCTCGTGGTCCTCGATGCGCAGGTCGCGAACCCCGTGCAGCACTGCCGTCTTGTTACTCATGACGTGAGATGTCCCTCCTGGGCGTGGGCGCGGCTGTGGTGCGATACAACGGCGCCGCGACGGTATGACGATGTACTGCCTCGCCGAGGTGCAATAGACCATCATTTGAATAAACGATTTACGAAGCGGAGCCAAGCGCAGGGCCGGTTCGGTCGTTCGGCTGCTGGTCATCGGCGCGACGAACGGCAACCCGCCCGTGCCCGGGTTTGCTTGAATATCAACGGATAAGGTACGTCGATCGCCCGGCCAGGCGTCCCCGCGGCGGCCGGACCGTGTTATGGCAGCCGTCGCGACCCGTGGAGCACCCGATGAGCAGCACGACCAGGAAGCCCCGACTCGCCGAGGTGGCCAAGCTGGCGGGCGTGTCGCCCGGCCTGGTGTCGCGGATCCTCAACGGCGACCCGACCGTGCGGGCACGGCCCGAGACGCGTGCGGCCGTCCTGTCCGCCATCGAAATGCTCAACTACACGCCACACCCCTCGGCTCGCGCGCTGCGCAACGCGCGGACCGGACTGCTCGGGTTCGCGCTGCACCACGTCAACGACCCGATCTACGCGGAGATGGTCCAGCGCGCGCAGTCCGCGGCGGCACGAGACAACTTCTCGATCATCCTGCTGAACACGGCGGAGCTCGCCGAGCGTGGCGAGGCGTTTCGCAACATCGTCCTCGGCCGGCGACTGGACGGACTGCTGATCCAGAGCGGCTTCGGCGCGGGGGAAGACGTACTGCACGAGATCGCCCGCAGGGTCCCGTCCGTCGTGTTCAGCGCGAACCCCACGGCGGACATGCGCACGATCCGCCTCGATGACGCTCGAGCGGCGGCGACCGCCACGCAGCACCTCATCGACACTGGGCACACCTCGATCGCCTACATCGGCGCACCGGGCGTTTCCTCGGAACGCCGTTTCGAGGGGTACCGAAGCACGCTCGCGGCCGCGGGCCTGCCCTGGCTGCCCGCCGTGAACGGGGGCTGGACGGCCGACGAGGGGCACGAGTCGACCGTGCGGTTCCTCGGCTCGGGCGCGCAGGTGACGGCGATCGTCGCCGTCACGGCGACCACCGCACTCGGCGTCCACTCCGGGATCGTCGCCAGCGGCCGGCGCATCCCCGACGACGTCTCGTTGGTGAGCGTCCACGACACCTGGTACGCGCGGCACCTCAACCCGCCGATGACGGCCGTGACCCTGCCGCTGGGCGACCTCGGTGCGCTTGCCGTAGCCGAGCTGATCGACCAGATCGACACACCCCGAGCGGGCGAGACCATCGTCGCCGATCCCGAGCCCCGGCTGGTGGTGCGGGGTTCCACGAAAGCGATCCAGGCATGACCCGCGCCGGCCACCGGGCCGGCGCGAGCCTCGGGCGCGTCCTGGGGCATGCAGATCATGCGCCACGGAGCTCCTCGGCGCCGGCTTCCGCAAGCCCCTTCCACAGGTGCACGATCGTCTGCATGCCGCGCGTCACGTTGGTGACCGGAATCCACTCGTTCGGCGAGTGGAAGTTTCCATTCGCCGCGGCGAAACCCACCAACACGCTCTTGATGCCGAGGATCTCCTCGGCATCGGCCAGCATCGGAATCGAGCCGCCGCCGCGTGAGAGAACCGGCGGCTTACCGAAGGCTGCCTCCAAGGCCTGCGCGGCGACACCCACCGCGGGATGATCGACCGGTGTCAGTGCCGGTGCGCCGGCGTGGAGGAGCTCCGCCTCGACGCGCACGGCCGCCGGCGCAATGCGCTGAAGGTGCTCGACCACCATCCGACCGATTTCGCGGAAGTCCTGATCGGGTACCAAACGGACACTCAGCTTGGCACTGGCACGGGCCGGGATGATGGTCTTCGCCCCCGCGCCGCTGTAGCCACCCCAGATGCCGTTGACGTCGAGGGTCGGGCGCACCGACCGGCGTTCGAATACCGAATAACCCTGCTCGCCGCCGTCGAGGGCGGGCACGCCCACCTCCTCACGCAGCGCCTCCTCATCGACCTCCAACCTGGCGTGGGCCGCACGTTCGGCATCGGTCAGCTCGCGAACCCGGTCGTAGAAGCCGGGGATGGCGATGCGGCCGCGGTCGTCCTTCAACCCGGCGAGCATTCCGGCAAGCACGTTGGCCGGGTTCGCGACCGCTCCTCCATAGTGGCCGGAGTGCAAGTCCCGGGACGGACCCGACACGTGTACCTCGAAGTAGGCCATGCCGCGCATGCTGTACGTGATCTGCGGCGTCTCATCGTCGTCGAACAACGTCGAGTCTGAAACCACCATCAGGTCCGCCGCGAGCAGGTCGCGATGGCGACGCATGAAGTCCGCCATCGGGGCGGAACCGATCTCCTCATCGCCCTCGAACATGACCTTGACGTTGACCGGGAGCGCACCGCTCGCGGACAGCCATGCTTCCGCTGCCTTGAGATGCGTGAAGAGCTGCCCCTTGTCGTCGCCCGAGCCTCGGGCATAGATACGGCCGTCCTCGTACCGCGGCTCGAACGGCGGGCGCACCCACTCATCGAGCGGATCGGCCGGCTGCACGTCGTAGTGGCCGTACATCAGCACTGCCGGCGCCTCACGGCCGGCATGCAACCACTCGGCGGTCACGATCGGATGGCTGCTCGTGTCGTGAACGGTCGCGTTTTCAAAGCCTATGCGACTGAGTTCCGCTGCGAGCCACACGGCGGCGCGGCGCACTTCTCCCGCGCGGCCGGGATCGGCGCTCACCGATTCGATACGCAGGAACTCGTCGAGCTGCCGAAGGTGGTCCTCGGTGTGCTCGGCGAGGTAAGCCAGAGCGGCGGACGCGTCAGGTACCTTGATCATCGCAGGATGTGCTCCCTCTCCAATACAACTTGGCCGGCGCGTCTATGACTTGAGTCCCCCGGCGGTCAGGCCTGCGACCACGTGCCGCTGCGCGAAGAAGAACACCAGCAGCACCGGGATCACGGACAGCGTCGTCGCCGCCATCTGCACGCTCCACAGGGGGCCCGCCATCGGGTCGTTGTAGTGCGTGAGGGCGACGGGCACTGTCAGCAGATCCGTCGAGCGGATGTAGACCAGTGGCTCGAGGAACTGGTTCCAGCTGTACCAGCACGACAGCACGACGACCGAGGCCAGCGATGGCCTGGCCAGTGGAAGGTAGATCTGCAGCATCGTGCGCCACCGTCCGGAGCCATCGAGGGCGGCGGCCTCGTCGAACTCTGCCGGCAGCGAGAGGAATGCCTGCCGCATGACGAAGGTTGCGATGGGTGACGTCGTCAGCACCGCTGTGAACAGGATGAGCGGCAGGAACGTATTCGTCCAGCCCAGCTTTCCGGCGAACCGGAACAGCGGGATGATCGTCGCTTCCGGCGGCAGGAAGATTCCACTGAGGAGCACGATGAAGACCGCGCCGGCGGCGATGGGTCGCACCCGCGCGAGCGCATAGCCGGCGAATACGGACAGGACGAGGGTCAGCACACAGACCGCCGCCATGATGATGACCGAGTTGAGGAACTGCCGAGCGAAGGGCTGCAGCTCGAACACCCGCTCGTAGTTCTTCCAGCGGACGACCTCGGGAAGGATCGTCGGCGGGTAGCGCAGGATCTCGTTCTCCGACTTCAGCGAGCCGCTGATCATCCACAGGATCGGCCCGATGAAGAACAGTGACACGATGCTGAGCAGCAGGTAGTTCGGTATCCGGCGCACGGCGCGGAATCGTTTGCGCTCACTCTGACTCATGGAACACCAGCCGTTTCCGCAGCTGCCAGATGAGCCCGGTCAGTGCGAGGACGATGACGAACAGGAGAACCGCCAGCGCGCTGGCGTAGCCGATGTCGTTGAGTTGGAAGGCCTGCTTGTAGATCTCGAACGACAGCACGCTGCTCTGCACACCGGGCCCGCCGCTGGTGAGCAGGAGGACGAGCTCGAAGACCTTGAACGAGCCGACGATCATGAGCATGAACACCATGAGGATCGACGGCGAGATCTGCGGAATGACCACGTTGCGGAACCGGCCCCACCGGCCGGCTCCGTCGATGCGGGCAGCGTCGATGAGCTCCTCGGGAACCGCCTGGAGCGCCGCGAGGAAAATCATGACGTTGATGCCCACGTTCTTCGTGAGCTGGATCAGGGCGAACACGAGCAGCGTGAGCCAGCTGCCGCGCAGCCACGGCAGCGGCTCGACGCCGACCAGCGCGAACAGCGCGTCCACCCCGCCCTTGGGCTGGACGATGAAGCGCCAGACCAGGCTCCAGGCCACCATCGTCACGAGCGCCGGGACGAAGATGGCGGAGCGGAAGATGTTGATGCCCGGCAGTTTCTGGTTCAGCAGTACGGCGAGCGCCAGCGCCACGATCGTGCCGGCGACGCTCAGCACGCCGACGAAGAAGAAGGTGTTCGGCAGGATCACCTTCATGTCCGGGTCTGCGAAGATGCTGGCGTAGTTGTCCAGCCCGACGAAGGTCTGGGTGCCTGCCAGCACGTTGACCTGGTGGAGGCTGAGCCAGGCGACTGAGATGAGCGAGATCAGGCCGATCGCGGTGAAGCAGACGACCTGGGGTGCCAGCAGCAGATAGCCGAAGCCGTTGCGGCCGGCGTCGCGCCGGGGTCGGCGGTATGGGGCGAGGCGGCGCGGTGGCCGCACCCGCTCGGGTGCGGCCGCCACTGCCTGGGTTTGCGAGTCCATACTTGGTTGCCTTACAGATGCGGCGAAACGGCGGCGCAGACCTTCTTCAACGCGTCAGGAAGGTCGGCGTTGGGCGCGTAGACGTACTTGTCGAGGGAGCTGTTGAGTGCGTCGGCCGCACCCGTGGCGTCGGTCGCGGACGGGAAGATCTTTCCGGTCGTCTTGGCCGCCGCGACAATCGGCGCGACGAGCTCTTCGGTGAGGATAGTGGAGGTACCCACGATGGTCTTCGGGTCGAGCAGGCTTTGCCGGATGGGCGGGTAGAACTGCGCGAGCTTCGCCGAGTTCTGCTTGTTCGTGAGGAAGGCGAGGAACTGCAGCGCGGCCTGCTTGTGCTTGCTGGCGGCCAGCGTGACGATCGACGACTGGCCGAGCGCCTGGGTGTCCCCGGCGGGCCCTGCGGGTGTGGGGACCATCCCGAACTTGAACTTCGCGTCCTTCAGCAGCGAGTTGCTGCCGAGGAACGCGGTCGTCGCGCCGGCCTGTCCGCCCCAGAAGTCCGCCTGCTGGCCGGGCACCGGAGAGGACTTGTCAGTGAAGACCATGTCGTGGAACAGCGAGATCGCCTTGAGGAACTCGGGGCTGTCCGCGGTGCACTTCGTCGCGTCGTCGTTCCATGCCGAGGCGCCGTAGGCGTAGAGCAGGGGCAGCAGCCGCGTCCAGTTCTTGAAGTCGAAGTCGTTCAGGACGTATCCGGGAATGCTGAGCTTGTCCGTGAGCTGCTTGGAGCTCTGGCGGAACGACTCCCACGTCCAGTTGTTCTCCGCGATGAGGTCCGCGGGGCTCTTGACGCCGGCTTTCGCGTAGAGGTCCTTGTTGTAGTACATGACGAGCGGGCCGGTGGAGAACGGCACGCCGTACAGGGCGTCACCGACCTTCCACCGTGAGGCGAGAGACGGCGTCAGGTCGTCGTAGTCGTAGCCGTCAGTCGACTTGAGCACCGGCGCCACGTCGGCCAACGCGCCGGCCTTGATGTACTGCCGGCTGCTCTCGACCGGCAACCACGAGAGGTCCGGCGGGTCTCCCGCTTGGACCTGGGTGGTCAGCACCGTGTTGAGCTGGTCGAGCGTGATGCTCTGAAAGTCGATCTTGGTCACCGACTTGTTCTGCTGCATGAATTCGTCGGCGATCGACCGGAACGCCGCGAGCTGGGCCGGGTTGGACGTCCACATGACCATCCGGAGATGGACGTTGGAGTCGGAGCTTTTCGACTGGCCGGATCCGGAACAGCCCGTTAACGCCATGAGCACGCTTGCAGCCGCGGCCAGCGGCGCCGCGAGGGCTCTATTGAAACGCAAGAACGCCTCCTGGGGTGTGAGGGCAGGCGCGCCGAGTGAACGTGAGCGCAGGCGCCTGAGCAACGTGGTTCGTGTCGCAATGGTGTAGCGTCATACCGCGTTCGTCAAGGGGGGTTTTCCTCGCGACTCTCTTGACAAGTACACCTTCACCGGTAACGCTCAACGACCTGAGGCCAGCGGCGAGGATCTACGGACGCGGCTTGGGATAAACGATTTACTGAGGGGATCATGGAGCGGCTCATCACCTACGAGCGCCAGCTCGGCAGGTTCAACCCACTGCGGCGCGTCGTCACGTTCGACGACTTCGACCAGGGGTTCAACGGCTGGATGGACCTGACACCGAACTTCGTCTACGACAACTACGAGTCCTTCGACAGCGCCGTCGACCTGACGAGCTGGGCACCGTCGATGCTCAGCAGCGCGTCGATGCGCTTCGCGGCGTCCCACGGCTCGATGGAGGGCACCTACTCCCTCAAGCTGACGACCGCCCCGGTCGCGGCGCCGCACACCGAGCCCCCGGCCGACGGCAGCATGGGGGTGGTGCTCAAGCGGCTCTCCCGCTTCGGCGACCCGAACAAGATCCAGATCGAGGCGTGGTACGCCTACACGCCGGAGCAGGACCGGGTCGGGCACGGCGAGGAGGACATCCGGGCCTTCGGCTTCTACTTCGACATCCAGGACAGCGAGTACCGCTACATGCCGGGCGTACGCTACGTGAACTCGCTCGGTGGCCAGCTCGTCAAGCGTTGGCAGTACTGGAAGGTCGGCGAGGACGTGACGCCGGAGCAGTGGAGCTTCGGGGTCGAGAACGCGTGGTGCCAGCCCGGCATCGACAACCTCTGGTACGGGCGCCGCTACGAGGACGGCTCGACCGACGGCTACCAGTGGGTGCCCGGCGGGGAGCAGGACCTGCTCTACAACGAGAGCCCTGACAAGCTGAACTGGCTCTACTTCCGCCTGACGGTCGACGTCGCCCGACGTGAGTACATCGAGCTGCAGAGCATGGACCGGGTCTTCAACCTCCGAGGCATCCAGCCGACGCTGGCGGCGAAGTACCGGGCGATCGACAACCTCATCAACCCGATCTTCTACGTCGAGACCGACACCAACCGCTCGGTCCACTTCTACCTCGACTCCATCGTGTACTCGACCGAGTGACGGTCCCTCACCGAAAGCGCTGGAACGTGCAGACGACATACACCGCCGTGCTCGCCCGCCGGGTACGGATCTCCGGGGACTTCAGCACGCTGCCGTACGAGGCCGGCTGGGCGAAGGAGGCAGTGTTCTTCACCCAGGTCGAGGGTGAGCATCCGGAGCTGAGCATCAGCACCGAGATCTCGCCGGACGGGATCAACTGGCTGCGGCGGGGGCAGGTCGAGAAGCTGGGCGAGTCCGAGCACATCGCCGCCAACGCCCTCACCGTGTTCGGCAACTGGATGCGGCTCGTGATCACGGGAGCGACCCCGGACCATACCGCGCGAGTTCTCGTTCACGTATCGCTCAAGGGCTAGCCTCGGTGCACCGCACCGGACCCTGCGTCCGGTGCGGTCATCGCGGTCAGCGCGCGCTTATGGGGGAATCGATGAGCACTTCGACCAGAAAACCGGCCCGGCTCGCCGAGGTGGCGAAGCTTGCGGGTGTGTCGCCCGGACTGGTGTCGCGGATCATCAACGACGACCCCACCCTGCGGGTCCGGCCCGAGACACGCGCGAGCGTCGAAGCGGCCATCGAAATGCTCAACTACACGCCACACCCCTCGGCGCGCGCGCTGCGCAACGCGCGGACCGGGCTGCTCGGATTCGCGCTCAACGACGTCAACGACCCGATCTACGCGGAGATGGTGGAGCGCGCCCAGGTCGAGGCGGCACAGCAGAACTTTTCCCTCATCCTGCTCAACACGGCCGAGCTGGCCCAGCGCGGTGAGGCGTTCCGCGAGATCGTCCTCGGCCGGCGCGTCGACGGGCTGCTGATCCAGAGCGGCCTCGCCCCATGGGAGGACGCGATCCAGGAGTTGGCCCGCGCCGTTCCGTCGGTCGTGTTCGGCGCCGACCCGATGCCGGGCACGCGGACGGTGCGGCTCGACGACGCCCGTGCGGCGGAGATCGCCACCCGCCATCTTATCGATGCCGGGCACACGTCGATCGCATACATGGGCGCGACCGGTTCGTCGTCCGAGCGCCGCTTCGAGGGCTACCGGGACACGCTCGTCGGCGCCGGGCTGCCCTGGCTGCCCGCGATCGGCGGCGGATGGACGGCCGACGAGAGCCACGAGGCCACCGTGCGCTTCCTCGGCTCCGGCGCGCAGGTGACGGCGATCGTCGCCGTCACGACGACCGCCGCGCTCGGTGTCCACTCCGGGATCGTCGCGACCGGCCGGCGGATCCCCGACGACGTGGCGCTGGTGAGCATCAACGACGCCTGGTTCACGCGGCATCTCAACCCTCCGCTGACGGCCGTCTGGTTGCCGATGGGCGACCTCGGCGCGCTCGCGGTGCACGAGGTCATCGGCCAGATCGCCGAACCCCGCGACGGGGAGACGGTGCTCACCGAGCCCTCACCCCGTCTGGTGGTACGGAACTCCACCAGGTCACTGGCAACCGGAAGGAAAGACGATGACCCAGGGCAACAGACTTGAAATCGATAGCCTGCGATACGATCGCGGCGGGCTGACGCCGGGTCTCGTGCATATCGGCGTTGGCCGGTTCCACCGGGCACATCTCGCCGTCTACCTGGACGACCTGATGGGCCAGGGCCAGGGTCGCGAATGGGCGATCCGGGGCATCGGCCTGCGCCCAGAGGACATCGAGACCCGCGACGCGCTGCAGGCCCAGGAGTGCCGCTACTCGGTCACCGAAAAGCACCCGGACGGCACGCGATCGACACACGTCGTCGGATCGATCATCGAGTTCATCGACGGGTACTCGGATCCACATGCCGCGATCGAAGCCATCGCGGAGGCGGGCACCCGGATCGTCTCGCTGACCATCACCGAGGGCGGCTACCAGGTCGACCTTGCGGACCCGCAGATCGCCGCGGACCTGGCCGGTACGGTGCCACGCACCGTGTTCGGGGTCGTCTGCGAGGGCCTGCGGCGCCGGCGCGACCGGGGCCTCGGCCCCCTGACCGTGCTCTCGTGCGACAACATCCAAGGCAACGGCGCGGTCGCGCGGCACGCGTTCACCACGTTCGCCCGGGCGCTCGACACCGACCTGGCCACGTGGATCGCGGCACACGTATCGTTTCCGAGCACGATGGTCGACCGGATCACCCCGGTGACGACCGACGACGACGCGGCCGAAGTGCAGGCCAGGACCGGGCTGGCCGACCGGGCGGCCGTCGTCTGCGAACCGTTCCGGCAGTTCGTCGTCGAGGACGACTTCGCCGCCGGTCGTCCACCCTGGGACGCGGTCGGCGTCCAGATGGTCACCGACGTGCAGCCGTACGAACAGATGAAACTGCGGCTGCTCAACGCGCCGCACCAGATTCTCGCCCACTTCGGGCTCCTCGTCGGCTACGCCTACACCTCCGAGGCAATGCGCGACCCCGACCTGGTAGCCCTCATCGAGACATTCCAGGACCGCGAGGCCCGCCCGACACTGCCCGTCGTGCCCGGCGTCGATCTCGACACGTACACGCGGACGGTACGTGACCGCTTCGCCAACCCGCAGATGGCCGACACCCTGGTGCGCATCGCAACCTCCGCGAGCGCCCGCGTCCCGGCGTTCCTGCTGCCCGTCGTGCGGGACCGGCTCGCCGCCGGCGCATCATCCCCGATCGCCGCCGCGACAGTCGCGGCCTGGCTGCACCGGCTGCGCCGGGCGGCGGACCTCGGAGCCCAGGTGTACGTTCCCGACGAGACGACACTGGTCGCCCCCGGCACCACACCCACGGTGCGCGACCTGACTGCGCACCCGCTGTTCGGCGACCTGTCGGCACAGCCGCGGTTCACCGACGCCGTCGAGGAGGCAGCCAAGGAACTGGACCGCGACGGTGTCGCATCCGTGCTGCGGCGCCTGCTCTGACCTGGAAGGACGTGAACGCCCGGCTCCTTGGGGGGACGGCCGGGCGTTCACTCGGCGGCACAGCGGCGACCCGCGAGGAACAGCAAAGTCCCTGGCCAGCGGGTTACGCCTGCCTGTGGAGCTCCAAATCCCGTCAGCTGAGTCGGGCCTGGGCTTCTATGCAGCTCGTTCGTACTCACTGACGAGTCCGCCGAGCACGGGTGAGCGCGCAGTCGACGTGGAAGTAGTCGCACGCGAGCATGGTCGAGGCCTGGGTGCGCCGGAACCGGCGCCAGGTGCTGTTGTCACTGCGCGTTGGCGCTGGCGGTATGCCCAGATGTTTGAGGATCTGGCGGATCGTGGAGGCGCCGATGCGGTGTCCGAGGCCGAGCAGTCCGCCTTGGATGCGCTGGTATCCCAGCCTGGATTTGTCCCGGGCCATCTGTTCGACCAGCCGCGCCGCGTTCGGGTCGATCGGTGGGCGCCCGGGCCGGTTCGGATAGGTCCCAGTGGCGGGCGACCAGGCGTCGATGCCACCGCATAACCGTGGCCGGGGTGACGAGCCGGTGGTCCCTCAACGCCCAAGGCAGAAGTCTGATCAACGCCGCGAGCATCGCGCGGTCTGTCCAGTCCGGTCGTGGCTTTGGGTGCTGCCGGCGCAGGACCGCGTCTCGTGCCGGAGGACGAGGATCTCCACGTCCTTGGCCGCGCTGGTCTTCGTAAGGAGGGCCAGCCAGCCGGTCATGCTGCACAGCACGAGGTAGATCAGGCGCACTGGCGGGTCGCGACGAGCACCCAGGCCTTCGAGCGCGGCGTGGCCACGCTGGGCCAGCAGCTCGGATTCGCCCGGGATCTGCAGTCCATCGTGGACAAAGCGCGCCGCCGCCAACCACACCCTCTTCGTCGACCCGGCCGCCCTGCGCTGGCTCCTGCTGGCCTCGTTGTAGGGGACGGTGCCCGCACCGGCCAGGACGGGCACCGCGCTCGCTCAGATCTTGCCCGTGCCGGCGCCCGCCATGACGGTCGCCTTCACCGTGCTGTTCGCCTCGGGGTGTAGGAGTACGGGATCGCCGCGACGCTCGCGCCGTTGCGGACCTCCTCCGTGCCCGAGTTCACCTTGGAGTTGTTGAGCACCTTGATGTTGCCCGGGTCGGAGTCGCCGGTCTGCGTGACCGTCGGGTGCGACGTTCTCGGAGTAGTTGCGCTCCACGTGCACGCCCGCGTTCATGGTCGAGGCCACGCCGTACGAGCCGATGTTGCGGCCCGAGCGGCTGCCGCAACCAGGTTGCGGCAGCCGGGCTCCCCCACCGGCGGATCGCTATCCGACCGTCCACAGGATGGGCTGTGATATCGAGGCCGGGCCGCCTCCGGCATCGGGCTTGTACTCCGCGACCACTGTGTAGACGCCGGGCTTGAAGCCGCTGGGCAGGTTGATCTGTACCGAACCGTTCTTGAGACTGGCGGACTTGTCGGTCTTTTTACGGCCGTCCGGATAGTAGAACGACACCTTGACCGTGCCCTTGACGGTCTGCGTCGACGGCGTCGCGACGACGTCGACCTGGACCTTCGCCGGCTTGCCCGACAGTATCGTCACGGTCGTCGTCGTGTACGGCGCTTTCGGGGCATTGTCGACGGTGATCTTCATGGTGACCGTGGTCTTGTTCTCGGCCATGTCGGTGGCGGTGGCCAGCAGGGTGTGGACTCCGTCCGAGAGCGTCGTGGTGTCAAGGTAGAAGGTCACTTGCCCCTCGGTCGGCAGCCAGGCGTACTGCAGCCCCGCCGAGTCGATCCGCAGGTTGTAGGCCTGCAGGTTCTGACCGGACAATGCCACCGTCACCGGCACCGTGCCTGACACGGTCGCCCCGTCCGACGGGGACACGAAGCTCACGCCCGGCCCCTGCGTGTCCAGGGTGAAGCTGACCGTGGTGACGTTGCCGGCCACGTCGTACACCTGCAGGGTGTTGCTCCCCTCGACGGCACCGAAGCGACCCGGCGTGATGGAGTTGAGGTCGGACCACACATCGTTGACCAGGTCCTTCTCGACGCCATTGAGGACGGCCTTGTCGATCTTGCCCTGGTCGAACAGTTTGTAGCTGACCTCGCTGTAGACACCGTCCTTGCCCTTGGACTCGGGCTTGACCGTGACGGTCGGCGCGGTCGTGTCGGCGCCCTCCTGCGTCGCCACGAAGGACCCACCGAACTGCCTGACCTCGCCCAGGGTGGCGTCATCGGCATTGACGCTGGTCGCAAACCATCCGTAGGTCTTGCCCTTGGTCAGCCCCGACCAGGTGACCGTCGCCGCCTCACCCGACTTCGTGGTCGCGCGACCGATCACGGTGTCCGTCGGCGTGACCAGCAGCAGGCCGTCCGTCTTGAAGGACGTGGTACGGGTGCTCAAGTTGATCGGCACCGTAAAGTTGTCGGCGGAAGTGTTGTAGCGGCTCGGAACGGGGTTGTTGAACGGATCGCTACCACGGTCGTACCGGGTTGCCCCGAACTCGTCCAGGAAAGGCGAGTAGGTGTCCACCGTCATGGTGTTGGCCGAGGTGTTGAACTGCAGCAGCCGCAGGAAACTCGCCCCGAGCGGGAGCAGGTCGGTGGTGTTGTGGTCCCAGTCGCCGTCCCCGTCGACATCGATCTTGCCGGCATCGGCTCCGGTGCCCAGCAGGCACTTGCCGGTGAAGTTCCGGCCGGTGATCTCGCCGGCCCTGGCACACCTCTCCGCCGTGAAGATCTCGCCGACCTGCACCATGTACCCCTGGTAGTCGGCCAGCATGGAGACAACCTTGTGGTTGATCTCCGGACCGGTGATGGTCTCCAGGTTGGTGCCCACGCCGTGGAAGTGGCCGCCGAGGACCAGGAAGATGTTCGGGTTGGGGGTCACGACCTGCTGGTAGAGCCTGCTGCCGTCGGATCCGAACGGCGCATCGCGTCCGTCGGACTTGCTGGATGCCGACAGGTAGCCGTGGGTCATCAGGATCCCGTTGCGGTCCGGGTAGCGACGGAAGATGCTGCTCGCCCAGTCGGCTTCTTCCTGGGTCACGCTGTAGGACAGACCGACGGCCACGAAGTCGAGCCCACCGGCGGAGAACAGCACATAGTTGTTGCTGTTGTCCTTGCCCGGTGTGACGAGCTTGCCGTTGCTGTCCAACACCTCGTCCCACGCGTGGTACTGGGCACCGGCCGGCCAGGGGACCGAGCCGGTGATCCCGGTGGTTCCGGCCTGCTGCTGCTGATAGAAGGAGGCCGGGAAGAACTGGGCGAACGGCGAGTTCCAGCCGTTGTGCGCGCCGTTGGCGTTGTCGTGGTTGCCGGCGACCGTCTGGTTCGGGATTCCCGTCGTGGCAAGATGCCCGTGAATATCCTTGATGAGCGTGTACTCGGTGCGGACCTGGTCCTTCGGCCCCCTGGTCAGGACGTTGCCCGCGCCGCCGGTGGTCCCGTGCACTGTGGTCTCGGAGATCGTCTCGTTGTAAAGGTTGCCGTCCGAGTCCGTGTCGGTCACCTTCGAGGAGTCAAAATTCAGGGCGTTATTGGGGATGTCGCTGTTGATCATGTCGCCCGAGTTGCCCACCCAGGCCACCTTGTGCTGTGCGCCGTTTTGCTTGATCCATTCGGTCTGGGCGCGTAGCGAGGCCTCCCAGACGGCCGCCTCGTCGGCTGAGTTCCACTGGACTGTGTTGCCCGTGGCCTTGCTCTTGCCGTCGATGTTGTCGACGCTGGGGCTGCCCGGCAAACGGAACTGGCTACCGGTCGCTCCCTCGGTGATGTACTGCGGATCGGTGTAGTGCACGAATGAGAAGTCGACATTGGACGTGTCCGCGAACTGGTCCTTGCCACCCGTCGCCGAGCCGTCGTTCGGGTCATCCGACTTGTGCGGGGACAGGTCGTCGGCGAACGGGTCAGTGGCGATCACCAGCAGGTGCGCGACGCCGTTCAAGACGCCGTCGTCGGTGCCGTCGTCGACCATGGTGCTGCGAACGTTGCCCTGCAGGGTCGTGTCGACGCCTGCTACCCCACGCGACTGCGCCAGGCGGAACCAGCGCAGGTTCACGGTGTCCCACGCCCACAGGCTGGCCTGGCGTGCTGGGTCGACCGTCCCGGTCCAGACCGCCAACTGCCCGGTCTGCCAGTTGTCGACCGTCACGTCGATGCGCTGGAACGGATAGCGGCTGTGGTCTGCCGGAGTGTCGACGGTAACGCCGTCGCCGGGACTGAGAGCCCCGGTGATGGGTGAGCGGGCGGCGACAACGTCGTCGAAATTCAGTCCGAGCTCGTTGGGCAACTTCGCGACGGTGCCCTGGAATCGCCCCTCGGCAGTGGCGAGCGTCGCCTGCTGGAACGTCGTCGTCACGTTGCCGCCGTCACCGGCACGGGCGACTGCGGAAAGCTCGGTCAACCCACCGCTCTGCGAGGTCTTCGTCCCGTCGACGCCGATCATGTTCACGGCGGTGAAGGGGATCGAGAAGGAAACGTGGCGGCCGAAGACATCCGTGGCAGAGACCTGGACCTTGTGCGAACCGGCGGTCAGGCCGGCGCCGATGATGTCACCCGGCTGAATCTCCTGGCCCTGCAGCAGATAGGTCCAGCCAGTGGCGAGGTCTTGGCCGACGACGTCCACGTCGAATACGGTCGGCTTGTCCAGGCGCCCGTCAACGCCCGGCACCGAGGATTTCAGGTGGATGTCGATCTCGCGAGCGCCGAACGACTGGCTGTCGAGTAGGGCGATCTGGGCTGGCGCAAGCTCGGAGCTCCACATTCGGGCCGAACCGATACTGACCTTGATCGGGGATTCGGCCGTGCCGTCTGCCGCCACGTCGGCGCCGAGGGCGAACTGCCGCCTGGGCGGCTGCGACGAGCCGCGAGCGGTGGGCGCCACGATACTGCCCGCGGTGTCGGTGCTATTGGTGGCCACCTTGATGCCGTCGAGATAGAGGTCTATCTTCTTGCCGTCGAAGGTCGCCGCCACCGAGTACCACCGGCCACTGGCGATCTCCGGCGACGAGACCGTTTTGTAGCCGCCGTTGATGTAGAAGGCGGCCTTGATCACCCGTCCATCGACAGACAGACCGAACCCGCCGTCGCTCTGGCCGGAGCAGAAGTGCCCCGAGGCGGGGAGTGAGGTATTGATCCTCACATCGCACTGCACGGTGACACCGACGCGGCCATCGACGTTCCACACATCGGTCCCGCCGACGTCCGTCCACACATCGTCCAGTGGGTAGAGCACGTGGTCTGTGGTGCCGTTGGTGTTGTAGGTGTAGTGCGGCTGCTTGGCGAACGCATGGTTCTGCGTCACGTTCGCCGAACCGGCGACGGTCGGAGTGCGATCGTTGCCCGACCGGTCCGCGAAGGGTCGGTCGGCGCCCGAGAAGTCGACATCGAGCACGTCGGCCGCCGGCGTGCGGATCTCGCTTCTGACATCCCAGTGCAGCGACTCGGCCTGGATCGAGGTGAGCGCCTTGCTCCAGATGCGCACCCGGGAGACCTTCGCGTGGACGAAACCGTCCGCCTCGGCGGCCGAGGTGGGTGTGCCGCCGATGGCGAAGGTTGCGACGCCGGGTGCAACCATGTTGGTCAGTGCTGTGGTCTCGTTGAAGATACGGGGGTTCACCGCCGGGGCGCTGCTCGGCCCGGAGCAGTTGATGACGCCGTTGCCGTTCGGTGGACAGCGCAGATCCTGGCGCACGCCGTTGAGGTAGAGAGCGATCTTGGCTCCGTCCCAGGTGGCGATGACGTCGGTCCACTCGTTCAGGCGGAAATTCTGCTTCGACTCGGCCAAGACGTCCCGGTAGGCGGGCATCTCGTCGAGGCCGGCGTTGGTACGTGCGACGACCTGGACCTTCCCGGCACTCGTCGCGCGAACAGAGATCCCGGCATTCGCCTGGCTGGTGCACAGGTTGTCGGTGGCGGCCGGTAGCGTCTTCATGAAGAACTCACACTCGACGGTCCAGCTCGCGGTGATGTTGCGCGCAGACTCCGGCTTCCATGCGTCCGTGATCTGGTAGAGGTATGCGTTCGCGCCCGCGAACGTGGCGCCGTGCTTACCCTCGAAGCCGATGTCCACCCGTGGGGTGGGGCCGACGACGGTGGGCTGCCGCCCGCTGACATGGTCAACCGGATTATCGGCCGCGAAGTCGACGTCGAGAACGTCCGCGCCGGCAACGGTTCTGGGCCGCTCCTGTTCCCACAGCGCCGCCACCTGCCGCGGCGTAAAGGGGGTGCTCCAGATGCGCGAAGCGGCGACCTCAACTTCACCCGGGTTCTCGATCGTGGTCATGGAGCTCGGATCGGCACCGATGCCCCAGAACCGCTGCTGGGCCACGGGAACCTGGATGTCGGAGTTGGCCAGGGCGAAACCGGTGTTCTGCGCCCAGCCGGGACCGGTGGGCAGCTCGCTGGCGGCGACGCCGTTGAGGTAGAGGCGCACGTATCCGTTGCCCACCGTGGCGACGGCGTGGTACCACTCGCCGGGCACGACCGATGTGGGCGACGTCGTCGCCATCGTGGTGGAGTTGGCGGCGAATCTCAGGGCGGACCCGGTTGCCGGCAGGTAGAACGCATAGCCAGCCGACGGACCCGTGCCCTTTCCGGAGCACACCTCATTGGAATTCGGAAATGACCGGTTCGGGCCCAGGTAACGGAAGTAGCACTCGAAGGTGCCACCATTGGTGAGCAACGGGTTCGGCTCCAACTGACTGTCGTCCGACGAGTCTTCCCACGCGTCGTCGATGTTGTAGATGTAGCCCTGGTTGGACGCGCTCGCGCCGGCTCCATCGACACCACTCTCGCCGTTGCGGCGAGGGTTGAACTTGCCCACGTAACGGTTGAGCGTCGAGTCGAACACCGTCGCCGGCGTCCCCGAGGTGTTCTTCGCGCGACCCTTGACGTGCTCGACAGGGCCGGTCTTGTCGAAGTCGACGCTCAGCACGTCGGGATCAGGAACTGTCGCGGCAGCCGCGGCAGATGCCGGGGATGGCCTGCCCTGCGTCTCCGGGGCAGCCACCAGCAATCCAGCAACCAGGGCGACAGCAACGCCCGCAGACAGTCGACGTTTGAGCCGGCCCGAGATCATCAGCGTCGTGAGGCCGGCGATTGCTGTGGCACGACGCGTTCCGGGGGTTGTGGCGGTACGCAAGGTCCAACCTCCTGTACCAGGAAGGGCCGCTGCGGGCGATGTCCCGAGCGAGCGATTGATGTTACGTTATACCGCATGAGCCAGGTGGAAGGTCAACACCTTCGCCTGTTCATGCTCGACTGGGGGAATCCCGGGGCGCGCAGGGCCGATACCGCATCCCGACCTAGAACGGGCCATAAGTATTACGCTTTACCAGGAGGGGTCATGAAGGCGGCTCACCGACGAACGTCAGCTCCGCAGTGGTCATCCCCGCACGGGGCTGGCCTCGTCCAACCACGCCGAGCCGGGGGCTCAACGGCTGGACCGACGTGTGCCGAGCTACGTCCAGGACGACCGTGAGCCGCTCGACCATGCCGGCGAAGGCGCCGTCGCGGTTCGGCGTCCCGAGCGCGACCCACATCGAATCGCGGTACGCCTCCACATTGCGTCGGGGCGTGTCGACAAGCTCGGCGGCGGCGCGTCGTATGCTGCCCACGCTGCTGGCGGTGTTTGTGGTGCTTGTCCTGCCCGCGCCGCCGGCACAGGCGCACCCGTTCGGTGACCCGCAGACCGTGAAGTTGGCCGCGGATGGAGACCACGCTGTCCGGGTTCGCTGGAATGTCGGCATGACCGACGATCTGACCTGGCTCGCGGTCCATCTCGGCGATGCACCCGGAGACCGCATCATGCTTGACGGCGCGGTCCGTTACGAGACCTCGGATGCGCAGGCCCTGGCCTCGTCGCCAGATCTCGACGGCTACCTGTTGGAACACATCCGGGTCACGGCTGGCGGTGCCCCCTGTAGCGGTTCAGTGCTGGACAAACAGAACCTGGTCACGGACGGCGTCACGCTCGCCTTCAGATGCGGCCGCCCGATCGACCGGGCAACCGTCTCGGTCACGATGTTGACGGACCTTCACCCGGCATACCGGACCATGGCGACAGGGCCGAATGGACAGCGCTTCGCGTACTCGTCCGGTCAGCCCTCCCACGACTGGACATTCAACATGGCGGCCGCGGACAGCGCCACCACCTCGAAGCTGGGTCGATCAGTGGTCGTGCAGATGTCGTCGATGCTGAGCATCGTTGCGGCCATCGCCATGGGCGTCGTCTGGCTACGGCGCCGCAGTCCCAGACGGAGCGCAAAGCCATGAACACGCCCGCGAATTCACTGGCCTTCGACCTGTTCGGTGCCTCAGCACTGGGCGACAAACTCATCGGCTTTGTGGACTCACCGCACTTCACACCGGTCGCGTTCGGCGTTGCCTTCGCCGCGGGTGCGGCGCATGCCGTCGGCCCGGGACATGGCAAGAGCCTGGCCGCGGCCTACCTGGCCGGGTCGGGTGGCAGGGTGCGTGATGCGGCATGGCTCGGCGGATCGGTGGCGGTCATGCACACCTTGTCGGTGTTCGTGCTCGCCGTCTTGTGGACGTTTGCCGACCTGTCCGGCCTGATCGGGTTACCGCGGCTCACCGGTTCCTTGCAGGTGCTCGGCGGCCTGCTCGTCGTCGCGGTCGGCGTCTGGCTGATCCGCCGGCACCTCCTCCGCGCCGCTGCCCACACCCACACCCACCCGCATGAGCATGGCCACGCACACAGTCACCAAACAACACCTGGCCGACCGGGTCTGATGTTGCTAGGCGCCTCTGGCGGCCTGACCCCATCGCCAGCCGCGTTTCTTGTGCTGGTAGCCGGCTTCTTCTCCGGCCGCTCAGTCCTTGCCCTGGCCCTGGTCATGGTCTTCGCGCTAGGGCTTGCCTCGGTGCTGTTCGCAGTCGGCCTGTTCGCGCTCGCGGGCAGGTCGTTCGTCATAAGCCAGGCCGGCTCGCGTGCTGCCGTGCGCATCGCGGTCCGCTGGGCGCCCGTTGCAGCCGCCACGATCATCATGCTCATCGGCTGCATCCTCACCGCATCTGCCATCGCCAACCTCGCAACAGCCAGCTAAATGCAGTTAGTCTCCTGAGTCGTCAGAAGTTTCTGGTGGCACCATCCACACCCGGGCGGGAGTCCGCTTGCGCCGGGCCACCGCCGTGGGCCACCGCAAGATCTGAAGTTGTGTCCACAACGCACAGACGATCACGCGGTGGCCGCGCCACGTCCACCAGGCCCGACCAGCAAAATCTGAAACGACGGCTGTCGTACCAACGACGGTTTGGGGCGCCCTCCAGGTTCAACGTCCCCGTGTCGAGCAGGCGGCGCAGCGCCTTCAGCCCTGTGGGTGCCGAAAACCCCATCCATAGGCTGTGACCTGCCGATTCTCGGGTACGGCTGAAGTCTGCGAGACGGGGTAGGCCAGGATGGTCCATCGTGCTGCTGCTGCGACTGCCCTACCCGGCGCTCACGAGCGTGTTCACCCTCATACGGCTCATACCAATGACCGACTCGGACAAGAACGTCGAGATTGTCACGACGGCATCCACAATGGACTGTCGACGCGGCAGGCCGAACCGGGCCCCGGCCAGACGGTCGAACCCGTCGTCGGTCATGCGGTCGAACCAGGAACCGAGCAGGCGGTTGTGTTGCCGGAGCCTGACTCGCGGGCGGTGGAGCAGGCGCGGTTGGCCGTGACGCGAGCGCAGACCCGGTTCCGCGGCAGCGTGCGTCACGGTTGCGGGTCGGGCCGTTGTCGTAGGCGCGGTCCAGATGGGCGGTGACCTGTTCGGGCCAGGGGGTCGTCGGAGGCCCCAGCGACGTGCTCAGCAACGTTCTCCCAGGTCGGCGACAGCATAAACCGGCCGAGTAAAGGAGTCCGCGCAGCCGCCACGGCTCACGCGGCCCGATGCGCGGAACGCAGCAACGTCAGCGCCCGGAGCGCGTCGGCGTCGGCGCGCCGCGACGCCGGCGCGGCCCGTCGGTTCTTCCGCCGGGCGCTGTCCACACTGAAGGTCAAGCCCAGCGAGGTGGTCACCGACGCCGCCGCAATCTACCCCGCCGTCCTGGACGAGCTGATCCCGCAGGCGTGGCACCACGTCGAGCAGTACGCCAACAATCCGATCGAGGCCGATCACAGCCGGCTCAAACACCGGCTGAGACCAATGCGCGGGCTACGGACCGATACGACAGCACAGGTCATCATTGCCGGACACGCCTTCATGCAGAACCTCCGACGCGGACACTACGAACTCGCCGTCGACGGTGCGGTGACGGTGCGGTGGGCCGCGGGTGCCAGGTGACTCAAGCGGTCACTGCTGCGAGCACCGCGCCGACCACGAGGAGCGCGATGACCGCCCGTCGAGTCCAGGTGCGGTCCATGCGCCGGCTGATCCGATCGCCGGCGGCCCATCCGACGATCATCGCCGGGACCGCGACCGCGCCGATGTGCAGCGTCGAGTCGGTCATCTGCACGGAGGTGAGCACCAGGATGTTGCCGATCAGGCCGTGCACGACGAACACCATCGCCAGGGTGGCCCGGCTCGTGCGTGGCGGGTGCGACTGCGCGGCCAGTGCGACCGCCAGCGGCGGTCCGTTCAGGCCGGTGCTGGTGAGCAGGGTGCCGCTGAGCAGGCCGGCGGAGATCGTGGTGGGGTCGGTGGGGGGCAGTTGGATCTGCACGGTCAGCAGCACCGCGGAGATGAGCAGCACGGTGCAGATGAGCAGGGTCAGGTCGCGGTCGGAGAGCGTCCGCAGCAGCAGCAGGCCGGCCGGGGCGGCCACGATGCCGCTGGCTCCCATGAGCAGGACCGGCCGCCACAGCACGTGCCGGCGTTCCACGACGGCCACCCCGATCGACAGCAGTACCGCGACCATCAGGCCTGCCGCCACTGCCGGCCGGGGGCCGGCGATGATCGTCAGGAACGGCACGGCCAGCAGCGCCGAACCGAAGCCGGTGATCGCCTGAGCCGCGGAAGCCACCGCGATCACCGCCGCGGCCAGAACGATGGTCACTCGTGCGTCGCCTTACTCGATGTTGCGGCGGGCGGCCGCGTCGGCGAGGGAGGGCCGTTCCGCTCCGGTCGGTTCGGCGACCCAGTGGCCGGCAGACACCTCGCGCATCGTCACCAGTTCGGGGCTGCTACCGCGCGGCCGGATCGGGCTGACCAGTTCTTCGCTGCTGCGGTCTCGGGTTCGGCGACGCTCCGGGTCGGCGACCGGGACGGCGTCCAGCAGCCGCCGCGTGTACGGGTGCCGCGGGTCGGCGAAGATGTCCTGCCGGGAGCCGAACTCGACGATCTGGCCCAGCCGCATCACTGCCACCTGGTGCGCCACCCGCTCGACCACCGCCAGGTCATGGCTCACGAAGAGGTAGGCGACGCCGAGCTTCTCCTGCAGTTCCATGAACAGGTTGAGCACGCGCGCCCGCACCGAGACGTCCAGCGCCGAGGTGGCCTCGTCGGCGACCACCAGCGACGGCTGGGAGGCCAGTGCCCGCGCGATGCAGATGCGTTGCCGCTGGCCGCCGGAGAACTGGTGCGGGTACTTCGCCATGTCCGACGGGTCCAGACCGACCAGCCGGAACAGCTCGGCGACCCGGTCCTGCTGCGTTGCACCACCCGGCGTTCCGTGCACCCGCAACGGTTCGGCGACCGAGCTGCCCACCGCCGCCCGTGGGTTGAGGCTGGCGAACGGGTCCTGGAAGACCATCTGGATCTTCCGCCGGTGCGGTCGTAGGGCCCGTGCACGCAGGTGGGTGATGTCCACGCCGTCCAGCACGATCGAGCCGGAGTCCGGCTGCTCCAGCCGCATCGCCAGGTTCGCCAGGGTCGACTTGCCGCACCCGCTCTCACCGACCAATGCCACCGTCCGGCCGGCCGGCACCGACAGTGACACGTGTTCGACCGCGTGCACCGTGCTGCCGCCGCGGAGCGGGAAGCGCTTGACGACGTCGGTCAGTTCCAGGATCGGCTTCATCGTTCGTCCTCGCTGCTGAGCGGGAACGGCACCGGGTGATCGATGCCGGTCATCGCGCCGAGCCGCGGCACCGCATCGAGCAACGCCCGGGTGTACGGCTCGCGCGGGTTGCGGAAGATCTCGCCCACGGCTCCCTGCTCGACCAGCCGGGACTGTTGCATCACCACCACCCGGTCTGCCATTTCGGCCACGACGCCCATGTCGTGCGTGATCAGTACAACCGCGGTTCCGGTCTCGTCCTTCAGATCGGCGAGCAGGCCGAGGATCTGCGACTGGATCGTCACGTCCAGCGCCGTGGTCGGCTCGTCGGCGATGAGGATCCGCGGCCGGCACACCATGGCCATGGCGATCATCACCCGCTGCCGCATCCCGCCGGACAGCTCGTGCGGGTACTGCTGGCTGCGGCGTGCCGGGTCCGGGATCCGCACCTGCTCCATGGCCTCCACGGCGGCCGTCCTGGCCGCCCGGCGGGACGTCCCGCGGTGCAGCCGGAGCGCTTCGGCGATCTGTTCGCCCACGGTGAGCACGGGATTCAGCGCGGTCATCGGCTCCTGGAAGATCATCGAGATCTCGTTGCCGCGCAGCCGGCGCAGCGACCGCTCGCCGAGGCCGATCAGCTCGACCCGGCTGCCGGCCGCGTCCACGTACACGGCCCGGCCGGTCACCGTCGCCGCGTCGTCCAGCAGGCCCATGATGGCCAGTGAGGTCACCGACTTACCGGATCCTGACTCGCCCACCACGGCCAGGGTCTCGCCGGGGTACAGGTCGAAGGACAGGTCCCTGACGGCGGGTATGGCGCCGTCGAACGTCACGCCGAGCGACTCCACGGTCAGGATCGGCGCCGTCATCGCTTGCGCCGCTTCGGGTTCAGCGCGTCGTTGAGGCCGTCGCCGATCAGGCTGATGCTCAGCACGGCCAGGAAGATGGCGGCTCCGGGAAGGGTGACCGTCCACCAGGCGATCGCGAGTTTGTCCCGGTTGTCGCCGAGCATCGTGCCCCAGCTGACGGTGCCCGGGGCGCCCAGCCCCAGGAAGCTCAGCCCCGACTCGAACAGCATCGCCGAGCCGACGATCAGCGTGGAGATCACGATGATCGGCGGCAGCGCGTTCGGCAGCACCAGCCGTACCATGATCCGCAGGCTCGGGATGCCGATCGCCCGGGCCGCCCGCACGTAGTCCAGCGTGCGGATCCGCATGAACTCGGCGCGGGTGATCCGCGCGGTTCCAGGCCAGGCGACGATGCCGATGGCGAACGACAGCATCCCGACACTCGGCTGGAACAATGTCACCAGCACCATCGCGAAGAGCAGGATCGGCAGGACCTGGAAGAACTCGGTGAACCGCATCAACGCCGAGTCGATCCAGCCACCGAGATAGCCGGCCAGGCCACCGATGACCACGCCGATGAACGTGGACAGGGCCGCGGCGGCCACGCCGACCAGCAGGGTCACGCGCCCGCCGTTCAACAGGCCGGCCAGCAGGTCCCGGCCCACCTCGTCGGTCCCGAGCGGCGGGGCGTCCGGTGCCCCCGGCGGCAGCAGCGGCCGGCCGGCGATCTCCATCGGGTCGACGGGGTAGAGCATCGGCCCCAGCACCGTCGCCAGCAGACAGGTCGCCAGCATCAGCAGCCCGACCAGCCCGACCGGGCTGCGCAGCAGGGCCACGAACACCGAACCCTGCCGTGCCGGGGCACCGGCGCTTCGGGTGGTCGGCTCCGGGAGCATCGTGTCGGTCATCGAGCAACTCCGGTCCGGATTCGAGGATCGATCAGCCGGTAGGCCAGATCGGTGAGCAGGTTCGCCACGATCACGACCACCGATGAGACGACGAGGATGCCCAGCAGCACCGGGGTGTCGCGGCGCAGGATGGAGTCGAGTGCCAGCCGGCCCAGGCCGGGCCAGTTGAAGACGATCTCCACGAGTACCGCGCCGGACAGCAGGGCCCCGGTCTGCAGGCCGGCGACGGTGACCACCGGCATCAGCGCGTTGCGGAACGCGTGCTTGAACGTCACGGTGCTGGGCCCTGCGCCCTTCGCCCGGGCGGTCCGGATGTAGTCCGAGCCCAGCACGTCGATCATGCTCGCCTTGGCCGTCCGGCTGTACAGCGCCAGGTAGACCAGCCCCAGAGAGATCGTCGGCAGGACCAGGTGCTGGCCGACGTCCACCATCTGGGCGAAAAAGCCGGTCGGTGGGATCACGCTCTCCATGCCGGCGGTGGGGAAGATGCCCAGCCGCAGTCCGAAGAGCAGCACCAGCAGGCTGCCCAGCCAGAAGGCCGGCATCGCGAAGCCGACGACCGACAGCACCGTGATGCCGCTGCCGTAGGCGCCGTTCGGCCGGCGCGCCGCGCTCACCCCTAGCGTGGTGCCGAGCACCAGCGCGAACAGCATCGCCGACCCCGACAGCAGCAGCGTCGGCCCGAGCCGCTGCCAGATCAACGAGGTCACCGAGGCGTCGAAGTAGTACGAGTGGCCGAGGTCGCCCTGCAGCACCTGGCCGAGATAGTTGAGCAGCTGCACCATGAACGGCCGGTCCAGGCCGTAGGCGTGCCGGATCGCCTCCAGCGCCTCCGGCGAGGTCCCGCCGGCCTCCCCGGCCAGTACCACCGCCGGGTCCCCCGGGGCGAGATGGATGAGCAGGAAGTTCAGCAGGACGACGGCGACGATCAGCACGACCGCGTTGGCCAGCCGCCGGAGCCCGGCGAGCAACATGTCTGTCCTTCTCGGTTGGGCCGGGCCGGCGGGGCGTCGCCCGCCGGCCCGGGCTGCGTCAGCGGGCCTGCGTCCCGGTCGCCTCCAGGAACGGGGCCATCACGCCCCAGATCCCGTCCGGCATACCGGTGTACGTCTTGCTGTAGATGTTCACGATCGGCTGGGTCTCGATGAACACCACCGGCACGTCGGCGGTGATCTGCCGCTGGACGTCGCGGTACAGCTGCTTGCGCTTCTCGGTGTCCATCTCCTGCGCGGCCGCGGCGAACAGCTGGTCCACCGTGGGATTGCAGTACTGCGCCATGTTCGTCCAGACCACGCCGGGTTTGATGTTGTCGCACACGTAGGTGCGGCTCACCCCGATGGTCGGGTCGCCCCAGTTGTAGACGGAGTCGATGGTCATGTCGTAGTCGTACTTGGAGACCCGCTCGGACCATGTGGCGAAGTCGGGCGCGTTGCGCACCTCGGCCTTGATGCCGACCTTGCCGAGTTGCGAGGCGATCGCCTCGGCCACGTTCTTGCCGGTCACGTCGTTGCCGGGGTTGTAGTCGATCCGCACCGAGAACCGGGTCCCGTCGGACTTGGCCGGGAGACCGGCCTCGTCCAGCAGCGCGGCGGCCTTGGCCGTGTCGTGGTTGTAGGTCACCAGGTCCTTGCTGAAGAACGGGCTGCCCGGATGGATCGGCCCCGGCGCGACCTGCGGAATCCCGGCGTGCAGCTGGTTGACGATGAAGTCCACGTCCACGGCGTGCGCGACAGCCTGCCGGACCTTGACGTCCTTGAGGTACTGGTTCTTGGTGTTCAGCTCCAGCCAGTTCAGCGCCCCGGCCGCCTCGTAGCCGGTGGTGGCGACGGTCAGCTTCGAGTTCTTCGCCAGCCGGCCGGCGTCCACCGGGTCGTAGGAGATCTCCATCCCGATCTCGCCGGCCTCCAACGCGGTGCTGGTCGCGGCGGAGTTCGGATAGAACTTCACAATCAGCTGCTTGAGCTTCGCGCGGTCCTGCAGGAAGAAGGAGTCGTTGCGCTCCAGCACGATCCGGTTGCCGGCGGTGAACTCCTTGAGCTTGAAGGGTCCGGAGCCGACGACGTCCTTGACGTTTCGGGGGTGCTTGGTCAGGTCCTGCCCGTCACCGTAGATGTGCTTGGGCAGGACCGGCAGCAGTGCCGGCGACAGCGACAGCAGCAGCGCGGGCGTCGGCGTGGACAGCTTGATGACGGCCGTTTCCTTGTCCGGTGTCTCGACCGAACTCACCGACCCGAACATCGCCTTGCCGAACGAGTGGTGCTTCTTCACCGCCTCCAGCGAGAACGCCACGTCCTCCGAGGTGATCGGCGTGCCGTCGTGGAACGTCGCGCCGCTGACCAGGCGCAGCGTCAGTGACAGCTGATCGGCGGAGAACTCCCAGCTCTTGGCCAGATACGGCTGCGGCGTGAAGTCCTTGCCGTGCCGGATCGGGCTGGCGAACAGCTGTGCTCCGGGCAGTGCGGTGACCATGCCGGACTGCACCGCCGGGTTGAGGGTGCGCGGCTCAAGTGGCCCGCCGATGATCAGGGTGTCGGTGGCTCCACCGCCCTGACCCTGCTGCGATGCCGTGCCACCGCAGGCGCTGGCGAACAGGGCCACGGTGCAGAGCATTATTGCCAATTTGCGTTTCATCAATTTGTGTCGTCCTTTCCGGACCGGCGGGAGCGGGGGGTGCGGAAATGATGGTGTGGGCGGTCGGCGCGGGTCAGCGGCGCTGGTAGGCGACCTGGCCGCCGACGATGGTGGTGTCGACGCCGATGTCCCGGACCGACATCGGGTCGCCAGCGGACGGATCGGCGGACAGCACGGCGATGTCGGCGAGGTAGCCGGGGCGCAACCTGCCGAGCCGGTCCTCGTCGAAGCTGAAGTACGCCGCGTCAGAGGTGTAGCCACGCAGCGCCCTTCCGACCGGGACCGTCTGATCGGCGCCCAGCACGGCGCCACCGGAGGTGCGCCGGGTCGCGGCGCACCAGATCCCTTCCAGCGGCGGCGGTGGGGTGACCGGAGCGTCGGAGTGCAGGGCGAACGTGATGCCACGCGCGTCGGCGCCCGCCAGCGGGCTGATCCGCGCGGCCCGTTGCGGGCCCAGGAACAGGTCGCGGTGCCGATCACCCCAGTAGTGCACGTGCTTGATGAAGAACGAGACGAGGATCCGGTGGCGAGCGATCCGGTCCAGTTGGTCGTCCCGGACCGTCTGGCAGTGCTCGATGCGGTGCCGCAGCGGGTTGTCCGCTCCGGCCGGCCCTTCGAACGCGTCCAGGATCGCGTCGATGGCGCCGTCCCCGTTGCCGTGCACCGCCACCTGCCAGCCCAGCTCGCTCAACGCACGCACCGTCTCGGTCAGCTGCCGCGGCGGCAGCAGCAGCACCCCGTCCTCCGCACAGACCGGGTGATAGCCACCGGTGAGCCGCGCGGTGCGCGCCTGGATGCTGCCGTCGGCGACAATCTTGACGCCGACGACGCGCAGCAGGTCGGGATTCGGGCCCGTGAAGTCGTCCGGTGTCAGCCGATCCGGGATCAGCCGGCTCCACCGCGGATGGAACAGGTAGCCGCGGACCCGGGTTCGCAGCCGTCCGGCGTCCTGTGCGAGACGGTACTGGTCGAGTTCGGCAGTGCCGCCGACCCCGCCGATAGCGGCGTCATGCACGCAGGTGATGCCGGCCGCCAGGAATGCCTCGCCGGCCAGCCGCAGCCGGCGTTGGATGGACTCGGTGTCCGGCGGTGGCACGCATCTGTTGACCGCGAAGGCCGCCGCCTCGTAGAGCACGCCGTTCGCGCGGCCGTGCTCGTCCCGGCCGATCAGCCCGCCGGGTGGGTCGGCGCTCGCGTCGGCGAACCCGGCCGCGCGCAAGGCGACGCTGTTCACCACGCAGATGTGCCCGGACACGTGGTGCAGGACAACCGGATGGTTCGGGCTCACCGGATCGAGATCGGCCAGGGTCGGATGCCGGCCCTCGGCCAGCAACGTGTCGTCGTAGCCCTGGGCCACGATCCATTCACCGGCCGGGACATGCCGTACGCCTTCACGGATCCGCTCCACCAGGTCGCCGAGGCGCTCGCCGGGACGGGTTGCGGCATCGACCGCGGCGTCCAGCTTGCTGCCGTAGAAGTACGGGTGGGTGTGCGTCTCGATGAAGCCGGGCAGTGCGGCACGGCCGCCGAGGTTGATCAGCTGAGCATCCGGTGCGGCCAGTGCCAGCATCGCGGCGTCGTCGCCGACGTCCAGGATCGAGTCGCCGGCGACCGCGACCGCGCCGACCCGCGGCCGGTCCGGGTCATGGGTCAGCACCGTGCCGCCGAACAGCACGAGATCGGCGGCGGTGCGGGCGGTGGGCGTGGTTCGCGCGCTGCCGGGCGATCGTTCGGGGGCGTTGTTCGTCGACACGGTGGCATGACTCCCAGAGCAGCGATGGCGGCCACTGCGACCGCCAGGGGGTGGCCGCGGCGGTCGTCGTGGCCGGTGAAAACCACGACAGTGATAGGTAATCACCGATACGTGATACACTATCATTGAGGATGATATAGCATCAGCGCCATGTCACGGAAGCCCCTCAGCCGCGATCGTGTGATCTCATGCGCGGCGGTCCTGGTCGATCGCGACGGGCTGGACACGCTGAGCCTCACCGCTGTCGCCCACGAAATGAACGTCGGACAGTCCGCGCTCTACAACCACGTCGACGGCGTCGACGACGTGCGCCGGGAGCTGGCCCTACTGGCGCGGCGATTGCTGGCCGACGCCCTGCGCGATGCGGCACTCGGCAGATCCCGCGATGACGCGGTGATGGCCATGGCGCAAGCCTGGCGGGCCTTTGTCGCCGAGCACCGGGGCCTGTACGCCGCGACTGACCGGGTGCCGATGCGCGGCGATGCTCACGTCACGGCTGCCGTCGAGGAGATCGTCTCGATCGTCCGGGCAGTGATCGCAGGCTACGGCCTGCCGGATCCGGACGCCATGGAGGCGGCGTGGGCCTTCCGCAGCGCAGTGCACGGATTCTGCGTCCTGGAGGCCGATCGCGGTCAACCAGCCGGCGTGGATCTCGACCACGCGTTCCAGCGGCTGGTGGCGTTGCTGTGCTCAGGGATGCAACGATCTGTACCGGCCTGACCAGGTTCTCGGCTGTTCGATGGCACGGCGGACGACGCTACGGGCCTGTGCTGTTTCGCCCTGCGCCGACAAGATCATGGCGAGATTCCATGCCGCTGCTGCGGCCAGGTCGGGATCGCCGGCGTCGATCGCGCAGGCGACGGCCCGGTTTGGCCGACGCCGGCTCGGATACGGTCGAGGCGTTCCGCGGCGAGGTATGCGCGCGTCAGGCCGATTCTTACCGGCTCGGCGTTGACGCCGCACTTGTTCGCCGCGAAGAGGAAGACATTCAGGAGCACCACCACGGTGGCGTAGGCCGGTTTGTCCACCAGGACACCGGTGTTGATGAGTACTGCGAACCCGCAGACGATGACGACATACACCAACATGGACGTGCCCCACTTTGCGTAGAGGGCGACACCCTCGACGACCGTCGGCACCGTGGTAAGTTCGGCTTCCCGGGCGCGCCGCAATGCGGCCTGGCGAACCGGGATCCTGCGTAGTTGACGAGCATCGAGTCGAGGAGCCCGACTGCGCTGCCGTAGGTCCACCAGGCCGGGTTGATCAGATTGACCGGCATGACGATGAGCACCACGAATATGGTGTTGAGCCGGATGAAGAACTCGGCGATGCGGGCCTGGCCGCGTAGTGCAGGGTTGTCGCCTGCCACGCGCGTTGTCAGTCCACTGTAGACGTTCTCGTAACACTTGACGCCGGCCAGCGCGAAGGTGATGCCGACGGCGCGGGCGGGGGTGCGCTCCCAGAGGACGTCGTGGAGGCTGGCAAGTTGACCTGTCTGGCTCAGCGCGTTGACCGCTGAGGCGATGCCGTCCTGGCGGCGCTGCTGCACCAGGTGCCCCGACCGAACCTGCAGCATCTGCGGCTGTTGGTGCGGCCCGACACGGTGCTTCGCTGGCACCGTGACCT
>NZ_JBFAIC010000097.1:0-31388 GCF_040654515.1 Dactylosporangium sp. NPDC050688
AGAACTACGTCTCCAGCCTCCTGGCAAAACTCGGCCTGGAGCGACGCACCCAGGCCGCCGTGCTCGCCTCCCGGCTCCTCGGCAAGCACTGACCCGAATATCATCAGCCGGGTGAGCGACGAACAGACCGGCTGGCAGCGCTCGCTGCCGCTGCCGTCACTGTCGCGTGTCGACCTCGACGCGCTGCTGCAGGAGCTGCTGACCCGCGTCGGCGAGATGATGACCAGCCGCGAGCGGCTGCGGGCGCTGCTCGACGCGGTCGTCGGGATCGGCTCCGACCTCGACCTGCACAGCACCCTGGAGCGCATCGTGCAGGCGGCCTGCCACCTCGCCGACGCGAGGTACGGCGCGCTCGGCGTGATCGGACCCGACCGGATGCTGGTCGAGTTCATCAACCACGGCGTCACGGCGGAGGAGCGCGCCGAGATCGGCGACCTGCCCCGCGGTCACGGCGTGCTGGGCCTGCTGATCGAGGAGCCGCGCCCGATCCGCCTCGAGGACATCACGCAGCACCCCCGCGCGTACGGGTTCCCGCCCAACCACCCGCCGATGCACAGCTTCCTCGGCGTGCCGGTGCGCATCCGCGACCAGGTGTTCGGCAACCTGTACCTGGCCGAGAAGCGCGGCGGCGAGCAGTTCACGCAGGACGACGAGGACCTCGTCGCCGCCCTGTCGGTCGCGGCCGGCGCCGCCATCGACAACGCGCGCCTCTACTCGCAGGCCGAGCGGCGGCAGCGCTGGCTGATGGCGGCCGCCGAGATCACCGGGGTGCTGCTCGGGGAGATCCGGCGCACGGAGGCGCTGGAGCTCGTCGCCGCCCGTGCCCGCGAGGTCGCCGACGCCGACCTGGCCATGGTGCTGCTCACCGACGACGAGGGCGAGCGCCTGACCGTCGAGGTGTCCGTCGGCGGGGCGCACGACGCCGCCGGCTGGTCGATCGGCGTGGCCGGCAGCGAGTTCACCGAGGTGCTGCAGCGCCAGCAGCTGTCGGTGGTCACCGACCTCGGGGCCGCCGCGAACTGGCCGGTGCTGCTGTCGACGGGCACGGCGCTGCTCGTGCCCCTCGCCGTCGGCGGCGTCGCACTGGGTGTGCTCGTCGTCGCGTACCGGGAGGACAGCGTCCCCATCGCCGAGGGCCTGGAGCTGGCGATGGTGGAGACCTTCGCCGGTCAGGCGGCCCTGGCCCTGGAGCGGGCCCGGGCCCAGGACGAACGGGAGATGCTCGCCGTCGTCGGCGACCGCGAGCGCATCGCCCGCGACCTGCACGACGTCGTCATCCAGCGGCTGTTCGCCGCCGGGATGCAGCTGCAGAGCGCGACCCGGCTGTCCGGCCTGCCCGACGTGCGGCAGCGCATCGACCGGGTGGTCAACGACCTCGACACCACCATCCGCGACATCCGTGGCGCCATCTTCGAGCTGCGCGGGCCCGCCCCGCACAGTTTCCGCACCGAGATCCGGGACCTCGTCGACGAGGCCCGCGACGGGCTCGGGTTCCGGCCCGGGCTGCGCATCGACGGGCCCGTGGACACGGCAGTGCCCGACACGCCGCGCACCGCGCTGCTCGCGGTGCTGCGCGAGGCGCTCAGCAACGTCGCCAAGCACGCGCACGCCACCAGCGTGAACGTCACCGTCGCGGCCACGCACGGCAAGCTGTCGCTGACGGTCCAGGACAACGGGCGCGGCATCGAGCAGCCTGCCGACCCTGCCGCACAGCGCGGGCATGGGCTGCCGAACATGCAGGCCCGCGCCGTCGACCTGGACGGCCGCTGCACCGTCGAGTCCGTCGGGGCCGGCACGACGGTGCACTGGCACGTGCCGCTGTGACCGGCGGCGCCGATCAGCCGGCAGTCCCGCCGGCGCGGTCCGCGCCGTGCCCGCCGCCGCGGTCCGCGCCAAGCTCTCCGACGGGCTCACCGCCGGGGTCGCCTGCGGGGTCGATGACGTCGGCGACGGGGCGGCGGCTGGTGAACCCGGCCGTCGGCGCGTAGCCGAAGCGCAGGACGAGCTGCGGGGCGTGCGCCCGGTGCACCGCCAGGCGCAGCCGCTCACGCACGGCCGACGGTCGTCATCGCCGCTCCTCGGCCGGGGCGGGACCGGCGAGTGCGGGCCGGCGCTCGGCCCGTGGTGCGGCGCCGACCCGGCCGGCGATCCCGACCCGGACCGCCGCGGCCGGTGCCCCGGCGCCCGGGACCGGGCGGGCTGCCAGCGGCGCCAGGTCGCTGACCGGCGCGGTCGCGAGCCCCGCGGCGGTGGCGGTCAGCAGCACCGCCGACACCGCCTCCCCCACCGTCAGCCAGTCCCCGGGGCCGTCGCCGCCGGGCGTGGTGATGACGACGTACGCGCCGTCGGGGCCGTGCAGCGTGTACGCGCCGGCACCGGCCTGCCCGGCCGCCGCCTCCAGCTGCGCGAGCTCCTCGCCGGGCGGCATCCCTCCGGCGAACGGCCGCCGGTCGCTGCGCCGCACGGCGATCGCCCGGTGCAGCGCCGCGATCCGCGGCGCCAGCGGGACCGGGCCGGTGTACCGCAGCTCCGTGAGCAGGTCCGGGTCGCCCGGGTCGGGGAAGCGCCGCACGTCCACGCCGACCCCCTCGGCCGCCAGGGCGATCCGGGCGTGGTGCAGCGCCGCGCCGCAGCTGGTCAGCAGCAGCCGGCCGTCCGGGTCGAGGTCCGCGAGCCGCCGCTGCCAGTCGGCGTGCAGCTCGACGCGGTCCGCGCCGATCCGCCACCGCCACGGCTGCGTGTCGAGCACGGACGGCGCGTTGAGCGCGGCGAACGTCGCCTGTGTCAGTGACCGGCTGACCGCGCCGGCGCGAGTCGCGGCACCGGTGCCGGTGTAGTGGATCGCCACCATGGCGCGCTCCTCGAAACGTCCGGTTCTGCTGGATCTCTCCACGCTGCCCGCAATCGCGTGCGAGTGGCAGGGACGAAGGTCCTGTCCGGCACCGTCGACCGGCACCGGCCCGGACCGTCGTACCCCGCCGGCCCTGCCACCGGTGACCTTCGGCCCGTGCGCGCCGGCCTCCCCGCGGGTGACGGTGGGACGGATGGGACCGGTACGGTCCCACGGCCGCGGTCTTCGAGGAGGACGCCATGACATACCGGATCGCCATCAACGGATTCGGCCGGATCGGCCGGGACTTCATCCGGTGTCTCGTCGAGCGTCAGCTGCTCGGCGACGGGTTCACCGTCGTCGCCGTCAACGACCTGTACGACACCGCGACCCTCGCGCACCTGCTGCAGCACGACTCGACGTTCGGCCGGCTGCGTGCCGCCGTGGACGTCGACCCGTCCGGCGGCGGCATGAGCGTCGGCGGCCAGTACATCGAGGTGCTCCGCCAGCGTGACCCGCTGTTCCTGCCGTGGGCGGACCTCGACGTCGACCTCGTCATCGAGGCCACCGGCAAGTTCCGCAGCCGCGACGACGCGGAGACCCACCTCAAGGCCGGCGCCCGCCGGGTGCTCATCTCCGCGCCCGGCAAGGACGTCGACGCGACCATCGTGCCCGGCGTCAACACCGCCGCCTACGACCCCACGCAGCACGACGTCGTGTCCGCGGCGTCCTGCACCACGAACTGCGCCGCGCCGATGGCGAAGGTCCTGCACGAGGCGTTCGGCATCGAGCAGGGGTACCTGACCACCGTGCACGCGTACACCAACGACCAGATGGTCCTCGACGCCCCGCACAAGGACCTGCGGCGGGCCCGCACCGCGGCGGTCAACATCATCCCCACCAGCACCGGCGCGGCGAAGGCGATCGGCCTGGTCCTGCCCGACCTGGCCGGCCGGCTCGGCGGGGTGGCGCTGCGGGTGCCGGTCGAGAACGGCTCCATGACCGACCTGACCGTGCGCCTGGCGCAGCCGGCCACGGTGGAGCAGATCAACGCGGCGTTCGCCGCGGCCGCGGCCGGCCCCCTCGCCGGCATCCTGCGCTACAGCGAGGCGCCACTGGTGTCCCGCGACATCATCGGCGACCCGTCGTCGTGCGTCTTCGACGCCGGCCTCACCGCCGCCGACGGTCACCTGGTGAAGGTGTTCGGCTGGTACGACAACGAGTGGGGCTACACGAACCGCCTGGTCGACCTCGCCCAGCTGTTCGCCGCGCCGGCCGCCGGCCGGTGACGGGCCGCGGACCGGGGGCGGCGGGCACACCGGCCGCCCCCGGTCCGTCAGGCCGCCCGGATCTCCCCGCCGCGGCTCAGCGCGGCTTCTCCTCCTGGTGCACGATGCCCAGCACGGTCGGCTCGGCGTTCAGGGTGACCCGCAGTGTCAGCAGCGGTGTCGTGCCCGGCCACACGACCTTCGCCCGGCCCATCACCACCTGCGGCAGCGACAGGTGGCTCGGCTTCGGCAGCAGGCTCTTGGCGTTGCCGGCAAGGATGTTGACCAGCTCGCCCAGGGCGTCGATGCAGTCGTCGTCGCTGGCGCCGGCCGGGTCGACGTCGAGCATCGCCCCGGCGATCTGCCCGGCCGCCGGCAACCCGCACCGCAGCACGGCCAGCCCGTTCCAGGCGCCCGCCACGCCGATGCTGGCGGTCACCTCGGCCGTGTCGGGCATCGGCTCCGGGCTGGGTTCGATCTCCGGCTCGCAGTGCAGGTAGGCCGTCCACACCTGCCACACGATGCCGCGCAGGTCGGCCTCGGACAGGGACGTCTCCGGGTTCACCGAACCCCCTCCCGGGCTGGTCACCGGCGAGCGTCGTTCCAGCCCGTCCGCCTGATCGGCCGGCACGGGCCCGGGTTGAGCATTCCGCGCCCGCCGCCGCCGGCGGCGAGGTCCCGAACGGTCCGGGACGTTCGGCCCGCCGGTTCAGGGAGCTTCGGCACCGGCGTACCGCCGCGGCGCCGACGACACTGAGGTCGTCAAGGAAATCCGGCAGGAGGCCGAAAATGAGCGCCGCATCCGTCCACCACACACCCGTCAGCCACCTCGAACGCGTCGAATCCCCCGGCGCCATGCTCACCCGCACCGCGGCGAAGGCCCTTGCGGTGCTGCGGTACGCGACCGGCTTCGTGTTCCTGTGGGCGTTCCTCGACAAGACCTTCGGCCTGGGCTACGCGACCCCGGCGGCGAAGGCCTGGATCAACGGCGGCTCCCCCACGAAGGGCTTCCTCAGCAAGATCGACGTCGGCCCGTTCCAGTCGGCGTTCCACTCGATGGCCGGCACCTGGTGGGCGAACTGGCTGTTCATGCTCGGCATGGCCGGCGTCGGCCTGGCCCTGGTCGCCGGCATCGGCCTGCGCGTCGCGGCCGCCTCCGGCTCCCTGATCATGGCGATGATGTGGTTCGCGGAGTTCCCGATCGCGCAGCACACCGCGACCGGCGCCCCCAGCGGCTCCACCAACCCGCTGACCGACTACCACCTGATCTACGCGGTCGTGCTGATCGTCCTCGCCGCGGCCTACGCCGGGCACACCTGGGGCCTCGGCCGCCGGTGGGCGAAGCTGCCCTTCGTCCAGCGCAACCGCTGGCTCATCTGACCCCGATATCACAGCACCAACCAGGACCCGGGACCCAGCGTCCCGGGTCCTCGGCTGTGCCACGGGCGACCCGGGGCGGCGGGTCAGCGGGGGAAGCCCTGCCGCTCGCCGATCTGCTCGATCTTCTCGGTCGGGCCGGACACGATGAGGGTGTCGCCGGGCTCGATGACGGTGTCCGGCAGCGCCGTCTCGGCCTCCCTGCCGGCGCGCTTGACCGCGACGACGGTGATGCCGTGCCTGGTGCGCAGGCCGAGCTGGGCCAGGGTCCTGCCGACCAGGTCGTCGGGCGGGCAGATCTTCGCGACCGCGTAGCCGTCGTCGAGCTCGATGAAGTCCAGCAGCTGGCCGGTGACGAGGTGCGCGATGCGCACCCCCATGTCGGCTTCGGGGAACACGACGTGGCGGGCGCCGACGCGCTCCAGGATGCGCCCGTGCTTGGCGGAGATGGCCTTGGCCCAGATCTCCTCGACGCCGAGCTCGGTGAGCGCGAGGACGGTCAGGACGCTGGCCTCGATGTCGGT
This sequence comes from Dactylosporangium sp. NPDC050688, assembly GCF_040654515.1. Classification (NCBI taxonomy): domain Bacteria; kingdom Bacillati; phylum Actinomycetota; class Actinomycetes; order Micromonosporales; family Micromonosporaceae; genus Dactylosporangium; species Dactylosporangium sp. NPDC050688. The sequence goes on from NZ_JBFAIC010000097.1 coordinate 6,000, forward strand.
GCCGATGCCCACGACGGCGCGGCTGAACTCGGCGACGCCGATCTGGCGCAGCGCCTCCTCGTCGGTCGAGTCGGCCTGCACGACGTGGGTGAGGACGTCGGACAGCTTCTGCACGATCTCGGCGTCCTCGTCGATGCCGAGCACCTCGTGGCCCAGCTCGGTCAGCGACTCGGCGACCTGCCCTCCGAAGCGGCCCAGGCCGATGACCACCACACCGTCGGCGGTGCCGCTCCTGCTCAATCGAGCCTCCAGGAAAGATCACCCGATGATCGGTTGCTCCTCGGGCCGGCGGTAGCGCGGCTTGCGGCGCCGCAGGGCGATCGCGGAGGCCACCGTGATCGTACCGACCCTGCCGATGAACATCAGCGCGACGAGCGTCAGCTGACCCGCGGCCGGCAGCGAGCCGGTGATGCCGGTGGACAGCCCGGCGGTGGAGAACGCGGCGGTCGCCTCGAACAGGACCCGGTCGAACGGCAGCCCGGTGACCAGCAGCAGGGCGAGGGTGCCGGCGGCGACCGTGGCGACGCCGAGCAGGGCCACGGTGACCGCCTGGCGCACGGTCTGCGTGGGGACGCGGCGGGCACCGACGTTGACGTCGTCCTCGCCGCGGACCTCGGCCCAGATGACGAACGCGAGCAGGAAGAACGTGGTGACCTTGATGCCGCCGGAGGTGCCGGCGCTGCCGCCGCCGATGAACATCAGCACGTTGGTGAGGGCGAGCGTCTCGGGCCGCACCGCGCCGTAGTCGATGCTGTTGAACCCGGCGGTGCGCGGGCTGACGCCGCTGAACGTGCCGCCGACGAGGCTCTGCCACCAGTTGAGCGGGCCGAGCGTCGCCGGGTTGGACCATTCGAAGGCGGTGACGGCGCCGATGCCGAGCACCAGCAGGGTCACCGAGCCCCACACGGTGAGGCGGGTGTGGATCGACCAGGACCGTGGTCTGTGCCACTCGCGGTACAGCTCCAGCATCACGGGGAAGCCGAGGCCGCCGAGGATGACGGCGACCGCGACGGTGCCGCAGATCCACGGGTCGCCGACGAAGCCCATGAAGCTGTCGGAGTACAGCGAGAACCCGGCGTTGTTGAAGGCGCTGACCGCGTGGAACACGCCGTGCCACAGCGCGGTGGGCAGCGAGTCGTCGTAGGCGATGCGGAACCTGGCGGTCAGCACGGCGGCGACGACCAGCTCGAAGCCGACCATCATGGCGAGGACCCGCACCAGCAGCGCGCGGACCTCGCCGAGGTTCAGCGACCGGGTCTCGGCCTGCGCGACGAGCCGGGTGCGCAGCGCGAGCCGGCGCGACACCATCAGGCCCAGCACGGTCGCGAACGTCATGATGCCGAACCCGCCGACCTGGATGAGCCCGAGGATGATGCCCTGGCCCGCCGGCGACCAGTACGTCGCCGGGTCGACCGTGCTCATGCCGGTGATGAACACCGCCGACGCGGCGGTGAACAGCGCCACCAGCGGCGGGGCGGCCTCACCCGCGGTGCGGGCCGCCGGGAGCATGAGCAGGCCGGTGCCGACCAGCAGCACGACGAGGAACGCCGCGGGGAGCAGGCGGGTAGGGTGCCGCAGGGCGCGGAGCATGCCGAAGATCCTATGGCCGCGGCGCGCCGTCCACCCCCTGGACGGCGCGCCGCGGCCCTGCTCGGTGCGGTCACCCCCGGGTGGTGAGCAGCTCCCGGGTCTCGGGCTCGGCGGCGGGCACGTCGTGGGAGACCTGCGGCAGCCAGTTGAGCCAGCGCGGCAGCCACCAGTTGCGCTCGCCGAGCAGTGCCATGGTCGCCGGCAGCAGGACCGCCCGCACGATCGTTGCGTCGAGCAGGACCGCCGCGGCCAGCCCGACGCCGAGCTCCTTGGTGGAGACCAGCGGCAGCGTGGCGAACAGCGCGAACACCGCCACCATGACCGCCGCGGCGCTGGTGATGACCCCGGCCGTGGCGGTGATGCCCTCGGTGACCGCCTGCCTGGTCGGCAGGCCGCGGTCGTGACCCTCACGGATGCGGCTGACCACGAAGACGTGGTAGTCCATCGACAGGCCGAACAGAATGACGAACAGGAACAGCGGCATCCAGTTGGTGATGCCGTCGGCGGCGCGGAAGTCCAGCAGCGACTCGAAGTGGCCGTACTGGAAGACGAAGACGAGCATCCCGTAGGCCGCGGCGACCGACAGCAGGTTGAGCACCACCCCGGTGACCGCGACGACGACGGACCGGAACGACACGAGCAGCAGCAGGAACGCCAGACCCAGGACGAACCCGAAGACCAGCGGCATGGAGCCGGCGAGCTGGTCGTTGAAGTCCTTGGACCAGGCGGCGTCGCCGGTGACGCCCACCCACGCGCCGGGGTACCCGGCCAGGGTGGCGGGGATGACGGTGCCGCGCAGCGCGGCGAGGGCCTCCTCGGAGGCGCGGTCGCTGCCGGTACCGGAGAGCCCGACGCTGATCACGGCGACCGTGCCGGCCGGGTTCACCTCGACGGTCACCGGCTCGTGCAGCCGCCCGGTGGCCAGGGCCTGCCGCTTGAACTCCGCCACCGCGCCGTCCCAGGCGGGGCCGCTGACGGCGGGCGCCTTGACGACCACCTTGGCGGGGCCGGTGCCGCCCGGGAACGCCGCCTGGATCGCCAGGAACGCCTGCGTGATCGGCGCGCTCGGCGACAGGTCCTCCACGCCCTCACCCTTGGTACGCAGGTCCAGGGCGGGCGCGGCGAGCGCGCCGAGGGCCGCGACGGCGAGGACCGCGGAGATCAGCGGGCGGCGCAGCACGAGCCGCAGGAACGCGCCCCAGACCCGGCCCTCGGAGCGCTTGCGGTACAGGCCGGGGATGCGCCCGAGGTCGACGCGGTCACCGAGCGCGGACAGCAGCGCCGGCAGGACGGTCAGCGAGCCGAGCACGGCGGTCGCGACGACGAGGATGGTGCCGACGGCGAAGCTGACGAACGTGGTGTCCCGGGTGAGGAACATGCCGGCCATGGCGACGATGACGGTCAGCCCCGACACCCAGATGGAGCGGCCGGACGTCTGCGCGGCGATGACCAGGGCCCGGTGCGGGTCCACGCCGTTGCGGCGCTCGTCGCGTTCCCGGCGGATGTAGAACAGGCAGTAGTCGACGCCGACGGCGAGGCCGACGAGCAGCATGACGTGCATGGTGGTGTCGACCGCCGGGGCGAGGTGGCTGGCGAAGGCAAGCAGGCCGACGGCGCCGACGACGGCGGTGACGGCCAGGCCGACCGGCAGCAGCGCCGCCACGATCGCACCGAACGCGACGAGCAGGATGCCGAGGGTGACGGGGATGGACAGCAGCGACAGCCGGTTGAGGCCCTCGTCGAGCTCGTCGCCGATGAGCTTGTCGCCGCTGGCGTCGCCGGCCTCGGCGATGTAGAGGTCCGGGTGCGCGCGCTGGACGCCGGCGACGGCGTCGAGGACCGGCTGGATGCGGTCCTTGGCGGTCTCCGGGTCGCCGCGCACGGCGAACGTGATGAGCGCCGACCTGCCGTCCTCGGACGTGACCGGCGCCGCGACCTGGTCGGTGACGCCGGTGGCCTGCACGGCGGCGGTGACCTCGGCGATCGCGGCCTGCGTCTGCGGGCTGTCCACCGGGGCGGTCTTCGAGGTGATGACGACCATCTCGCCGGCGCCCTGCTCCGGGAAGCCGGCCTGCTCGACGACGCGGTCGGCGCGGCCGGACTCGCCGTTGCCGAAGTCGCTGCCGGTCGCCTGCACCATGCCGGCCTGTCCGCTGAGCACGGTGACGCCGACGACGAACAGCAGCCAGCCGACGATGGCGAGCGTGCGGTGCCGGGCGCTCCACACCGCGATCCGCGCCGCGATGCCCTTCACGTTCTCCCTGGATTCCATGCTGGCAACGCTATGGAGCGCGCCGGTGCGGATCGATCCGGCGAGCCCGCTGACCCGCGGTGGGGCGGGCCGGGCGGCGCCGGGTAGGGACAGCCCTACCGCGGCCGCAGGCCGTCGAAGACGACGGCGAGCATTCTGGCCTTCACCTCGGCCTCCAGGTCGCCGTGCGCGGCGGTGCGGGACGTGGCGACCAGCAGCGCGTAGACCTCGGGCAGCTCGACGTCGTCGCGGACGGCGCCGGCCTGCTGGGCGCGGTCGAGCAGGGCGCCGACGGCGCGGCGCAGCCCGGCCGACGCCCGCGTGGCGGCGCCGTCACCGCCGCCGCCGGCGTCCAGCAGCGCGTCACCGATGGCGATCTTCGTGGCGGCGTCGGCGACGAGGTGCCGGAAGAAGCCGTAGAAGGCGGCGCCGGGGTCCGGGGTGTCCAGCAGCGCCTCGGCCTGCCCGCGCAGCCGGTCGTAGCGCCGGACGAGGACGGCCTGCAGCAGCGCGGCCTTGGTCGGGAAGTGCCGGAAGACGGTGGCGATGCCGACGCCGGCGAGCCGGGCCACCTCATCGGTCGACGCGGTCTCGCCGCCGCGGCCGAAGACGTCCTCGGCGACGTCGAGGATGCGGTCGCGGTTGGCCTGCGCGTCGGCCCGCCGCGCCCGCCCGCCGGTCTGCGCCATGCACCGCTCCTTGATATCCGAAGTCTCGACTCCATATAATCGGAGTCACTACTTCGGATCGTACAGGGGGCGCCGTGCAGCGACCGATGAGCCCGCGCGAGGTCTTCCTCGCCCTCGTGCACGGCGTCGCGGAGGGCCGCTGGGAGGAGCTGCCGGACCTCTACGCGGAGCACACCCACGTCGTGCACCCGTTCGACCCGCTGCGCGCCCCGGCGCTGCGCACCCGCGACGAGCTGCGCGAGCACTTCCGGCCCACCGGCGCCGGGCCGCGGCTGCACCGGTGGCCGGACGGCATCACGATCCACGACACGACCGATCCCGAGGTGATCGTCGCGGAGTTCGCGTACCGGGGCACCGTCGCCGGCACCGGGGAGCCGTTCGCGCTGCCCGGCATCTTCGTCCTTCGGGTGCGCGACGGGCGGATCGTCGAGTCCCGCGACTACTTCGACCACGTCACCGCCGCCCGGATCCGGGGCCGCCTCGATGACCTGGTCGCGGCCGTGCGGGCGGCGACACAGCCGGCGACACAGCCGGCGGTTCAGGCGGCGGTTCAGCCGGCGGTTCAGCCGGCGGTTCAGGCGGCGGTTCAGGCGGGCGGCGAGGACAGCGGGCCCGGCTCGTCGAGGGCCGTGGCGTAGACGAACCGGTCGGGGCGCAGCACCGCCACCTCGGCGCGGTGCCGGGCGAACCAGGCGGTGAGGATCCCCTCGACGTCCACCACCTCCACCACGCCGGGCCCGCTGTCGGTGCCGACGCGCGAGCCGGGCGGCAGCACCCGCAGGAACGTCGCCGGCGGCCCCGTCCACGCCGTCGCGGTCGCGGTGGTCACCGCCGGGCCGAGCACCGCGAACCCGGCGCCGAGGACGTCGTCGAGCCGGCCGGGCGGCGCGTCACCGGCGGTCGCGACCTTCGGCTGCGGGAACATCGTGCCGACCGCGCCGCGCCGCACGCCCCCGGCGAGGACGCCCTTGCGCATCACCGGCGCCGGCTTGAACTCGAAGTGCCGCACGAAGCGGCGCACCCGCGGCACCGCCTGCACGGCGCGCAGCGTCGTGTCGCGCAGGAACGCCGCGAGCCGGTTGCGCACGAGGAAGATCCGGCCGAGCCGGACGCTCGTCACCGCCATCTCCTCGGTGTGCGGGCGCCGTTCGGTCTCGTACGAGTCGAGCAGCTCGTCGCCGGCGGCCCCCTCGAGCACCATCGCCAGCTTCCACGTCAGGTTCGCCGCGTCGCGCAGCCCGCTGCACAGCCCCTGGCCGAGGAACGGCGGCATCTGGTGCGCGGCGTCGCCGAGCAGGAACACCCGGCCCGCCCGCCACCGCGTCGCGACGAGATGGTGGAAGGTGTATACGACGGCCCGGGTCACCGTGAAGCGCGCCGGGTCGACGTACGGCGCCGCCAGCCGGGCCAGGGTCTCCGGCTTCGTCATCTCCTCGGGTGACTCGTCGGCGCGGAGCATGAACTCCAGCCGGTGCGTGCCGAACGCGCCGGGTGACACGAACGCGGGGCGGCGCCAGTCGCACACGAACCGGGTCCGCGGCTGCCGTACCCCGCCGGGCTGCACGTCGCCGGAGATCGCCAGCCACGGTTCCGCGTACGACGTGCCGCTCAGCTCGATCCCGGCCGCCGCCCGGGTGGCGCTGCGGGCGCCGTCGCAGCCCAGCACGTACCGGGCCCGGACGGTGCTGTCCTCGCCGGTCCCGGTGTCGCGCAGCCGCACGGTGACACCGTCGGCGTCCTGCTCCAGGCCCGTCATCTCCACGCCGGTGCGCAGCTCGACGTGGGCGAAGCGGTCCAGCCCGCCGCGCAGCGACGCCTCCAGCCACGGCTGGTCGAAGAAGTGCAGCGGCTCGCTGCCGAGGCCGAAGTCGATCTCGTCGAGGGCGATCGTCGCGAACGGGCGGCCGTTGCCGCTGACGTACTCCACCACCGGCGGCGGGTACATGTCGGCGGCCACCGTGTCGCGCAGCCCGGCCTGCTGGTACACCCGCAGCGCCTCGTCGTCGCAGGAGAACGCCCGCGGCTGCCCGTGGGGGGCGGTGCTGCGCTCCACGACGACGGTCCGCACCCCGCGGACCCCGAGCAGGTTGGCGGTGAGCGCGCCGACCGGTCCGCAGCCCACCACGACGACGTCTGTGTCCATGCCCGCCAGTGCAGCAGGGCGCTGTGGAGACCGTGTGGAACCGGTGTGGAGATCCCCGCCGGTCGCCGGCTGGGCGCCTCCGCCCGACGGTCAGCCGCGGTCGATGCGGTCCAGCAGCAGGCGGGCGCCCTGCTCGGCGGCGATCGCCGCGCCGGCCCGCACGTCCCGTGGGTCGCCGGTGGCCAGGCCGCGCACCCGGCGCAGCTCGGCGGTCAGCACCCGCTCGCCGGCGGCCTCGGCGGCGGCGAGCCCTTCACCGGCGAGCCGCGCCGCCGTCGCGGTGTCGCCGGCCACGAGGTGCGCGTCGGCCATCGCCGCGATCGAGATCGTCCGCGTCGCGCGCAGCCCGAGCCGGTGGATGGCTTCGCCGGCGGCCCGCATCGCGGCGAGCCGGTCGTGCGCGCCGCCGCGCACCGCCGCCCACTCGGCGAGGAAGTCGCCGGTGGTGACGAAGTGCGGCATCCGCTGCCGCGCGCCGATCTCGCGGCAGCGGCGGGCGGCGGCACGGCCCGCGTCGGCGTCGTGCTCCTGCAGCGCGGTCCAGGCGGCGTACAGCACGGCGTTGGCGCGGCCGTACGCGTCGTCGGTGCGCTCCGCCAGGGCCGCGGCGGCTTCGAGGTCGGCGCGCGCCCCGGCGTGGTCGCCGCGCAGGGATCGCACGAGGGCGCGGAAGTTGTGCGCGGCGAGCACCGGGGTGCGGCCCGCCTGCTCGCGCAGCCGCCGCGGGTCGACGGCGGCCAGCCGCTCGACGGCGGTGCTCAGGTGCTCGTCGGCGTCGGCGAGCCGGCCGGTGAAGTAGCACACGACGCCGAGCAGGTACGGCCCGGCGGCCGCGACCGGGCCATCGGGCCGGGCCTGCTCAGCGGCGGCGGAAACGGCAGCGGCGGCGGCGGTGGAAGCGGCAGCGGAAGTGGCAATGGCGGTGGAAGTGGCAGCGGCGGCGGTCAGGCGCCGGGCCAGGTCCTCGGCGACGGCGAACTCGGCCCGGTTGCAGGCGACCTCGCCGAGCGTCCACAGCGCGGCGCGCACGTCGGTGTCCGCGGCGGTGCGCAGCAGCAGCCACCGCGCCCGGGCCGCGGCCGCCGCGACCGCGTCGCTGCCGATGCCGACGGTGATCTGCAGCAGCGCCGCCCGCCGCAGCTGCACGTCCAGCTCGGCGGCGGCCGCGTCCGGCGCCGTTGCCGCGTCCGGCGCGAGCCGGTCCGCAGCACGCCCCAGGTGGGCCAGGGCGTCCTCGTAGGCCAGCCGCCGGGCCGCGTCGTCGGCGGCGCGCACGGTCCAGCGCAGGAAGTCCTCCGCGTGCCCGAGCCCGATCGCCTGCCCGTAGTGGTGGGCGATCTCGCCGGCGGTCAGCCCGCCCTCCCGCGCGGCCGCCGCGGCGAGCCCCGCGTGCAGCGCCGCCCGGCGCGGCGCGGCCAGCTCGGCGTACGCGACCTCGGCGAACAGCGGGTGCCGGAAGCGGACCGTGCCAGGCCCGGCGTCGGTGACGAGCCGCGCGGCGGCCGGGCCGGCGAGCAGCCGCGCGGCGTCGGCGCCGGTGACCGCCCGCAGCAGGTGCAGGCCCAGCTCCCGGCCGGCGACGCTGAGCACGTCGAGGCACTCGCGGGTGGCGGGGTCGGACCCGTCCAGGCGCAGCCGCACCGCGTCGCGGACGCTCGGCGGCAGCGGCCCGCCGGGCGCGGCGAGCAGCTCGGTGAGGAAGAACGGGTTGCCGCCGGTACGCGCCGCGAGCCGCCGCACGACGTCGTCCGGTGCGGGCCCGCCGGTACGGCCGGCGACCAGGTCGGCGACCTCGGCGGGGTCGAGGCCGGCCAGGCGCAGCTGCCCCGAGCCGGCGCCGCGGGCGAGGTCGTTGAGGGTCGCCACGAGGGCCGGGTCGTGCTCGTACGGCCGCAGCGTCGTCACGACCAGCGTGCGTCCTGTGTGGACGGTCGTGCACAGGTACCGGGTCAGCAGCAGCGAGTCGGGATCGGCCGCGTGCAGATCGTCCAGCACCAGCAGCAGGCCGGCCGGCGCGGCGGCGGCGCGCACCAGGTCGGACACGGCCTCGTACGCGCGGAACCGGGCCACCGGGTCGAGGCCACCGTCCGATGTGGACGGCCCGTCCACGAACCCGGTGAGGTCCGCGCCGGCGGTCCCGGCGTGCGGCAGGGCGAGCAGCCCGCGCACGACCTGGCTCCACAGCCAGAACGGCGGCGCCTGCCCGACGTCGGGGCAGCGGCCCCAGACGACCGGGACGCCCGCGGCGGCGGCCCGGCCGGCGACGGCGGTGGCGAGGGTGGTCTTGCCGATACCCGGCTCGCCGACGAGGGCGAGCATCCGCCCGCCGCCGCGGCGCGCCGCGTCGAGATGCCCGTCCAGGGCGGCGAGCTCCGCGGCCCGCCCGACCAGGCCCGGCGGCCGCGGCGGGGCGTCCCCCGCGCCGGCCGGGGCTTCGGGCACCGTCTGGCGCAGGATCTGCTGATGCAGGTCCCGCAGCTGCGCGCCGGGTTCGACGCCGTACTCGGCGGCGAGGAGGCGGCGGCCCTCGTCGTACACGGCGAGCGCCTCGGTCTGCTGCCCGGCCCGGTACAGCGCCAGCATCAGCTGCCCGCGCGCCGCCTCCCGGGCCGGCTGCTCGGCGACGAAACGCCGCAGGTCGGGCAGCACGGCGAGGTGCCGGCCGGCGGCGACCGCGGCGGTGCAGCGGCCCTCCAGCGCGGCGAGCCGCAGCTCGGCGAGGCGGGCCACCTCGGCCCGGACCGCGGACAGCTCGGCGACCGGCGGCTCGCCGCGCCACAGCTCGAGGGCCCGCGCGTAGTCCCGCTCGGCGGCGACCGGGTCACCGGCGGCGAGGCCCCGCGCGCCCGACTCCACCAGCTCGGCGAACCGCACCGCGTCGATCGCTTCGGGCGGCACGCGCAGCTCGTACCCACCGGCGTGGCCGACCACGACCCGCCCCTGCGCCCGCGCGCCCCGGCCCGGCTCCAGCGCCCGGCGCAGCGCGGCGACATACGTGCGCAGCGTGACCTCCGCGCTCGGCGGCGGGCTGCCGTCCCACAGCGCCTCGGCCAGCCAGCCGGTGCTGACCACCTGGTTGGCCCGCACCAGCAGCAGGGCCAGCAGCGCCTGCTGCTTGGGCCCGCCGACCGGCACCACCGCACCGTCCCGCACCACCCGCAGCGGTCCCAAGATCCCGAACCACACTGCTGGTGCATCCCCCGGCGCCGCTGGACGTGACGCAGCGAGCATACCCGCGGCCCCGATCCCGGCCGCTCAGCGCAGGACGTCGACCGACGGCAGGTCGCGGTGGGCGGCGTGCACCTCGGCGATGCCGGCCGGGGCGTCGCGGCCCAGCGCCCGGTACGCGCCGGTGAGCAGGCGGACGGCGTCGGCGCGGTACACGTCGGCGTCCAACCAGTGCAGCTCCCGGCCGAGCGTCAGCGCGAACGCCGGCCGGCCCGCGGCGAGCTCGGCGGCGCGCCCTCGGCGATCCAGGCCCGGACCCGGGCCTCGTCGGTGCGGTACGCGTCGAGCCGCTCGCCGGTCTCGACGACGCCGTCGAGCAGGCGAGACCACCCTCGTTGCCGCCCCTTGGCGGCAGCGACAGCATTGGCCGAATCGGATATCTCAAGACTTCGCCGAGCCTTGGGATCAATATGGGCAGCTCAGCGTTCCTGGACTGGTTGATCACGCTGCTGCTGAATGTCCTGGTGCTGCGGACGCTCCCGCCCAGCGGGGTCGTGGTCACGCGCGGGCCTTGTGCGTGCCGCGAAGGCCATGCTGGCGGCGGCCACTCCCAAGCCGGGCCCCATTGCTGGATCAACAGTGGGTGCGTTGAGACCTGGCTGCGGTTGCTGGGGATTGAGCCTTTGGTCAGCAACGCTGGCGGCGTGATCCACCAGGTCCCGCCAGCCCATCCGCCCTGCCGCGTACTCGAGCCGCAGCGCCTTGGCAAGAGCTGCATTGTCAGCTTGAAACGGGAAAAGCTTCTCGCTTTCGTCCAGCAGGAACCGCTGCTTGTCGTGCAGGGTGGCCTGGAAGTTCAGAAAAGGTTCTACCGCAGCTGGGTCGACAGCAAGATCACGCCCGTTGCTGAACGGAGGGACCAACAGGCCACTGCGGCGCTGGCCCTCAACATGAAGCAGGTGGGCTCGAAATATGCTGTTCGGGGGTGCCCAGTCCCAGATCGACATCGGCAAGCATGGCGCCGGCCGCCTGCTCCCTGGACGTGTTTTGGACAATTCGGCCATTATCTACCCCGCGCACCTTTGTTGCGATGATCATTTCATCGACAAGGTCATAGTTGGAAGGGGTAAAGAGTCCGCCTGGTGAATATCCCTGATCCTTCTCGTAGGCACGCATTGCACTGTGTGCCGCGTCGACGCTGAGTTCCTCCCTCCTAGGGCTAAGTTCGTAGCCAGGCGTTTCGGTTTGCACATGGTCATGAAATATCCCAGCTATCCGGGCCAGCGGAGTCGCTTCGGCGGGTAGGCGACCGAGTTCCACCTGCACGGCGGCGCTCCGCCCGCCGCCTCGCGAGACCTCAATGCCATGGGTGGCGTTGTGGTAACCCCAACCATCTTTAATCGCCTCATCCGTTCCGTACGTATCCACGAGCACCGTGTACTCATGCCCCACAATGACATCGGCAGCTCGGTTGAGATGACGAAGACGTTCCTGTTGCTCCAAGCCGTGCCACCTTCACGTCTATGCCTGGTCATGGGGTACGTATTTAGCTCGGGTCAGAGGCTGGGTCTGGTGGAGCCAGGGGCCTGTGGCGAACAGGGCGGTGAGGACTTCGAGGAGGTCCTGGCCGGCCGACACGAAATCCGCTCGTCCGGAGCATCGACGAGCATCCGCGTCGCCCCCGGCGCGCCCCGGGGCTTGCCCCGCTCCCCGATGCCGGCCCGGAACGCCGCTGCCGGCCAAGACATCCGACGACGGCTGCTTCGAACCGCTCGACGAGTCCATCCCCGACCGGCCACGCAACTGCGCGACCTCAGCCCGCGAAGCCGCGACCATCGCATCCTGCTCGGCGATCCGCGCGACCAGGTCGTCGGACGACGGCGCTGCAACTCCGAAGCGGACACCCGGGCACTATGCCACACCAACCACCCACGTCGATCAAGAGCCTTCACCGTTTCCTATCAGTGCGCTTAGCCCGGGTCTTTCAGTAAGCCTGCGCGCGGCTCATGATCGGAAATGAGGAAGGTGCCTGCCATCTGGGATGATCTGGCTTGTCGAAGGCCCTGATCATCCGCCATGGAAGGCACCTGCCGAGTGCAGGCTACCGGATCGCGTCCGAAGATCATTGTGAGTGCCGACGGGCGTGGCGTGGTCGGCCACGCCGGCGCCCGCCTCTTGGCCGACGTTGCCGAGGCGACCGGCCTGACCGCAGCTTGCGGTGACGCCTTGGCCGAGCCCGGCAGCGCCGACGCCGACCGGCTGCGGCTGCTGGCGTCGCTGCACGCGACCCGCTCCACGCGCGGCTGACCCCAGCGCCCGGCGAGCTGCAGCCCAGCGAGCTACAACAGCCCGGCGAGTTTGTACAGCACGAGCGAGCCGGCCACCGCGACGTTGAGGCTCGACCCCGTGCCGATCATCGGGATCTCGACGGCGCCGTCGAGCAGGTCGAGCGCCTCCGGCGGGATGCCGGTGGCCTCGTGCCCGAGCACCATGACGGTCCTGCGCCGCGCGGCCGGCAGGTCGGCGAGGCGGACGGCCTCGTCGGCCAGCTCCACCCCGAGAATGCCGGCCCCGGCGCGGCGCTCTTCGGCGAGCCAGCGCAGCGGATCGCCGACGCGGTGCACGCACGCCGGCTGCCGCAGCGTGTTGCCGCGCGCGAGGGCCTCGTCCACCCATCCGAACGGCGGCACCGCCAGGCACGCCCCGACGGCGTCGCAGGTGCGCAACAGCGTGCCGAGGTTGGCGCCGTGCATCGGCCACAGCGGCGCCGCGACGAGATGTCCCCAGCAGCGGTGCCGGCGGGGACGACGGGCCGACCGGATCTCCCGAGGGGTCCGGACCCGGATCGCGGGGCTCACCGCACCGGAGCGGAACCGCTCCTGCATTCGAAGGTCATCCGGTGCGTGCTTCTCGGCGCACGCGAGCCATCGACGACGACGTGGTCGCCTGCAAGGGTACCGCAGCGTCGCCGGATCCGGCGCAGAGTGTGAAACTGTGTCGATGGATGTCGACCTCTGTTACCAGAAGCTGTGGGAGGCGATCAGGACCGTCGTGCTGAACCTGCGCGACGACGAGATCGAGGAGATCCGGGAGCTCTACTGCGTGGACCTCGACAACCGCGGCACCGGCTTCCGCGCGGGCCGGCTCAAGGCGCCGGCACAGGACGCGGACCGCTGGCGGGCGGCGACGCAGACCGTGGTCGCCGCGATCCGGTCGGTGCAGGAGCGCGACTGGGAGGCGCGCGGCCGGCTCTCGCCGCCGTACCAGATCTGGGAAGGGCTGCGGTGGCGGCTGCGCCGCGGACGGCTGCAACGGGAGTACGACGCGCAGCGGGTGGCGCTGGAGGACGAGGTGCGCGCCGCCTACCGCGCCTACCGCGACGCGGCCGCGGACCTCACCGACCACGTCGCCGCGTGGCGCGAGCGGCAGGCCCGCGAGCAGCAGGAGCGCGAGGCACGCCGGCGGGCCGAGCGGGTCGCGGCGGTGCAGGAGGGGGTCGACGGCGCGGTGTGGGCGTACCTGCTCAGGGACTACGCCGGGCACGGCCAGGTGCTGATCTGGCTGCCCGCCGTCGATCACGCCGACGAGGACGAGGGCGGCGACGCCCGGCACGGCCTGACCGCCCGCGAGGTGCAGCAGGTCATCGAGCAGGAACGGGCCCGCGACCAGTACGTGTGGATCGGCTGGAAGGAGACGACCGGCGAGGCGATGGCGGAGTGGCACACGGACCGCGCCGGTGAACGCGCACCCGGCGACGCGCGGGTCAGGGCGTGGACGGCGCTGACCGGAGCCGTCGTCGAGCCGATCGTGTGGCGCCCGGGCGAGTTGGAGAAGCTGCGCGCGTCATGGAACAACCGCGGCTACGGGCCCTCCAGCAACTACTGGAGCCCGTCAGGCTCGTTCTGACCGACCACCCCGCGTGACCAGGTGCGATGGTGTTCCATGGCGGCCATGAAGGCCAACCGGTCCGTCCCGGCCGCGACGGTGATCCCCGTGCTGACCTACCCGGACGTGCGCGAGGCGGTCGCCTGGCTGTCCGCGGCGTTCGGGTTCGCCGAGCGGGTGCGCATCGGCGAGGGCCACCGCGCCCAGCTGTCGTTCGGCGGCGGCGCCGTGATCGTCGCCGACACCGGTAGCAGCCGCCGCCTGCCCCGCGCCGGCGAGGTCACGCTCGCGGTGATGGTCCGGGTGAGCGACGCGCAGGCCCACTGCGAGCGCGCCCGGGCGCACGGCGCGCGGATCCTCATGGAGCCGACCGACTTCGAGTACGGCGAACGGCAGTACCAGGCCGAGGACCCGGCGGGCCACCAGTGGACGTTCTCGGAGACGCTCGCCGACGTCGCCCCCGAGGAGTGGGGCGGCGAGTCCGTCAGCCCCGCCTGACCCGCCCCCGCCGGGTCAGGCGACCGGGGCTCCCGCTGCCTTCATGAAGGGGACCGGGTCCACGGCGTTGAGGCGGGTCGCGGGGCGGCCGTAGTGGACCTCGAAGTGCAGGTGGGGGCCGGACGAGTTGCCCGAGGTGCCGACGGAGCCGATGGTCTGGCCGGCCGTGACCTGCTGGCCGACGGTGACGTCGGGGCGGCGGACCAGGTGGCAGTACCGGGTGACGATGTCGCCGGCGTGGTGGATCTCGACGTACCAGCCGCAGCCCTTGATGCCGGGTGAGCCGTCGACGTCGCAGGACGGGCCGGAGGTGTTGCACACGACGGTGATGACGGTGCCGGCGGCGGTCGCGTGGATCGGGGTCCCGCGGGCGGCCATGATGTCGATGCCGTCGTGGGCGGGGCGGGACACGGTACGGAAGCCGCTGGTGCCCTTGCCCGGCACCGGCCCCACCCACGGCCCGACGGGCACCGCACCCGCCGGCGGCACGATGACCGGCGTGACAGCCGGCGTCGGCGTGGGGGCGGGTGTAGGCGTGACGGGTGCGGGTGCGGGGCAGGCCGGCGGCGGCTTGCGGCGGCTCACGTACGCGTCGGATACGTACGCGCCGCTGGTGAGCCGGTCCCACCGGTCGGTGGTGCGGACCCGGCCCTTGGTCTTCGGCCCCCGCACCCAGCAGGCGATCGCGAGCTTCGCCCCGTTGCGCAGCGTCGTGACGGGCGCGGACGCGGCGGTCGGCGCCGAGCGCACGGTCAACTTCACCTTGCCCGAGGAGACGGTGCCGGGCACCGACGCGGGCGCGGCGACCGCCGCCGCCGGGCCGAGCGCGGCCAGCGCGACGGTGGCCGCGGCCGCCGCCCCGAGCACCGTGAGACGCCGACGCATGCACACCACCAGCAGAGCCGGGCCGGGTCCCTGTCCCCCGCCGTGTCCCTACGAGCATGGGCGGCGCCGGTTGCGGCCCGGGTGCGGCGCCGGTGTCAGCGGGCGGCGAAAGAAGGAGACCGCCTCCGTCAGGGCGCGACCTCAGCGCCCTGCCCCGGTACCCCACTGGCCCGGGCTGATCGACAGGACGGGGCGCTCGGGGGCGACCGACGAAGAACCCGCGGTGACCCGCCAGCGCTGGTCGGGGGTCAGGCCCTCGACGGTGTCGCCGCCGCGGATCGTGTGGCCGGCGACGAGGTACTCGGCGATCGACGTCAGGTAGGCGGCCATCCTGGTCTCGGGCAGGCCGCTGAACACGCACTCCAGGTCGGGCAGGCCGAGCGGGGCCAGGCCGAGGGTGTCCATGGCCAGCAGGCCGGGGCTGCCGGCGACGTTGAACAGGCGCACGTTGACCAGCCCGCCCAGGGGGCGGCCGGCCAGCGCGGCCGGGTGCGTGGCGAGGGTGCTCACCGGCCACCAGACCCCGACCGGCGTCGTGGCGGCGGCCAGCCCCTGCACGACCGCCGTCAGCGCGTGCACGCGGTTGGCCGGGGCGAACGACGTACCGAAGATCTCGGTGACGGCGACGGTCTGCCGTACCGACGCCAGCGCCTCCGGCGCGTCCGGCCACTCCCAGCTCTGGCTGAGGTCCCTGCCGGAGCCGCCGGGGCGCTCGGGGGCGGGCTGCCCGACCGACACCAGCAGGCGGATGCCCGCGCCGTCGCCGAGCTGGGTGGTGAGCTCGGGGAACGCGACCATGAACCCGCCGCCGCGGCCGGTGCCGTCGACGAGCTCGGCGGACGGCCAGAACCGCCGGATGCCTGACAGGACGTCGGCGGGGCGCGGCCGCACCACGTCGGCGTAGCACAGCTGCGCCGCAAGTCCAGCGCTCATCGGGTCCTTCGGCTCGTCGGATGCCCCCGCATCATGCCACGCCCACGGGCCGCTGCCGAGCCGCAAAACCCGGTGGCGGGCCGGAAACCGGCCGGCCGATGATGGGGTCCGTGATGGTCGTGCCGGACGCCAGCATCGTCGTCGCCGTGACGAAACCCGCCGAGCCGCAGGCCCAGCGGGCGCTGCGCGACTACTACCACGACATCGGCGGGCGCTACCACGGCCGTCCGATGACCGAGGCGGAGATCGACGGGATCCTCACCGAGGACGCCGACGAGGACCTGCAGCCGCCGACCGGCTGGTTCTGGGTCGCGACCCTCGGCGAGCGGGTCGTGGGCTGCATCGGCCTGCGGTACGTCACCGAGGACGGCACCCGCGTCGGCGAGGACCGCACCCGCGTCGGCGAGCTGACCAGGGTGTACGTGTCGGCCGCGGTCCGCCGCCGGGGCCTCGGCGCGCGGCTCATCGGCACCGTCGAGCAGCAGGCCGCCGCCGACGGCGTCACGTCCCTGCGGCTCGACGTGCGCACCGACCTGGTCGAGGCGCGTGGCCTGTACACCCGCCACGGCTTCCACGAGGCACCGGCGTTCAACGACAGCCCGTACGCGGGGCACTGGCTCAGGAAGACCCTGCGCTGACGCCGGCCGAGGCGCGGGTCAGTCCGGCGGGATCATGGCCGTGACGAAGGTGCCGGGGTCCACCGTGGACGGCCGGTCACTCACCTGGCCGTCGCCGAGCTCGATCACGCGCCACTCGCCGTCGGTACGCAGCGCGAGGTCGACCGTCACGAACGGCAGCGCGAGCGCGGCGACGAGCGGCTCGACGGCGGACAGGTCCAGGGTGGCGGGCGGCGCGTCGTGCGGGGTGTCGGGGTGCGGGCCGACCAGCCTGCACGCGCCGGCGACCCACCAGGTGCGCACCTCCGCGGAGCCGAAGGACTCGAAGCGGCGCAGGACGAAGCCGCCGGTGAACTCGTCGTCGCGCAGCTCGCGGAACCGGGACGCGACCGTCCACCCGGCGGCGGTGTCGGCGAGGTCGGGGATGTACGCCGCCTCGTGCCAGTGGTGCTTCATCGACTTGGTGTAGTCGCGCAGGACCGCCGGGCCGGGGCCGAGCGTCGCGGCCGCACGGTCGAAGCCGTCGCGGTCGTCGCCGGTGGTCCACGCCGTGGCCGGGGTGACCGCGGCGAGCGCGGCGTACCACCCGGGCAGTTCGTGCGCCTGCCGGTACTGCTCGGGGCCGGTGCGCAGGGTGACGCCACGGGCGGCGAGGGCCTCGGCGAACGCCGCGTAGTGCCCGGCGCGCAGCATCCAGCCGCGGTACACGGCGATGCCGGCACCCTCGGGCACCCGGCTGACCGCCCGTCGCGCCCCGTCGGGGCTCGCCAGCGCGTCGTGGTCCACGACCGCCACGTCGAGGCCGGCGGCCCGGGCGGCGTCGGCCTCCGCGGCGAAGTGCTCGTCAGGGCGGCGTGGGCGCAGCGGGTCACCCGCAACCAGCACGATCATCCGGACATGGTGCCACGGCGGAAAATCGATACACCCGGTGTGTGGCGTTGGCTACGGTACGACCACATGAGCGGACCGCAGCGCAGCGGAGGCGACGGCATGAGCTCCACCCTGCAGTTCACCACGGACGCCGCGGAGTTCCTCGCCGCCGCCGGTGACCATCTGGCCGCGGACCCGGTCCTCAGCACAGTCGTGACCGTGAACGCGCACCGGCCTCGGACCTGGCCGCCCGGCGGCCCGCCGTGGCACTTCTGGTGGCTGGTCGTCCGGGACGCCGCCGGCGCCGTCGTCGGGGCGGGGATGCGCAGCGCGCCGGAGCCGCCGCACCCGCTGTTCCTGCTGCCGATGCCCGACGACGCGGCCGTCGCGCTGGCGCGCGCCCTGCACGGGCGTGGCGAGGAGACCCTCGCCGTCCACGGCGCGCTGCCCGCCTCGCAGCGGTGCGCCGGCGAGCTGGCCCGCCTCACCGGCGGCCGCGCCGAGGTCCTGATCCACAGCCAGCTGCACGAGCTCGGCGAGCTCGTCCCGCCACGGCCGGCGCCGGGCCGGCTCGCGGCCGTGACCGGCGGCGACATCGACCTGGTCGAGCGGTGGGTCGCGGCGTTCCTCGGCGACGCCGACGAGCAGGCCGGCCGCCGCCGCGGCACCGGCGTGCACGTCCTGCCCGACCGGGCGGAGCTGCTGCGCCGCATCGGCGAGGGGCAGTACTGGTTCTGGCTCGACGGCAGCGGCACGCCGGTCAGCCTCGCCGGAGCGACCGCGCCGGTGTACGGCGTGGCCCGCATCGCCCCCGTCTACACGCCACCGGACCAGCGCGGCCACGGCTGGGCGAGCAACGCCGTCGCCGAGGTGTCGCGCCGCCTGCAGTCCGCCGGCGCCAGGGTCTGCCTCTTCACCGACCAGGCGAACCCGACCTCGAACAAGATCTACGCCGCCCTCGGCTACCGCCCCGTCGTCGACATGGCCAACCACGTCGTCGTGCGATGAGCCGTCGGGCGGGGTGGACGGCGTCTGCGACGATGGGCGGGTGGTGCTGCCATTGCCCCGTCCGACCCGCGCGGAGCTCGACCGCTGCTTCGTCGCGCTGCTCGACGGCACTCGCACCCGTGAGGACGTCGACCGCTGGGCCGCCCCCTGGCACACGTACCCCGACGACGAGTGCGCCCGCGACCAGGTCGTGTGGCTCGCACTGAACATGCTGCACGGCATCGACCTGCGTATCGTCCCGGACGGCCCGTACCTGCACTCCGACGAGCAGATCCGCCAGTGGCTGACCGCGTTCCGCCAGGTGTGCGCCACGATGCCGGAGTGATCCACCGGCTGTCCTACGATGGTCGGCGTGTACCTGCTTGAGCTCGCCTTCGACGGCAGTCCCGACCGGCTCGCGCTGCGCCCGGCGCACCGGGAGCGGTTGCGGGTGCTGCACGAGGCGGGCCGGGTGGTGCTGGCCGGGCCGTACTCCGACGAGAGCGGCGCCCTGCTGGTCTTCGACGTGACCGCCGAGGAGCTCGACGCCATCGTCGAGGACGACCCGTACTACCGGGCGCCGGGCGTGAAGATCGTGCGGCAGCAGGAGTGGACCCCGGTCTTCCGCTGAGCCCGGACCGGGCGCCGGATTGTGCACCTGCCGGGAATCCGCCGGCCGGCGGCAGCCCGGGGCCGGGTGGGGCGGGGTAGCGTCGTATCCGGAGGGGTCGATGCCGGTTTCGGAGCGCCAGTACCCGGCAGGCGGCAGCGCGCTGGTGCTGTCGGCCGTCGCCGCGGCCACGTACTACCCGCTCGCCACGTACGGGCCGGGGTGGTGGCGCGGGGCGCGGCTGCCGGACATGGACCCGCCGTTCGACCTGGCGTGGCTGCACGACGGCCTCGCGTGGGCGGCGCAATACCTGGGGCCGGTGCTGTACTGGACGTTCGCCGCGCTGGCCCTGGCGCTCGTCGTGGTCGCGGCGTTCACCAGCGGGTTCCGGACGCGGTCGGCGGCGGTTGGGCGGCTGGTCACGGCCGGGCGGGCCGGACCGGGTGCGGCGCTGGCCCTGGTCGCGGCGCTGGCCGCCGGCTGGTTCCTGCTGACCCAGGTGGCCGCACTGGTCGCGCCGCTGTTCGGCATGTACCACGGGGAGATCCATCCGGCGGTGCCGTAGCCGCGCCACCGATGGACGTCCTGTGGGACGGGGCAGCCGCGAGACCGACCGCGTTTGCCCGGCGGCGGGCGTGCGCGGGCCACGGCTACCCGTGACCCGCGCGGCCCGTATCACCTGCTGGGCGCCGGTGTCCTGCTGTTGCCCGGCACACCCCGGCCCGGAACGCCCCGGCCGGGCTTACGGGCGGCGGCCGGTTGCGGGATGCCGGCGAGCCGCTCGGCGATGCCGTTGCTGCGCGGGCCCGCGGCCGGCTCGGCCTGGGCCCGCAGCGCGGCGGCGTCGTAGGAGCGTTCCCGGCGTTCGAGGATGCCCGCGGCGTGGGCGATGGCGATGGCCAGGCGGCCGCGCCGCACCTGGCGGCGGCGGCGTTCGACGGCGATGAGCTCCTGCACGGCGGTGAGGGCGGCGCCGGCGCGGCCGGCCTCCTCCAGTGCCACGGCCACGGCGAGGAGGTCCCAGTCGGGGCCGTCGTCCGCGGCACGGCGCCGCCGCTGCCGCGTCACGACCTCGGTGAGCACGTCGACCTCGGTGAGCGCGCCGGGCTCGGTGAGCGCGCCGGCCTCAGTGAGCGCGCCGGGCTCGGTCATCGTGCCGGGCGACGCCCGTACGAGCTCCCGCGCCCAGGTGAGCAGGTTGCTGGCGGCCTCCGTGAGCAGCTCCTCGACGGCGTCCGCCGGGGCCGCGGCGGTGAACCCGTCGACCAGGTCGCCGAGGGCACGGGCGAGCCGGGGACGGTAGACCTGCGGTCGCACTGTCGTCATGATGCGGTACGCCTGCACCAGCTCGTACCGTCGCGGCTTGTCCTGCAGCAGGACCACACGCGCCCACGTCACCATGCCGGGATCGAGCAACATGAACCTCCGGTTCGTCGGGAGCGACCACCGTACGACGGCAAAACCCCAGTTCAACAGGGCTTTTCACCCGAGTGTCCGGCGGTCGCGGGTGCGGTATGCTCTTGGCGGACGTACCTCGTCACCGGACGCGCTGTTGCGGCACCGCCGTACCTTCTATTGACATGAGTCGATTCCTGTCGAGGGTGGCCATGGTCGCCGCCGTCCTCGCGATCACGCTCAACCCGGCGCCCGCCCGCGCCGCGACCTTGCCCACCGCCGTGTTCCACCAGGACAGCGTGTGGCCCACCGGCTATTCAGGACGGATGACCGTCACCAACGGCGGTGCCACCACCCTGCCGAGCTGGCGGGTCGAGTTCGACCTGGCCGCCGGCACCAGCATCAGCAACCTCTGGAACGCCACGGTCACCCGCTCCGGCAACCACTACGTCGTCGTCGGCGCGCCGTGGAACGCGAGCCTCGCCCCGGGCGCCGCCACCAGCTTCGGCTGGGTCGCCGCCGGCCTGGGCACCCCGCAGGGCTGCCTGCTCAACGGCGCCCCGTGCGACGGCAGCCCACCGGCCCGCGACGTGCGGCCGCCGAGCACCCCGGGCGACCTGCGCGGCACCACCCAGGCCAGCACGTTCACCCTCACCTGGACCGCCTCGACCGACGACCGCGGCGTCACCGGCTACGAGATCTGGAGCAGCACCGGCACCGCCCCGATCGCGACCGTCACCACGACCAGCTACAGCATGGGTGTGCCGCCCCCGATGGTCATGTCGTTCGGGGTACGCGCCGTCGACGCCGCCGGCAACCGCTCACCCTTCGCCGTCCTCGGACTGGGCACCCCGCCGGACACGATCCCGCCCGGGCCACCGACGGCGCTCACCCTGCGCGGCCCGACCGGAGGTTCCTGGACCGTCGGCTGGACCGCGGCCCGCGACGAGCAGTTCGTCGCCGGGTACGAGGTCGCGCTCAACGGCGCCGTCGTCGCACTGGTCGGCGACACCACCGCGTACGTGCCGTACAGCGGTTACGGCACGTACATCGTCACGGTCCGCGCGTTCGACGGTGCCGGCAACTTCTCCACCAGGGCCCAGATCGGCATCGCGGTCGACCCGCCGCCTCCGCCGCCGCCGGGCTCCTGACCCCACCTCGTCGCTGGGGGCGGGCGGACCGCTCGCCCCCAGCGCGGCGCGCCGCCAGTCATGATCGGCCAAAACCGAAACATTCTCGTTTCCTGTTGACAGTGGCCTACGTCTATCGGACGCTGATCTGACTTCACACCGGCCGCCGGATCGTGCGTTCCGGCACGCTTGAAGGGGCACCGCCATCATGTCCCTGTCGCTGCGCCACCCGTCCCGCCGGACCACGCTGACGTCCGGCATCCTTCTCTCGCTCGTCGCCACCACGGTCGTCGCCGTGCCCTCCGCCTCGGCCGCCGCGATCACGGCGAACGCCGACGCCCTGGACGGCACCTGCGCCTCGCTGCGCGTCTACAACGGCTCCAGCGCGGTCGGCTACGTCGTGCGCAGCGGCGCCGGCTACGCCTTCACCTCGTCGGCCTCCGGCGCTACGTCGTTCCGGCTGGAGGCCACCCAGCTCGGCCGTTACGAGCTCATCGGCTCCGACGGCAAACCCGCGTACCAGAGCGTCGTCGGCTTCATCATGGCCGGCGACTCCTACGGCGACCGCGCCGACTTCACCGTCACCAAGAGCGGCGACCGGTACCGGCTCGTCGCCACCGCCACCGGCCAGACCATGGGCTCGTTCCTGTGGAGCCTCGGCGCGGCCGGCTCGTCGTACACCGTCGCGCTGGCCACCGCGTCGGGCTGCGCCACCCCGCCCGACATCGACCCGGCCGTCACCGGCACCGCCGCGCCCGGCGTCGACGGCAGCGGCAAGCTCTTCGGCACGATCGACGCGCACGCCCACATCACCGCCGCCGCCGCGTTCGGCGGCCAGATGCACTGCGGCGAGGCGTGGGCCTCCGGCGGCGTGCAGGTCGCCCTGGCCGGCTGCGACACCCACCGCAGCCTCAACGTCGGCGCGCTGTTCGAGGCGATCGTCGGCGGCACCGACGCGGTGAACTCGCCGGAGGACGGCTGGCCCACGTTCGGCGACTGGCCGCAGCACAACTCGCTGCTGCACGAGCAGTCGTACTACCGCGGCATCGAACGGTCCTGGCGGGCCGGCCAGCGGGTGCTCAACGCGCTGCTCGTGGCGAACCGGTCCATCTGCGAGCTGTTCCCGTACCGGGACACCTCGTGCGACGAGATGGACCAGATCCGCGTCCAGTCCCGCTACCTGTACTCGATGCAGGACTACATCGACGCGCAGAACGGCGGCGCCGGCAAGGGCTGGTTCCGCATCGCCACCACGCCGGCCCAGGTGCGCAGCATCGCCGCGCAGGGCAAACTGGCCGTGACGATCGGCGTGGAGAACTCCGAGATCTTCGGCTGCCGCGAGGTCAACGACGTCCCGCAGTGCACCACCGCCCAGATCGACGCCGGCCTCGACGAGCTGCAGGCGATCGGCGTCTCCGGCCTGTACCCGGTCCACAAGTTCGACAACGCCTTCGGCGGCACGCGCTTCGACGCGGGCCTCACCGGCGCGTTCGTCAACCTGGGCAATCTGCTGTCCACCGGGCACTGGTGGACCGCCACCAGCTGCACCGGCCCGTCCGACAACGAGCAGCCGCTCGTCAGCGACGACCTCGTGCGGCTGCTGAGCTTCGGCGTGGTGAGCCTGCCGCCCGGCGCGGTGCTGCCCGTGTACCCCAGCGGCAAGATCTGCAACACCCGTGGGCTGACCCCCCTCGGCCGGTACCTCATCCAGAAGATGATGGACCGCGGCATGATCATCCACGTCGACCACATGAGCGTGAAGACCGCCCAGGCCGTGCTCGACATGGCCGCCGCAGCCCGCTACCCGGGCGTGGCGTCGGTGCACAGCTGGTCCGACCCGACCATGATCGACCGGATGCTCGCCCTGGGCGGGTTCGTGGCCACGTACGCCAACTCGGTGCCGGAGTTCCTCAGCGAGTGGCGCGCCAACCGGGCCGCCCCGCACGGCGGCGCCATCACCGGCTACGGCTACGGCACCGACGTCAACGGCCTCGGCGACCAGGCCAACCCCCGCCCCAACGCGGCCGCCAACCCGCTGCGCTACCCGTTCGTCGCCCCGAACGGCACGACCGTGGCCAAGCAGGTCTTCGGCTCGCGGACCTTCGACGTCAACACCGACGGCGCCGCGCAGTACGGCCTGTTCGCCGACTGGACCACCGACCTCATCCAGCAGGCCGGCGGGGACAGCGCGCTGCTGCGGCAGCAGCTGATGGCCGGGGCCGAGGCGTACGTGCGGATGTGGGAGCAGGCGATCGCCTGGTAGCCGCCGGTCAGGCGGGGCGCCGCACCGGGCGCCCCGCCGCCAGCGGTCAGCCGTACGCGACGGTCACCTGCTGCTGCTTCTCCGTGGTGAGGCGGTGGCAGGGACCGCCGTCGAAGACCTTCTTGCCATCCAGGTGGGCGAAGCTCGCCACCGTGCACGGGGTGGCCTTGGCGAGGGCTGGTGGCGGCTGCTGCGCCGGGCCGCGTTCGCTGGACAGACCTTCGCCGACACCGCCGAGATCGCTTACGCGGTGCGGGGGGCCACCGCCCAGCTCAACACCCACGCCAACCCCTGGATCTGGGGACGGCCCGCCCCACCAACGCGCACGCTCCGCCGCAAGTTCGTGTACCGCCTCAACGAACGTTGCACTAGGCGTCCGGCGGGCGGGGTGCCAGCCCGTCGAGAAAGAACACGGCGGTCACCGGCCACCGCCCCGCCACCGCCGACACGACCGGCTGTGCGGCGACGGACTGCTCGTTGAGGGCCATATCCCGATGACGATCGGCGACCCGCCGAAACCGACAACCGCAGCCGGGGAATTATGCTCGTACTCGTGCCGGCACATTTGTCACCCCGACTCGCCGCGGTGGTGGACAGCCTTCCGATCCTGCCGCATTTGCGGGTGCTCGAGATCGGCTGCGGGCCGGGGGCCGCCGCCCGTGCGGTCGCGGCCCGGCTCTCCACGGGCCACGTCCTCGCCATCGACCGGTCCCCCGCCGCTATCGCCCAGGCCGAGGCTGCCGCGGCGGCGGAGATCGGGTCCGGCCGGATGAGCGTCCGGCTGGTCGCGGCCGAGGAGTTCGTGCTGCAGGCCGGCGAGGAGCCGTTCGACCTGGTGTTCGCAGTACGGGTCGGCGCGCTCGACGGCCGGCACCCCGAGGCCGGTCAGCGGCCGGCACCCCGAGGCCGGTCAGCGGGTGCTGCGGCGCATCGCCGCGGCGACGGCCCCCGGCGCCCGGCTGTTCATCGACGGCGGCGACCCCCTTCGCGAGATCCCCATCCCCGGGTGCTCGGCCGATGCGTGACGAGTTGCCCGGTGGCGGGACCGCGGTGTCGCCCGGCGACGTCGAGGCGCTCGAAGCCCGGTGGGCGGACTGCTGGACGCCGCGCGAGGTCGCGGACCGGCTGGCCGGCGTCGCCGCACCCTGGTACGTCGCGGCGGGCTGGGCCTTGGACCTGTTCCGCGGCACGCAGACCCGTGCGCACCACGACATCGAGATCGCCGTGCCGGCCGGACGGTTCCCGGAGATTCGCGAGCGCTTCGCCGGGTTCGCGTTCGACGCGGTCGGCGCCTCCCGGATCTGGGGCACCTCCGGTGAGTGACTCGGACGGATCAGGAAGACTGGCGGGCATGGCTGATCTGAACGATCCGAAGGCTGCGTTGCACCACTACCTGCGGGAGACTCGCGACGACCTGATCTGGAAGCTCGACGGGCTGAGCGAACGCGAGGCCAGGCTGCCGCGCACCGCGACCG
>NZ_JBFAIC010000098.1:0-30283 GCF_040654515.1 Dactylosporangium sp. NPDC050688
TCCGCCGCGACGGTCGACACCAGCGCGTCGTACGTCCTGGTCAACCGCAACAGCGGCAAGGCCCTGGACGTGTACAACTTCTCCACCGCCGACGGCGGGCGCATCACCCAGTGGACGCGCACCGACGGCGCGAACCAGCAGTGGCAGTTCGTGGACTCCGGCGGCGGCTACTACCGGCTGAAGTCGAAGCATTCCGGCAAGGTCCTGGACGTCTACAACTTCTCCACCGCCGACGGCGCGTCGGTGGTGCAGTGGACCGACGGCAACGGCACCAACCAGCAGTGGCGGCTCGCGGACTCCTCCGGCGGCTACGTGCGGCTGATCAACCGCAACAGCGGCAAGGCCCTGGAGGTGCAGGGCGCCTCCACCGCCGACGGCGGCAACATCGTGCAGTACGCCGACTGGGGCGGCAACAACCAGCAGTGGCAGCTGGTCCGGGTGGGCGGCACGACCCCGACGTCGAACCCTCCGAACCCGTCAGGGACCTACAACAACCCCGTGGTGTGGCAGGACTTCGCGGACGGCGACATCATCCGCGTCGGCGACGCCTACTACTACTCGGCCTCCACCATGCACTACTCGCCCGGCGCGCCGATCCTGCGCTCCTATGACCTGGTCAACTGGGAGTACGCCGGGCACTCGGTGCCCCGCCTGGACTTCGGCTCCAGCAACTACGACCTCAGCGGCGGGCGCGCCTACGTCAAGGGGATCTGGGCCTCGACGCTGAACTACCGCCCGAGCAACAGCACCTACTACTGGGTGGGCTGCGTCGAGTTCAACCGCACCTACGTCTACACCGCCTCCGCGGTCGACGGCACCTGGACGAAGCGGTCGCAGATCAACAACTGCTACTACGACGCCGGGCTGCTCGTCGACGACAACGACACCATGTACGTCGCCTACGGCAACAGCACCATCAGCGTCGCCCAGCTCACCGCGGACGGCCTCGGCCAGGCCCGCACCCAGCAGGTGTTCACCACCCCCTCCAGCGTCGGCACCCTCGAGGGCGCCCGCTTCTACAAGCGCAACGGCAGCTACTACATCTGGCTGACCCGCCCCGCCAACGGCCAGTACGTGCTCAAGTCGAGCAGCCCGTGGGGCCCGTACGAGATGCGCCAGGTCCTGCTGAACATGCCCAGCCCGATCTCCGGCGGCGGCACCCCGCACCAGGGCGGCCTGGTGCAGACGCAGAACGGCGACTGGTACTACATGTCCTTCGTGGACGCCTACCCCGGCGGCCGCGTCCCGGCCCTCGCCCCGATCACCTGGAGCGGCGACGGCTGGCCGAGCGTGCAGACCGTCAACGGCGGCTGGGGCGCCACGTACCCGAAGCCCAACATCAGCACCACGAAGACCGTCAAGCCGATGATCGGCGCCGACACGTTCACCGGCTCGGCCCTCGGCCCGCAGTGGGAGTGGAACCACAACCCCGACACCTCGAAGTTCACCGTGGGCAGCGGGCTGCGGCTGCAGACGGCGACCGTCACCAATGACCTGTACGCCGCCCGCAACACCCTGACCCACCGCATCCAGGGCCCGACGTCCACCGCGACGATCGAGCTGGACTACTCCGCGATGGCCGACGGCGACCGGGCCGGCCTGGCCATGCTCCGCGACTCGTCCGCCTGGATCGGCGTCAGGCGCGACGGCAGCACGAACAGGGTCGTCATGGTCAACGGCCTGACGATGAACAGCAGCTGGGGCACCACCAGCACCGGCACCGAGATTGCCGGCGCGAACATCTCCGGCGGGCGGATCTGGCTGCGGGCCACCGCCGACATCCGGCCGGGCAGCGGCCGGCAGGCGCGCTTCTCCTACAGCACCGACGGCACGAACTTCACGTCGCTGGGCAACGCGCTGACGCTCAACAACGCCTGGCAGTTCTTCATGGGCTACCGCTACGCGATGTTCAACCACGCCACCAAGGCCCTCGGCGGTGCCGTCACCGTGCGCCGCTTCGAGATGACCACCCCGTAGGAAGGCCGGACCATGACAGACACCAGACGATCGCGCCGCCTGCGGGTGATCCTGCCGCTGGTCGCGGCCACCGTGCTGGCCGCCGGGGCAGCCGTGTTCTTCACCGGCTCGGCCAGCGCCGGGACGACCCTCGGCGCGTCCGCCGCGGAGAAGGGCCGCTACTTCGGTGCGGCGGTGGCCGCCGGGAAGCTCGGCGACGGCACGTACACCGGGATCCTGAACCGCGAGTTCAACTCGATCACGCCCGAGAACGAGATGAAGTGGGACGCCACGGAGCCGTCCCAGGGCCGGTTCTCCTACACCGGCGCGGACCGGATCGTGGCGCACGCGCAGGCCAACGGGCACAAGGTCCGCGGGCACACCCTGACCTGGCACCAGCAGCAGCCGGGCTGGGCGCAGGGCATGTCCGGCACCGCGCTGCGCTCCGCGATGGTCAACCACATCACGCAGGTGGCGACGCACTTCCGGGGCAAGGTCTTCGCCTGGGACGTGGTGAACGAGGCGTTCGCCGACGGTGGCTCCGGCGGCCGGCGCGACTCGAACCTGCAGCGCACCGGCAACGACTGGATCGAGGTCGCGTTCCGCACCGCGCGGGCCGCGGACCCGGGCGCGAAGCTGTGCTACAACGACTACAACACCGACGGCATCAACGCCAAGAGCACCGGCATCTACAACATGGTCCGCGACTTCAAGTCCCGCGGCGTGCCGATCGACTGCGTCGGCTTCCAGTCCCACCTCGGCAACTCGGTGCCGGGTGACTACCAGGCCAACCTGCAGCGCTTCGCCGACCTCGGCGTGGACGTGCAGATCACCGAACTCGACATCGCCGGCAGCAACCAGGCCAACAACTACGCCACCGTCGTCAAGGCGTGCCTGGCCGTGTCGCGCTGCACCGGCATCACGGTGTGGGGCATCCGGGACAGCGACTCGTGGCGTACCGGGGAGAACCCGCTGCTGTTCACCTCCTCCGGGGCGAAGAAGGCCGCCTACACCTCGACGCTCAACGCGCTCAACGCCGGCACCAACCCAGGCCCGACCGGCGGCACCGGCGTCGACACCAGCGCCTGGTACGTGCTGGTGAACCGCAACAGCGGCAAGGCCGTCGACGTGTACAACTTCGCCACCAACGACGGCGGGCGCATCACGCAGTGGTCGCGGACCAACGCCAACAACCAGCAGTGGCAGTTCGTCGACTCCGGCAACGGCTACTACCGGCTGCGCTCCCGGCACTCCGGGAAGGTCCTGGACGTCTACAACTTCTCCACCGCCGACGGCGCGTCGGTCGTGCAGTGGTCGGACCTCAACGGCACGAACCAGCAGTGGCGGCTCGCCGACTCCGGCAACGGCTACGTGCGGCTGATCAACCGCAACAGCGGCAAGGCCCTCGAGGTGCAGGGCGCGTCGACCGCCGACGGCGGCAACGTCGTGCAGTACGCCGACTGGGGCGGCAACAACCAGCAGTGGCAGCTCGTCCGCAGCTGACCGGACGTGCCCGACGACGACCGCGTCGGCGGGCGGACACCCCTACGAAGGAGCACACCCCCGAATGAACACGTACCGAAGAAGGCGACGCCTCGGCCTCGCCGCCGCCGCGGTGGTGACCGCGCTGGTCGGCACGGGCGTCGCCGTGCTGAACATGACGGCCGCGTCCGCCGCGACGGTCGACACCAGCGCGTCGTACGTCCTGGTCAACCGCAACAGCGGCAAGGCCCTGGACGTGTACAACTTCTCCACCGCCGACGGTGCGCGCATCACGCAGTGGACCCGCACCGACGCCAACAACCAGCAGTGGCAGTTCGTCGACTCCGGCAACGGCTACTACCGGCTGAAGTCGAAGCTGTCCTCGAAGGTCCTGGACGTGTACAACTTCTCCACCGCCGACGGCGCGTCTGTCGTGCAGTGGCCGGACCTCAACGGCACGAACCAGCAGTGGCGGCTCGCGGACTCCTCCGGCGGCTACGTGCGGCTGATCAACCGCAACAGCAACAAGGCCCTGGAGGTGCAGGGCGGCTCCACCGCCGACGGCGGCAACATCGTGCAGTACGCCGACTGGGGCGGCAACAACCAGCAGTGGCAGCTGGTCCGCGTCGGCGGCACCACCCCCACCACACCGGGCAACACCGGCGGCGGCTGCACGCTGCCGTCGACGTACCGCTGGTCGTCGACGGGTTCCCTGGCGAACCCGAAGTCGGGCTGGGTGTCGTTGAAGGACTTCACCAACGTCGTCTACAACGGCAGGCACCTCGTCTACGCCACCACGCACGACACGGGTTCGACGTGGGGGTCGATGAACTTCGGCCTGTTCACCAACTGGTCGGACATGGCCTCGGCGAGCCAGAACGGGATGAACTTCGGTGCGGTCGCGCCGACGCTGTTCTACTTCGCGCCGAAGAACATCTGGGTGCTGACCTACCAGTGGGGCGGCGCGGCGTTCAACTACCGCACGTCGAGCGACCCGACGAACGCCAACGGCTGGTCCTCGCCGCAGACCCTGTTCACCGGCAGCATCTCCGGCTCCGGCACCGGCCCGATCGACCAGACGATCATCGGTGACAGCCAGAACATGTACCTGTTCTTCGCCGGCGACAACGGCAAGATCTACCGGGCCAGCATGCCGATCGGCAACTTCCCCGGCAACTTCGGCTCCTCGTACACCCAGATCATGAGCGACTCCACGAACAACCTGTTCGAGGGCGTCGAGGTGTACAAGGTGCAGGGCCAGAACCAGTACCTGATGCTGGTCGAGGCCATCGGCAGCCAGGGCCGCTACTTCCGCTCGTTCACGTCCTCCAGCCTGAGCGGCTCGTGGACGCCGAACGCCGCGACGGAGAGCAACCCGTTCGCCGGCAAGGCCAACAGCGGCGCGACCTGGACCAACGACATCAGCCACGGCGACCTCGTGCGCAGCAACCCCGACCAGACCAAGACCGTCGACCCCTGCAACCTGCAACTGCTCTACCAGGGCCGCAGCCCCAGCTCCGGCGGCGACTACGGCCTGCTGCCCTACCGGCCGGGTGTGCTGACCCTGCAGCGCTAGAACCCGACCGTCCGACCCGGCCGGCCACCCAGCGGTGGCCGGCCGGTGCGTCCCGGCATTCCATCTCAGGAGGCACCGCCATGCGCTCAGCACGACGATGGTTCAGCGCGGCCGCCGTGGCCGTCGCGCTGACCACCGCTGGCATCATCACCCACACCGGCACCGCCGCGGCGGAGTCCAACGGCGGCGTGCGGATCATGCCGCTCGGCGACTCCATCACCGAGGGCACCCAGGTCCCCGGCGGCTACCGCATCGGCCTGTGGCAGCGGCTGGCCGCTGGCGGCTACCGCAACGACTTCGTCGGCTCCCAGTTCAACGGGCCCAGCTCGCTGTGGGACCACGACCACGAGGGCCACCCCGGCTGGCGGATCGACCAGATCGACGCCAACATCACCGGCTGGCTGCGCAACACCACCCCGCGCACCGTCCTGCTGCACATCGGCACCAACGACGTGCTGCAGAACTCCAACGTCTCCGGTGCCCCGGGCCGGCTGTCCACGCTGATCGACCACATCACCGCGACGGTGCCGTCGGCGGACGTGTTCGTCGCCAGCATCATCCCGCTCAGCAACGCCGGCCAGGAGAACGCCGCCCGCACCTTCAACGCCACGATCCCCGGCATCGTGCAGAGCAAGGTCAACGCCGGCAAGCGGGTCCACTTCGTCGACATGCACGCCGCGCTGACCACCGGCGACCTCATCGACGGCATCCACCCGACCGCCAACGGCTACGACAAGATGGCCGCCACCTGGTACAACGCGCTGCGCGCCGTCCCGGGCAGCATCGGCGACCCGGCCAGCCCCGGCCCGACGACGCCCAGCACCGGCAGTGCGCTGGTCAGCGCCGCGTCCGGGCGCTGCCTGGACGTGCCCAACAGCAGCACCACCAACGGCGTCCAGCCGATCATCTACGACTGCAACGGCAACGCCAACCAGCGCTGGACCGTCAACGGCCAGGCCCTGCAGTCGCTCGGCAAGTGCCTCGACTCGCCGACCGGCGCCACCGCCGGTGCCAAGGCGCAGCTGTGGGACTGCCACGGCGGCACCAACCAGCGCTGGACCTTCAACACCAACGGCACGATCAGCAACGCGCAGTCGGGTCTGTGCCTCGACGTGCGCAACGCCTCCACCGCCAACGGCACCCTCGTGCAGCTGTGGACCTGCACCGCCGCGGCGAACCAGCGCTGGACGAGAGGATGACCATGCGAAAACTCGCCACCATGCTTGCCGCCGGCGCACTGCTGCTGGCCGGCGCCGTCGGCGTCCTGCGCACCACGT
The DNA here is from genome assembly GCF_040654515.1 of Dactylosporangium sp. NPDC050688. Classification (NCBI taxonomy): domain Bacteria; kingdom Bacillati; phylum Actinomycetota; class Actinomycetes; order Micromonosporales; family Micromonosporaceae; genus Dactylosporangium; species Dactylosporangium sp. NPDC050688. The sequence continues at coordinate 6,292 of NZ_JBFAIC010000098.1, forward strand.
CCGCGCAGGCATTGGAGAACGGGGTCGCCCGTACCCCACCGATGGGCTGGAACAGCTGGAACACCTTCGGCTGCAACATCAACGAGGCCCTGATCCGGCAGATGGCCGACGCGATCGTCAGCAGCGGCATGCGGGACCTGGGCTACCAGTACGTGGTCGTCGACGACTGCTGGTTCAACCCCAACCGGGACAGCGCCGGCAACCTGCAGGGCGACCCGAGCCGGTTCCCCAGCGGCATGAAGGCCCTCGGCGACTACCTGCACGCCAGGAACCTCAAGTTCGGCATCTACCAGGTACCGGTCGACAAGACCTGCGCGCAGTACTTCAACAGCTACCCCGGCGCCACCGGCAGCCAGGGGCACGAGGCGCAGGACGCCCGCCAGTTCGCCGCGTGGGGCGTGGACTACCTCAAGTACGACTGGTGCTCGCCGAACGGCACGATCAACGACCAGGTCGCCACGTTCGCGAAGATGCGTGACGCGCTCGCCGCGACCGGCCGGCCGATCGTGTACAGCATCAACCCCAACAGCATCCACGCCAAGACCGGCCCGCAGCGCAACTGGGGCGACGTGGCGAACCTGTGGCGCACCACCGAGGACATCACCAACGCGTGGGACACCGGGCAGACCAACGGCTACCCGATGGGCATCCAGAACATCGTCAACGTCACCGTGCCGCTCGCCGGGTACGCCGCGCCGGGCCGGTTCAACGACCCCGACATGCTCGAGGTCGGCCGGGGCGGCATGAACGACACCGAGATGCGCAGCCACTTCGCGCTGTGGGCGATGCTCGCCGCGCCGCTCATGGCGGGCAACGACATCCGCTCGCAGAGCTCGGCCACCGCGACGATCCTGAAGAACCAGAACCTCATCGCGATCAACCAGGACACCCTCGGCCTGCAGGCCACCCAGGTGTCCAACGACGGCACCCGCCGGGTCCTGGCCAAGCGCCTGGCCAACGGTGACGTCGCGGTCGCCCTGTTCAACCAGGGCGGATCCACCACGACGGTCAGCACGACCGCCGCGGCGATCGGCAAGTCCGGCAGCTCGTTCACGCTGCGCGACGCCTGGACGAACGCTACCAGCACCACGACCGGCGCGATCAGCGCCAGCGTGCCGGCGCACGGCACCGTCGTGTACCGGGTCAGCGGCGGCGGCACGACCTCGCCGTCGACGCCGCCGTCAGGCGGCGGGACGCTCGTCAGTGCCGCGTCCGGCCGGTGCCTCGACGTGCCGAACAGCAACACCACCAACGGCACCCAGCCGGTGATCTGGGACTGCAACGGCGGCGCCAACCAGCGCTGGACGCTCAGCGGCCAGACGCTGCAGGCCCTCGGCAAGTGCCTGGACGCGCCGCTGAACGCCGCCGCCGGCGCCAAGGCGCAGCTGTGGGACTGCAACGGCGGCACCAACCAGCAGTGGACGCTCAACGCCGACGGCACCGTCCGCGGCGTCGCGTCGGGGCTGTGCCTCGACGTGGACCACAACCTCACCGCGAACGGCACCCCGGTGCTGCTGTGGACGTGCACCGCCGCGGCGAACCAGCGCTGGACCAGGACGGTGACCGCATGACCGCGGCCATCTCCGGGCTCGGGGCCGTGCTGCGGCGGCGGACGCTGCTCACCGCCGCCTGGGTCGTGACGCTGCTGGCCGTCGTGGCCGTGTTCGTGCCGTCCGCCCGGGCCGACAACCCCATTGTGCAGACCGTCTACACCGCCGACCCCGCCCCGCTGGTCTACAACGGCCGGGTCTACCTGTACACCGGCCACGACGAGGACAACTCGACCTACTTCACGATGAAGGAGTGGCGGGTCTACTCGACCACGGACATGGTGAACTGGACCGACCACGGCTCGCCGATGAGCCTCACCACGTTCAGCTGGGCCAGCGCCAACGCGTGGGCCGGTCAGGTCGTCAACCGCAACGGCAAGTTCTACTGGTACGTGCCGGTGACGAACCGCGCGACCGGCCGCATGGCGATCGGCGTCGGCGTCTCCACCAGCCCGACCGGGCCGTTCACTGACGCGATCGGCCGGCCACTGGTGGAGAACGGCGAGATCGACCCGACCGTGTTCATCGACGACAACGGCCAGGCGTACCTGTACTGGGGCAACCCGAACCTGTGGTACGTGCGGCTGAACACCGACATGATCTCCTACTCCGGCTCGGCGACCCAGATCCCGCTGACCACCGCCGGGTTCGGCACCCGCACCGGCAACGCCAGCCGGCCCACCCTCTACGAGGAGGGGCCCTGGGTGTACAAACGCAACGGCGTGTACTACAACGTCTTCGCGGCGAAGTGCTGCTCGGAGTTCATCGGCTACTCCACCGCGCCCGGCCCGACCGGGCCGTGGACCTACCGCGGGACCGTCATGCCGACGCAGGGCAGCAGCTTCACCAACCACGCCGGGATCATCGACTACAACGGCGGCTCGTATTTCTTCTACCACAACGGCGCCCTGCCGGGCGGTGGCGGCTACACCCGGTCGGTGGCCGTGGAGAAGTTCACCTACAACGCCGACGGCAGCATCCCCACCATCAACATGACCACCGGTGGCGCGCCGCAGGTCGGGACGCTCGACCCGTACGTGCGGCAGGAGGCGGAGACGATCGCCTGGGCGACCGGCGTGGAGACCGAACCCTCCAGCGAGGGCGGCATGAACGTCGGTTGGATCGACAACGGCGACTCGATCAAGGTCAAGGGCGTGGCGTTCGGCGGGGGAGCGACGTCGTTCACCGCCAGGGTCGCCTCCGCGACCAGCGGCGGGCGCATCGAGGTGCGCCTCGACGGGGTCAACGGCCCGCTCGCCGGTACCTGCACGGTCGGCGGCACCGGCGGCTGGCAGACCTGGACGACGGTCACCTGCCCGGTCAGCGGCGCCACCGGTACCCGCGACCTGTACCTGAAGTTCACCGGCGGCAGCGGCAGCCTGTTCAACGTCAACTGGTGGCAGTTCGCCGGCGGCGGGAGCAGCGGCGGCAACATCCTCACCAACGGTGGGATGGAGGACGGCACGTCCGGCTGGGGCGTGTTCGGCAGCGGGACGCTGTCGTCGAACACGACCGTGGCACACGGCGGCAGCCGGTCGCTGCAGCTGTCCGGGCGCACGGCGGCCTGGAACGGCACCGCGCAGGACGTGACGTCGAAGCTGGTCAACGGCAAGAGCTACGCGACCAGCGTGTGGGTGCGCACGACGGCAGGCACGCCGAGCGCGAAGGCGATGCTGGCGGTGACGGCCGGCGGCACGACGAGCTACGTGCAGCTGGCACCGGCGACGGCCGTGAACGCGAACGGGTGGACCCAGCTGACCGGCACGGCGACGGTGTCGTGGTCCGGGACGCTGACCGGCGCCACCTTCTACGTCGAGACGACGGCGGGCACCGACCCGCTCATCGTCGACGACGCCTCGCTGCAGTAGCGGCACGGCGTCATCGGGGCCGCCGGGGCGAGCACATCGCCCCGGCGGCGCTTCACGCGGCGGCGCGGGCGGCCGGCGGCCGGCGGCGCAGGCCCGGTTCGGTCAGGGCCGGGGGCTGGTACGCCTGGTCGAGGACGCCGACGTCGGTGCCCGGCGGGACGATCGCGTCGATGCGGTCGAGCAGGTCGTCACCGAGGACGACGTCGAGGCCGGACAGCAGCGCGTCGAGGTGCTCCATGGTGCGCACGCCGATCAGTGCGGTGGTCACGCCGGGGTGGGCGATCGCGAACGCCATCGCGAGGTGGGTCATCGGCAGGCCCGCCTCCGCGGCGAGCGGGATCAGCCGCTCGACCACGTCCACGCGGCGCGCGTCGGTGAGGTGCCGCACGAGGCCGGCGCGGCGCACATCGGTGTCCGCGTCCCGGCGGATGCGGCCGGTGAGCAGGCCCTGGCCGAGCGGCCCCCAGACCAGGGTGCCGATGCCGAAGCGCTGGGCGATGGGCAGGATCTCACGCTCGATGCCGCGGTTGAGGATGGAGTACACCGGCTGCTCGGTGTGGAACCGGGCCAGGCCGCGCCGCTCGGCGACCCACTGTGCCTCCACGATGCTGCTCGCGGTGCTGTGCGACGCGCCGATCGCCCGGACCTTGCCCGCGGCGAGCAGGTCGGTCAGCGCCGCCAGGGTCTCCTCGATGTCGGTGTCCGGGTCCGGGAGGTGCAGCTGGTACAGGTCGATGTGGTCGGTGCGCAGGCGGCGCAGCGAGCGCTCGACGGCGGTGACGATCCAGCGCCGCGAGCCGCCCCGCTGGTTGGGGTCCTGCCCGGCCGGGCGGCCGAACTTGGTGGCGAGCACGACGCCGTCGCGGCGGCCCTGCAGGGCCTTGCCGACGATCTCCTCGGAGTCGGCGTAGGCGTCGGCGGTGTCGATGAGGTTGATGCCGGCGTCCAGCGCCCGGTGGATGATGCGGGCCGAGTCCTCGGGCGGGTTGCCCATGGACGTGGCGAACATGAGGGCACCGAGCCCGTACGGGCTGACCTTGATGCCGGTGCGGCCGAGCGTGCGGTACTGCATGGGTCTCTCCCTGCGCTGGCGGGCGGCGGACGTGTGCCGTAGGCTGCCCGGTAAGTGGAATCTCTTTCCGGAACTATACGGAAAGCATTTCCGGTTATGCAAGGGAGGGGTCATGGTGACCGAGGACGCGACCGGACCGGCGCCGCGCCGGCGGGCCGACGCCCGGCGCAACGTCGAGGCGTTGCTCGAGGCCGCCAGGAAGGTCTTCGACACCTCCGGCGTCGACGCGCCGGCGAAGGAGATCACCGATCTCGCCGGGGTCGGCGTCGGCACCCTGTACCGGCACTTCCCGCAGCGCGCCGACCTGGTCAAGGCCGTGGTGGAGACCGGCATCGACGCCGTCGCCGAGGCCGGCCCGGCGCTGCGCGCGCAGCACCCGCCGGCCGAGGCGCTGGACCGGTGGATCGACCGGTTCACCGACCTGCTCGGCACCAAGCGCGGTCTCGCCTCGGCGCTGCACTCCGGCGACCCGGCGTTCGAGGGCCTGCCCCGCTACTTCCACCAGCGCCTCGGCCCGGTCCTCACCGACCTGCTGGACGCCGCCGTGGCCGACGGCTCGATCCGCGCGGACGTCGGCGCCGAGGACCTGCTCTACGCCATCACCCAGCTCTGCCAGCCGGTCCCGGGCCGCGGGCCGGACCACGCCCGCCGCATCGTCGGCATCCTCGTCGACGGCCTCCGCGCGCGGTGACCCGGCTCAGCCAGCCGGGGGCTCAGGACACCAGCCCGGTGCGGTAGGCGTACACCACCGCCTGCACCCGGTCGCGCAGGTCGAGCTTGGTCAGGATGCGTGACACGTACGTCTTCACCGTCTCCTGGCTGATCACGAGGGCCGCGGCGATCTCGTGGTTGGACAGGCCGTCGGCGATGAGCCGCAGCACCTCCAGCTCGCGCGGGGTCAGCGCGGTGTCGCGGCGGCCCTCGGGCGGGCGGATGCGGGCCGCGTACCGGCCCACCAGCTGGCGGGTCACCTCGGGGGCCAGCAGCGCGGCGCCGGCCGCCACGGTGCGGATGCCCTCCAGCAGGTGGGCCGGCGGGGCGTCCTTGAGCAGGAACCCGCTCGCACCGGCGCGCAGCGCCTCGTACACGTACTCGTCGAGGTTGAACGTGGTGACCACGAGCACTTTCACGGGACGGGCCACGCCGGCGCCGGCCAGCAGCCGGGTCGCCTCGATGCCGTCGAGCACCGGCATGCGCACGTCCATCACCACCACGTCGGGGTGCAGCCGGGCGGCGAGGTCGACCGCGGCCCGGCCGTCGCCGCACTCGCCGACCACCTCGAGGTCCGGCTGGGCGTCGATGATGGTGGTGAATCCGGTACGGATCAGCGCCTGGTCGTCGCAGACCAGCACCCGGATCGGCGCGGTCACGACTGGCTGCCGGTGGGGATGCTGGCCCGCACGAGGAAGCCGCCGCCCGGCCGGGCCCCGGCGCTGAACTCGCCGCCGAGCACGCCGACGCGCTCGCGCAGCCCGGCGAGGCCCCGCCCGCTGCCGCCGGGCGCCACGGACCGCGAGCCCGGGCCGTCGGTGCTGACCTCCACCGTGGTCTGCCTTCCGCCGTGCTGGACGTGGACGGTGGTGCGGGCGCCGTGGGCGTGCTTGAGCGCGTTGGTCAGCGCCTCCTGCACGACCCGGTACGCGGCGGCCTCGCCGCTGCCGGGCAGCTGCGCCGCGGTGCCGTCCTCGCGGAACTCGACCGGCTGCCCCGCCTGCCGGGCCTGCTCCACGAGGGCGTGGACCTCACCGACCGGCGGCGTGCGCGGCTCGGTGCCGTGCTCGGGGTTGAGCAGGTCCAGCAGGTGCCGCAGGTCCGTGATGGCCCGCCGGCCGGTGTCGGTGATCGCGGTCAGCGTCTGGTCGAGCCGTTCCGGGGCGGCGGTCAGGTACCGCGCCGCCTCCGCCTGCACCACCATCGCGGTCACGTGGTGCGTCACGATGTCGTGCAGCTCGCCGGCGATGCGGGTGCGTTCGGCGGCGCGGGTGCGCTCGGCGACGTGCCGGCGCTGCTCCACCTCGGCGCGCCGGGTCGTGCGCAGCCACGCCCCGGCGCCCCACGCGATCGCCACCGCCAGGTAGAACGTGACGAACCCGGTCACCCCCTCGCGGGAGCCGCCGCGGTCCAGGGCGAAGGACAGCGGCACGTACGCCACCGACAGCACCACCAGCATCGTGAGCCGGTGCCGCTCCAGGTAGGCGGCGGCGCTCAGCAGCGCGACGGGCAGCGCCGTGCCGGCGACCATGTGATAGCCACGCAGCTGGTCGGCGGCGAACCCCACCGACACCAGCAGCAGGCACACCGCCGGCCAGCGCCGGCGCACCGCCAGCGGCAGGCACTCCAGGGCGAGCACCACGACCGCGAACCCGTCCATCGGCCGGCCCGGCAGGTCACCGAGCTGCGTGCCGCGGTCGTGCAATGCCGGCACCAGCGACGCGACGGCCAGCAGCAGCCCGAGCGGGAAGTCCCGGACCGTGACGTCGAGGCTCCGCCACCGGTCCGGGACACGCCGCAGGTCGATCACGGTGCGAGCGTAGCGGCCGGTGCGGCGGGGACGCGACGCGAGCGGCGGGACATGATGGTCCCGCGCCGCCGGGCGATACGCAGGAACACCACCGTGAGCGCCACCCCGGCCAGCAGCGCCCACACGCTGCCCTCCGGGCCGAACCCGCCGCCGCTGAGCACCGCCGGCCCCGACGTGACCCCGTCGAGGAGCCCCTGCGGGGTGTCGTTGCCGGACACCTCGGTGCCGAACACGCCGCCGGCGGCGAAGTTCCAGCCGAAGTGCACCCCGATCGGCACCCACAGGTTCCGGGTCGCCGCGTACACGGCGGCGAGCAGCGCCCCGGCCTCCACCGCGACGGCGAGCGCGCTCCACAGCGTCGCGTTCGGGTTCGGCAGGTGCGCCAGCCCGAACAGCAGCGCGGTCAGGACCAGCGCGCCCCATGTACCGAGGCGCTCCTCGACGATGCGGAACAGCACGCCGCGGAAGATCAGTTCCTCGGTCACCGCCGCGGCGGCCATGAACCCGACCAGCGCGACCGCGCCGGACGCCGAACCCCAGCCGTCGACCCGGTAGCTGCCGGTGACGGCGATGGCCCCGATGACCGCCGCGAACATGCCGAAGCCGACCAGCACCCCACGCCCCACCTTCGGCGCGGCCCCCGCGACGGCGACCTCCACGGGCGCGCGGCGCTCGGTGCGCCGGACCACCCACGCGTACACGAGCAGCGACAGCACCGCCGTCACCACCCCGAGCACCAGGGTGAGCGGCACGTTCCACTGCACCGCGCCGACCCCCAAGCTGCCCACGAGCGCGACCGCCACAACGGCCGCGAGCTGCTTCAGCAGTCGCATCTTGACTCCTTCGTCCGATCCCGCGGCACCCCGCCGCGGCCACCCCGAACGGTATGGATGTATCGCCGTCACATCGTCACCGCTCGGTGGACATTCGCCTGTAGCTCGCACGGGGGACACGGAAGCCCGGTGCTCCGGGACTTCCCTCCGTGGCGACTAGATGGAAACATCGATTCGCACAGCGGAACGAGGGGAGCGTCATGCACGTCGTCGTCAGTCAGGCCTGGACCCTGGACGCGGAGGGGCACGCCGAGGCGTACATCGCCCTGTCCGCCCGGTTCGCCGAGTTCTTCGCCGCCCACCCCGGCTTCCGCGGGCGCTGGCTGGTCCGCGACGTCGACGACCCGACGCACTTCACGCACATCCGCCTGTTCGACACGGTCGAGTCCTACGCCGAGGCGACCCGCACCCCGGGCTACGTCGCGCACACCGAGGCCATGTACGAGCACCTGCGCCCGTACGACACCTATCCCCGCACGATCGGCGAGGTCGTCCTGGAGGACCGGCCGTGACCGTGTTCGTCCTCGTGCACGGCGCCTTCCGCGGCGGCTGGGCGTGGTCGCGCGTCCGGCGTTTGCTGGCCGCCGCCGGGCACGAGGTGCACACGCCGTCGCTGACCGGGATGGGCGACCGCCGGCACCTCACCGTCGAGCCGCCCACCCTGGACACCTGGGCCCTCGACATCGCCAACCTCCTGGCGGAGGAGGACCTGCGCGACGTCGTCCTCGCCGGGCACAGCCTCGGCGGCGTCGCGATCGCCGCCGCGGCCCGCCGGTGCGCCGACCGCCTGGCCCGGCTCGTCTTCGTCGACGCGCCCGAGCCGCTGCCCGGCGAGCGCGCCGCCGGGCTGCTCGGCCCCGTCCCCGACCTGCCGCGCGACCTGTGGCTGCCCGCGAAGCCGCTGGACCCCGCGGCCGATGAGTCCCTCGACCCGGCCACCGTCGCCTGGATGAACGCCCGGCTCTGCCCCACCCCGCTGGGGCCCTCGCTGGATCCGATGCCGGAACAGACCGAGGCGTCCTCGGCGGTACCGCGGGAGCACGTCTTCTGCACCGGCACGCCGCCCGGGTACCCGGCCTCGGTCACCCTGGAGCGGTTGCGGGCGGCCGGCGCGCCGTACCGCTGCATCGACAGCGGCCACGACGCGCCGCTCAGCTGCCCGGCCGAGCTGGCCGCACTCCTGACCGGTTGAGCCCCGGCGCTACCTCCACCCGCGACGGCCGCAGAGCGTTGAGGTCCCACCGGCCACCCGGCGCGGGACCTGAGCGTTCCCGCCGACGACGGCCGTCCTCAGGTCGGTGCCCGGCCCGGCCGACATGCCGGCAGGAGCATCGGCAGCGGCCCGCGACGGGTGCGGGCGACGAGGAACTGCTTGGACAGCAAACGCATGTGATGAACCGCCTCCCGGAGTGTGCCGCCACGATGTCGGCGGCCGAGCAGCACATCGATGGACGTGGCTGCGGGTTGCCTCGATGGCACCATCCCCGGCGGCCGGGCGGTAGGTCAGTCGGCGATACAGGCAGCGGTACAACGGCGATACATGCGAAAAAGTGTTATGCGGCGAGGTGCTGCGGAGTCCCCGCGGGAGTGCCGGCGCGCGCACCCACACTCCCGCGGGGACCGTTCAGAGGGTGAACACGACGGTGGAGATGCTGCGCGCGGCGACGCTGACGGTGACCTGTCCGCCGTTCACGCTGGTCGGCTGGCCGGCCGCGTTGGCGCTCTGCGAGGTCAGGTAGTGCTCCGCCCGCGCCACCCGCTGCGGCGCCTGGATCACGGCGTTGTTGACCGCGCTGGTCGAGCGGTTGAGGATCACCAGCGTGATCTTGCCGTCACCCTGGTACGCGGTGACCTCCAGCGGGGACGCCTTGGCGCTCTTGGCCAGGGCCACCCGCTGGTATCCGGGGCGCACGTACTTGGCGAACTGCGAGAAGGCGTACCCGCGCTTCAGCGGGGCCCCGGCCGTGGTGCCGTAGGCCGCCTCGCCGTCGCCGATGAAGGAGTAGTACCGCTTGCCGTACCACCAGATGTAGGCGCTCCAGTTCGACTCCATCGACAGGTGCACGGTGCGCATGATGTCGTCGAGGGTCTCGTTCCAGACCGCCTGGTTGCCGGGGTTGCCCCAGATGTTGGAGCCGTTGCCGTCGGCCGCGTGGTAGTTCCACTCGGTCATCCACACCGGCTTGTTGTACTGCTGTGCCAGCGGGTACGGCTTGAGCCGGCCCGCGGACTCGGTGCCGTACAGGTGCCCGCCGATGTAACCGATGTTGCCGCGGGCGGTCGCGTCGTTGAGGGTCGGATCGGTGTAGCCGTAGTTCAGGTTGACCGCCTCGGCGACCATCAGCTTCGTGTTCTGCACCTTCGCGCCCTGGTCCCGCACGAAGTCGCGCAGCTCGGTGCCGCTCCAGTCCATCGAGTCGTAGTCCGGGTGCCAGTCCGGCTCGTTCTGCACCGACGTGACGTCGATCGTCACGCCCTGGTTGCGCATGTACTGGACGTAGTTGTTGAGATGGCCGGCGTAGTCGTCGTAGTAGTCGGTGCGCAGCTTGCCGCCGTTGACGCGGCTGTTGTTCGTCTTCCACGCCGCCGGCGCCGTCCACGGCGACGCGAGCACCTTCACCCCCGACCCGTACGACTTCGCGGTCTTCAGCGCGTTCACCTGGGTCGGCCACTCGCTGGAGACCGGCGAGATGCCGGTGCGCACGATCGACAGGCCGAGCTGGTTGGCGCCGAGCCCGACGAGCGTCTGGGTCTCCGCCGTCGACCACGCGCTGCCCCAGATGGACACCGCGGCGCCGAAGCCGTCGATCGTCTGGTACCTGGTGGCGCTGTTCACCGTGATGTCCGGCGTCGCGGTGGGGGTACTGGCGGACGGGGCCGGGCTCGAGGGCGGGGGACTGGACGGCACGCCGCCGCCGCAGGCCACCCCGTTGACCGTGAAGCCGGTCGGGTCGGGGTTGCTGCCGGTCGACGAGGCGTTGAACCCGAAGGAGACGGTGCCGTTGGTGGGGACGGCCCCGTTGTAGCTGACGTTCTTCGCGGTGACCGCGGCGCCGTTCTGGGTGAGTGTGGTGTTCCACGCCTGGGTGACGGTCTGCCCGGCGCCGTAGGACCAGGTCAGCGTCCAGCTCGTGAGCGGGTCGCCGAGGTTGGTGATGGTGACGTTGGCGCCGAAGCCGCCCGGCCACTGGGACGAGACCGCGTAGTTCACCGAGCAGCCGGCAGCCGCGGCCCCGGCCGGCAGCGCCACGGCGATACCGACGGAAGCCAGCAGCCCGGTGACGGCCGCGGCCAGCGCGGTCCTGATCGGTTTGACCTTCCTCATGAAAGTTTCTCCTGGAATGGAATGATGGCGGCACCACCGGGCGGATGACTGACTGTTGGGGCGGCTTCCGGCGTGGCGTTTCCGGCGCCGTATCTGCCCAGCTCAAGTGCCGTTCGGTCGCTCGTAACACTTTTCTCGGCAGCTATTCGGCCTCATTTCCGGACGCGGCAGAAGGGACCGGAAAGGCGGCGGGTTTTCCGGCGGTCGGACGATTCGCGTCACAGGCTGCCGGGAAAATAGTCAGCACAATGGCCGGTGTCAATGAATCGGGCCCGGCGGGGCGGGCTCAGGAGAAGTAGTGGCCCGCCGCCAGGTCGGCGAGCAGCCCCGGCCCGGTCGGTCGCCAGCCGAGCAGGTCGCGGGTGTGCTGGGCCGACGCGGGCCCGTCGATGCCCCAGAAGTGGCCGAGCCAGCCGACGTAGTCGCCGGCCTGCTCCGCCGTGACGGAGACCGCGGGCACGCGCAGGTGGGCCGCGAACGCCTCGGCGACCGCGCGGATCGGCACGCCCTCGTCGCCGACGGCGTGCAGCACGGCGCCGGCCGGGGCCGACTCGACCGCGAGGCGGAACAGGCGGGCGGCGTCGTCGCGGTGGACGGCGGGCCAGCGGTTGCCGCCGTCGCCGACATACGCCGCGGCGCCCTTGTCACGGGCGAACCCGATCGCGGTGGTGGTGAATCCGTTGTCGCCCTCGCCGTGGGTGGCCGGTGGCAGCCGCACGACCGAGGAGCGCACGCCCTGCCCGGCGAGCGCGAGGGCGCGCCGGGCGTTTGCCATCCGCCCGGCGGCGCCGCTGACGGCCTCGTCACCGGCCGGGTCGGGGGACAGCCCGTCGCGTTCGGTGGCGACGGCGCCGGGCGGCAGGCCGAGCACGCCGAGCATGCCGGACGCCATGACGAACGGCTTGTCCGTGCCGGCGAGCACCTCGCCGAAGGCGTCGATCGCGGCGCGGTCGGCGGCCGTGGCCCCGGCCATGTCGCCGGTGAAGAACAGGTCGTGCTTGAACGCGAGGTGCACGACCCCGTCGGCGGCCGCGGCCGCGTCCCGCAGGGTGCCGAGGTCGTCGAGGGTCCCGCGGCGGACCTCGGCGCCCAGGGCGTGCAGCGACCGGGCCGCCGCGTCGGTGCGGGCGAGCCCGGTGACCTTGTGGCCGGCGGCGGTCAGCTCGGGCACGAGCCCGCGACCGACCCAGCCCGACGCTCCGGTGACGAACACGTGCATGGGGGAGCCTCCGTATTCCTAGAACGATCGTACAAGAAATAAACATAGTACGATCGTTCTAGGAACAGCAACCGCGAGCTGGATCACGAGGTGGCGATGGCGGGCCGGCCGGTCAATCACCAGCGGCGCGCCGAGCTGCTCGACGCCGCGGTCGACTACGCCGTCGAGCACGGCTTCGCCGAGCTGTCGTGGCGGCCGGTGGCGTGCGGCCTCGGGGTGTCGACCACGACGCTGGTGCACCACTTCGGCACCAAGGAGCAGATGCTCGAGGCGATCCTTGGCCGGCTGCGGGAGCGCACGTTCGCGGCGACCAGCGACGCGGTCGCCGACCGGCCGGGCCTGGCGGCCGCGGCGCGGGCGGTGTGGACACGCACCTCCGACCCGCGCCGGTCGGCGGAGTTCCGGCTGTTCTTCGCCGTCTACGGCCGGGCCCTGCAGGCGCCGGAGCGGTTCGCGGAGTTCCTCGACCGGGTCGTGGCCGACTGGATGCGTTCCCTGGTCGAGGCCCAGGGCTCCGGCGCCGACCCGGCCGAGGCGGCCCGCACCGCGACGCTGGTGATCGCGACGATCCGCGGGCTGCTGCTCGACCTGCTGACCACCGGCGACCGCGACCGGGTCCAGGCCGCCGCCGAGGCCTTCCTGGCCACCCTCGAGCCCCCCACGGAAGCGGCGTGATCGCACACCGCTTCCGGGAGTGGCGTCAGCGGCCGTAGGACTCCAGCAGGCGCAGCCAGACCTCGCTGACCGTGGGGAACGCGGGGACGGCGTGCCACAGGCGGTGCAGGGGGACCTCGCCGGCGACCGCGACCGTCGCGGCGTGCAGCAGCTCCGCGACGTCCGGGCCGACGAACGTGCAGCCGACGATCACCTGCCGGTCCTCGTCGACGACCATCCGGGCCTGCCCCTGGTAGCCGTCGGCGTGCAGGGCGGCCCCGGCGACGGCGCCCAGGTCGTAGTCGACGACCCGGATCCGCAGCCCGGCGGCCTCGGCGGCGGCCGCGGTCAGGCCCACCGACGCGACCTCCGGGTCGGTGAAGACGACCTGCGGCACGGCGCGCTCGTCGGCGGTGGCGACGTGCCGGCCCCACCGGGCGTCGTCGACCGCCGCGCCGGTGGCGCGCGCCACGATGACGTCGCCCGCCGCGCGGGCCTGGTACTTGCCCTGGTGGGTCAGCAGCGCGCGCCGGTTGACGTCGCCGGCCGCGTACAGCCAGCCGCCGCCGAGCGGGGTTCCGTCCTCGCCGAGGACCCGCAGCGTGTCGTCGACGGTGAGCCAGCCGCCCGGCTTCAGGCCGATCGTGTCGAGGCCGAGGTCGTGCGTGTTGGGCATGCGGCCGATTGCGACCAGCAGCTCGTCGGCGTCGATCTGCGAGCCGTCGGTGAGCGTGATGTGCACGGTGCCGTCGTCCGTCCGGTGTACCGCCGCCGCCTCGGCACCCGGGTGGACCGTCACGCCGGCGTCGTGCAGCGACCGGGTGACCCGCTCGCCGGCGAACGGCTCCGCGTGCGGCAGGACGCCGTCGCGGGCCAGCACCGTCACCACGGCGCCGAGAGCGGCGTACGCGGTGGCCATCTCCGACGCGACCACGCCGCCGCCGATGACGGCGAGCCGGCCGGGGACCTCGCTCGCCGCGGCCGCCTCGCGGCTGGTCCAGGGCGCCGCCTCGCGCAGTCCGGCGACGTCGGGCAGCAGGGCGCCGCTGCCGGTCGCGACGACGACCGCGTGGCGGGCGGTGAGCGTGGTCGTGGCGCCGTCGCCGCCGGTCACCTCGACGAGCCGGTCGGCGACGATGCGGCCCTGGCCGCGGTGCAGCGCGATGCCGGCCGAGTCCAGCCACGACACCTGGGCGTCGTCGGACCAGTTCGAGGCGAACGCGTCGCGGCGGCGCAGCACGGCCGCGGCGTCCAGGTCGCCCGTCACCGCCTCGCGGGCGCCCGGCAGCCGGCGGGCCGCCCGGAGCGCGGCCCCGCTGCGCAGCAGCGCCTTGGTCGGCATGCACGCCCAGTAGGAGCACTCGCCGCCGACGAGCTCGCGCTCGACGACCGCGACGGTCAGGCCGCCCCGCGCGACCCGGTCGGCGACGTTCTCCCCGACGGGTCCCGCGCCGATGACGACGACGTCGTACGTGAGGTGTGGCATGTCAGTTGCCCTTCGCGGTGCGGCCGAGGCGGATGGCCGAGATGAGGAAGAAGACGGCGCCGGGGATGGCGTAGCCGATGGCGTTGGTCAGCGCCGGGTCGTCGGCGGAGGCGGTGGCGATGAACGACCCGCCGGCGAGGACGGAGAGGCCGCCGCTGAAGATCATCGGCCACTGCCCGCCCAGCCGGCGGCGGGGGACCGCCACGAGCAGCTGCACCAGGCCGGCGACGATCGCCCAGGCGCCCCACACGCGCAGGACCGCCGGGATGCCGGAGGCGCCGGCGACGGCCAGGCCGATCGCGGCGAGCAGACTGATCGCGATGTTCACATACAGCAGTGTGGGCTTCGCGGTGGCGCGGGAGGCCCCGGCGTCGACGACGGCGGCGGCCACGTCGAACAGCGGGTAGAGCACCAGCAGCGTCATGGCGAGCGGGCCGAGGTGCTCGGCGGTCGTGAACATCACGGCGGCCCACACGATGGCGAACGCGAAGCGCACGAAGTACAGCCGCCGCAGGATGGATGCTGTCGCCGGGATGCCGGGGGCGGCAACGGTGGTCATGGTGGTCCTCTCAGTGGCGCTAGGCAGAACGAACGTTCTGTACCCCGCAACACTGACGAGTCGCGCCGGACTTGTCAAGACCGAACGTTCTGTCGCTACCATCGGCTCATGGCAGGCAGCGACACCGGCAGTGGTTCCTCGACACGGTCGACGGCCTGATGGCAGGCATCGAGCCGGACGGCGCCGGCGCCGCCGCGCAGCACTTCGTCATGCTCCGCGACGGCGCCATGGCGGCCGGCTGCCTGTTCGAACCGGCACTGATCTGCGAGACCTTCCTCAGCGCGTGGACGAGCTCGTCCGGGCCCACGCCGCACGCGATCAGCGGCTGGCGGTCACCGGGCTGACGGTGTTGACCGGCTGCTGGGGGCTGCGGCCGGTGAGGACCCGCACGGCCTCCTCGGCGGCGATGGCGCGCACCATGCGCAGGGACTGCTCGGAGTAGTAGGCGGCGTGCGGTGTGACGACCGTGTTCGGCAGGTGCAGCAGCGGGTTGTCCGGACGCCAGTCGCGCTGCTTGGCCGGCTCCTCCTCCAGGTCGTCCAGCGCCGCGCCGGCGATGGTGCCGGTGGTCAGGGCGTCGGCGAGCGCGGCGTCCTCGACGATGGGCCCGCGGCCGGTGTTGATGAGGATCGCGGTGGGCTGCATCCGGGCGAGCGTCGCGCGGTCGAACAGATGGTGGGTGTCCGCGGTCAGCGGCGCCTGGATGGTGAGGAAGTCGGAGGTCTCGACGAGCTCGTCGAAGGAGACCGGGTCGACGCCGTGGGCGCGGATGTCGTCGTCGGCCACGAACGGGTCGTGCGCGCACAGCTGGACCCCGAACGGCCGGGCCCGGTCGGCGATGAGCCGGGCGATCGCCCCGAAGCCGAGGATGCCGAAGATGCGCCCGCTCAGCCGCCAGATCGGCTCGCCGGTCTGCCAGGTCCAGGCGCCGGCGCGGGTGGCCGTGTCATACTCGTTGATCTTTCGGGCGGCGGCCAGCCACAGCGCGATCGCGTGGTCGGCGACCTCCTCGGCGCACCAGTCGTTGGGCGCGTTGGTGACCTGGATGCCGCGGCGGGTGGCGGCGTCCACGTCGACGGTGTCGACGCCGGTGCCGTACCGGGCGATCACGCGGCAGTTCGGCAACTGGTCCATGGCGGACGCGCTGATCTCGGCGTACTGCGTGAGGATGCCGTCGGCGTCGCGGCCGTACCGGACGAGCTCCTCCTCGGACTTGCACTGGTACGCCTGCAGCGCGAACCCGGCCTTCTCGGCGATGGCCCGCTCGATGTCCACGTCGCCGAAGTCGTAGTCGGCGACCATGATCGTTCCACGGTCAGTGTGAGTCACGGGGCAGTCCTTTCGTGTGCACGACGTCCTGGTATCCGACGGCGAAGTCGAGGCAGCTGCCGGAGTCCATCTGGCCGGTGTGCGCCCGGAACAGCTCCTGCCAGGGCGTCTGGTTGTCCAGTGCCGGCGGGGTGTACGCCTGCCAGCGCTCGGCGATCTCCTCGTCGCTGAGCTCGACGTCCAGACGGTGCGCCGGGATGTCGAGGGTGATGCGGTCGCCGGTGCGCAGGACGGCGAGGTTGCCGCCGGCGACGGCCTCCGGGCTCGCGTTGAGGATCGACGGCGCGTCCGCGGTGCCGCTCTGCCGGCCGTCGCCGAGGGTCGGGATCGCCTCGACGCCGCGCAGGATCAGCGCCGTGGGCGGCTGCATGTTCACCACCTCGGCGGAGCCCGGGTACCCGATGGGGCCGGTGTTGCGGATCACCAGGACGCAGCTCTCGTCGATGCCCAGGTCCGGGTCGTCGATGCGCCGGTGGTAGTCCTCGGGCCCGTCGAAGACGACCGCGCGCCAGGTCACCGCCGGCGCGGTCAGGTACCGCGACCGCAGCTCCTCGGTGACCACCGACATCTTCATCATCCCGGACCGGAACAGGTTGCCGTGCAGCACGAGGAACCCGCCGCGGGGCGCGAACGCGTGCTCGTACCCGGCGATGACGTCCGGATCCGTGCTGCGCGAGTCGCCGACGTTGTCGCCGATCGTGCGGCCGTTCACCGTCATCGCGCCGGTGTGCAGGCGGCCGGCGCCGGCCAGCGCGTGCATCACCGCCGGCACCCCGCCGGCGCGGTGGAAGTCCTCGCCGAGGTACTCGCCGGCCGGCGCGCAGTTCGCCAGGATCGGCACGTCGCCGGCGACGGACTCCCAGTCGTCGTTGGTCAGCTCGACGCCGGTGTGGCGGGCGATCGCGATGAGGTGGATCGGGCAGTTCGTGGAGCCGGCGATCGCCGCGGTCACCACGATCGCGTTCTCGAACGCCTCCCGCGTCATGATCGAACGGGGGGTGACGTCCTCGTGGACCAGCTCCACGGCGCGCCGGCCGGTGTCGTAGGCGATCTGGCCGCGTTCGCGGTGCGGGGCCGGGATCGCCGCACAGCCCGGCAGGGACATCCCCAGCGCCTCGGCGATGCTGTTCATCGACAGCGCGGTGCCCATCGTGTTGCAGTGCCCGACGCTGGGCGCGGAGTCCGCCACCCGGTTCATGAACTCCGCGTAGTCGATCTCGCCGGCGGCGAGCAGCCGGCGCGACTGCCAGATGATCAGCCCCGATCCGGCGCGGCGGCCGTCGACGTACCCGTTGAGCATGGGGCCGCCGGACAGCACGATCGCGGGGATGTTGACCGTCGCGGCCGCCATGAGGCACGCCGCGGTCGTCTTGTCGCAGCCGGTGGTCAGCACCACGCCGTCGAGCGGGTAGCCGTACAGGACCTCGACCAGGCCGAGGTAGGCGAGGTTGCGGTCGAGCGCGGCGGTGGGGCGCTTGCCGGTCTCCTGCAGCGGGTGCACCGGAAACTCCAGCGGGATGCCGCCGGCGTCGCGGATCCCGGCGCGCACCCGGTCGGCGAGCTCGACGTGGTGCCGGTTGCACGGCACCAGGTCGTTGCCCGTCTGGGCGATGCCGATGACGGGGCGTCCGGACTGCAGCTCGGCGCGGGTGAGGCCGAAGTTGAGGTAGCGCTCCAGGTACAGCGCCGTCATGTCGGGGTTCGCCGGGTTGTCCCACCATTGCCGGCTGCGCAACGACGTGGCTGCCACAGTGTTCTCCTCAGGCTCGACGCGGGGCGGGGCCGTCCGAGCCGGCCGGGTACTCCTCCATCGGCACCAGGTCCTTCGCCCAGGCGTCCAGGACCGGGGTCACCACCCGCCACGACTCCTCGGCCTCGTCCGCGCGGATCGACAGCGCCGGGTTGCCGTGCAGCACGTCCAGCAGCAGCCGGCCGTAGGGCGGCAGGTCGGCGGGCTCCGGGGTGGCCGCGAGTGTGAGCGGGGTGAGCACGTCGCCCCGGGTCGTGGTGCCGGTCAGGTGCAGCGACACCGACTCCGGCTCGAGGCCGAAGCGCAGCACGTTCGGCACCGCGGTGACGTCGCCGCTGAAGGGCAGGTGCGGCACCGGCCGGAAGTGCACGGCGACCTCCTGACGGGCGGCCCGCAGCGCCTTGCCGGTCCGCAGCCGGAACCTGGTGCCCGGCCACCGCCAGTTGTCCAGCTCGAGTTCCAGCTCCGCGAACGTCTCGGTGTGGTGCATGGGATCGACGCCGTCCTCGTCGACGTACGCGGGCACCCCCGCGCCGGCGGTGTAGCGGGCACGGCGGGAACGCTGCGCGGCGTCGTGCAGGCCGAGCGGCCGCACCGAGCGCAGGACGTCCATCTTGCGGTCGCGCAGGTCGCGGTCGCCGAGACTGACCGGCGGTTCCATGGCGACCAGGCACAGCAGCTGCAGCAGGTGGTTCTGCAGCATGTCCTTGAGCGCGCCGACCCCGTCGTAGTACCCGGCCCGGCCCTCCAGCGCCAGCGACTCGTCCCAGACGATGTCGATCCGCTCGATGTGCAGGCCGTTCCAGATCGGCTCCAGGACCCGGTTGGCCAGCCGGACGCCGAGGAGGTTGAGCACGGTCGACATGGCCAGGAAGTGGTCGACGCGGAAGATGCTGCGCTCCGGGTAGCGCCCGGCCAGCAGCTGGTTGAGCTCGAGCGCGTCGTGCAGGCTCTCGCCGAACGGCTTCTCCAGCACGACGGTGCTGCCGGTCGCGGTGCCGGCGGTGTGCAGCGCCGTGACCGTCGCCGGGAAGATCGACGGCGGCAGCGCCAGGTACGCCGCGACGGGCTCGTCGTGCGGCAGGACCGGGGCCAGCTCGCCCGGATCGGTGACGTCGGCCCGGTGGTACCGCGCCGCCGCCACGACCTCGCGCCGGCGCCCGGCAGGGATCCCGGGGGCGTGCCGGTCGAGCTGCTCGGCGGCCCAGGCGCGGTAGGCGTCGCCGGTCCAGTCCTCCCGGCCGACGCAGGTGAGCCCGAACCGTTCGTCGATGTGCCCGCCGGCGCGCAGCGCGCCGAGGGCGGGCAGCAGGAACCGCGCGGTCAGGTCGCCCGTCGCCCCCAGGATCACCAGTTGCTGGATCATGCCGCCGCTCCTAGTCTCGCCCTGGCCAGGTTGACGCCGCTGGCGATCACGCCGATGTGGCTGAACGCCTGCGGGAAGTTGCCGACGAGCTCCCCGCCGGCCGGGTCGACCTGCTCGGCGAGCAGGCCGAGCGGGCTCGCCCGCCCGCACAGCGAGTCGTAGAGCGCCTCGGCCTCGTCGAGGCGTCCCTGGCCGGTGAGGTTGTCCACCAGCCAGAAGCTGCACAGCAGGAACGCGCCCTCGTCGCCGGCGATGCCGTCCGGGGACTCGTCGTGCCGGTACCGGTAGAGCAGGCCGCCGCCCGCGCCGAGCCGCTCGGTGATGGCCTTCGTGGTCGCCACCATCCGCGGGTCGTCGGCGGCGATCACGTGGCGCAGCGGCAGCGCCAGCAGGCTGGCGTCCACCCCGCCGCGGCCGTCGAGGTGCTCGCTGATGGTCTGCGACTGCTCGTCCCACGCGTCCTGGATGATCGCCTGGCGGATCTCGTCGGCGGTCTTGCGCCACCGCGGCGCCGGCCCGGGCAGCCCGAGCCGGTCCGCCATGGCGGCCGCCCGGTCGAGCGCCACCTGGCACATGGCGGCGGAGTAGGTGAAGACCCGGCCCTCGCTGCGCACCTCCCAGATGCCCTGGTCCGGCTGCCGCCAGGTGCGGGCGGCCGCCTCGGCCACGCCGGACAGGTCGGCCCACAGCCCGGCCTCGACCGGGCCGCCGGCCCGCGACCACTGGTCGGCGCAGTCCATGACCTCGCCGTAGATGTCGTGCTGGCGCTGGTCTGCCGCGCCGTTGCCCCAGCGCACCGGCGCGGAGCCGCGGTACCCGCGCAACTGCGGGTCGACCCGCTCGTCGGGCACCGGGCCGCCGTCACGCGTGTACATGATCCGGGGCCGGCGGCTCTGCTCGAAGGCGTCGAGCACCCAGCCCAGGAACGCGTCGGCCTCGCCGCCGAACCCGATGCGGCGCAGCGCGAAGACGGCGAACGCCGCGTCGCGGATCCAGGTGTAGCGGTAGTCCCAGTTGCGCATCCCGCCGACCGGCGCCGGCAGCGACGAGGTCGGCGCGGCGACGAGGGATCCGTTGACCCAGTCGTCGCAGAGTTTCAGCGTGATCGCCGCCCGCCGGACCATCGCCTCCTGCGGGCCGGCGTAGGCGAACCCGGTCATCCACCGCCGCCACGCCTCGGCCGTCTGCCGCAGGCTCGACCCGGCGTCGACCCGGTGGTGGCGGTGCATCCGCCCCCACGACAGCACCAGCTCCACCCGGTCGCCGCGGGTCAGCTCGTACCGGCTGTCCAGGCCGTCCAGCTGCCGGTTGGAGCGCAGGTGCAGCCGCATGCCGGGCCGGCGGGCCGCGGTGATCTCCAGCCCGCCGAGCGCCGGCCGGGCGATGCCACCGCCGCGCGGCCGCACACTGACCTGGAGCCGGACGGTGCCGTCCAGCACCTCGGCCAGCCGCACCAGCTCACCCCGGCCGGCGGGCGTGTCGTCGGTGAGGTCGGCACCGGAGCGCAGGGCTATGGCGTCGGTGAGCCGCAGCAGCCCGGTCGTGGTGCGCAGCTCGGTCTCCAGCACGCCGGTGTCCGGCTGGTACCGCTGCCGGCCCTCGACGAGCCCTTCGGGCGTCACGCCGAACTGCCCGCCGCCGGGGTCGAGCAGCCCGCAGAACAGCGGGTCGTCGTCGAAGCCCGGCGCGCACAGCCAGGGCACGCTGCCGTCCAGCGCGACCAGCGCGGCGCTCGCACCGTCACCGATCAGGCCGAGGTCCTCCAGCGGCGGGGCGCCGTCGCGCAGGCGCGGCGGGCGGAACGCCGGTTCGTGATCGAGCATGAAGTGACCTCCGCACCAGGTACGACCGTGTCATGGGCAGCGAAGCCCTACCCGGGCGGCCGGGTCCCTAACGCCGGTCAGGCATCGCGGTGGTCGGCGTCGCGGGACAGCAGGTCAGTGAGGGACTCGCGGCGCACCAGGGTGCGGGCCCGGCCGCCGGCGACGCCGATCAGGGGCGGGCGGCCGACGAGGTGATGGTTGCAGGCCCGGGAACGGTGGTACGCGCCGGGCACCGCACGCGCGGTCACGGCTGGAAGCGGTACCCCATGCCAGGTTCGGTGAGCAGGTGCCGGGGGCGGGCCGGGTCGTCCTCCAGCTTGCGGCGCAACTGGGCGACGAACTGGCGCAGGTAGTGCACCTCGTTGACGTACGTGGGGCCCCACCCGTGCCGCAGCAGGTCCCGGTGGCTGATCAGCCGGCCCGGTTGGTGCACCAGCAGCTCCAGCAGCCGCCACTCGGTGCGGGTCAGGTGCCGGCGCCGCCCGTCGTCGTGCCGGGCGTCGCGGGTGGTGAGGTCGACGGTGTACCGGCCGATGCGGGCCTGGGCCGGTTCGTCGGCGGGGCCGTGGCGGCGGGTGACCGCCCGGAGCCGGGCGAGCAGCTCGCCGATGTCGAACGGTTTGGTGACGTAGTCGTCGGCCCCGGCGTCGAGGGCGTCGATCTTGTCGGTGCTGCTGCGGCGGCCGGACAGCACGATGACCGGCACCGGGGTCCACGCGCGCAGGGCCCGGATGACGTGGACGCCGTCGATGTCGGGCAGCCCGAGGTCGAGCACCACGACGTCGGGGTGGTCGGTCTCCACGGCGGCGATCGCCCGGGTACCGTCGCACGCCGCGACGACCTCGTAGTGCCTGGCCTGCAACGTGATCCGCAGCGCGCGCAGGATCTGGGGCTCGTCGTCGACGATGAGGATGCGGGTCATGTGCTGCCTTCCGTCGTGCCGTGGGTGCGCGGGACCCCGTCGAGGCGACGCAGCAGGGCCGGGTCGGCGGGTCCGGACGGGGCGGTGCGCAGGGTGAGGGTCATGGTGAGGCCGCCGCCGGGGGTGTGTTCCGGTTCGAGCCGGCCGCCCATGGCCTCGGCGAGCCCGCGGGACAGGGCGAGACCGAGGCCGACGCCGGTGGTGTTGTCGCGGTCGCCGAGCCGCTGGAACGGCTGGAAGATCCTGTCCCGGTCGGCGGCGGCGACGCCGGGCCCCTGGTCGACGACGCGGACCTCGACGAGGCCGGCGTGCTCGCTGGCGCTGACGAGCGGCGGCTGTCCGGCGGGGCTGTGGCGCACGGCGTTGGCGAGGACGTTGCCGAGGATGCGTTCCAGCAGGACCGGGTCGGCGTACACGTCGGGGAGGTCGGCGGGGAGCGTGACCCGCACGTCGGCGGCGGCGGCACCGAGGTCGTCGATGCTGCGGGAGATCGCCTCGCCGGCACTGATCGGCTGCGCCCGCATGCCGAGCGCGCCGGCCTGCAGGCGGCTCATGTCGAGGAGGTTCTCCACCAGGCGGTTGAGCCGGTCCAGGGACTCCTCGGCGGTGGCGAGGAGCTCCTCGCGGTCCTCGGCGGAGAACTCGACGTCGTGGCTGCGCAGGCTGCCCACGGCGGCCTTGGCCGAGGCGAGGGGGGTGCGCAGGTCGTGGCTGACCGCGGACAGCAGGGCGGTGCGCAGCCGGTCGACCTCGGCGAGGGTGCCGGCCGTCGACGCCTGTTCGGCCAGCCGCTGCTGGCGCAGCGCGATCGCGGCGTGCGCGGCGAACGCCTCGACCAGCCGCCGGTCCGCCGCGGCGAGGGTCGGGCCGCGGAGCACCAGCCGCAGGTCCTCGTCGATCGGCACCTCGGTCTGCCCGTCGGCGGGCGCGGTGCACGGCGGCCCGCCGACGTTCGCCGCGATCCGCCACCCGCCGGGGGCGCCGTCCTCGTCGGTGCGGCGCTGCAGCAGGGTGACGCTGGCGAGGGCGAACGTCTCCCGGACCCGTTCCAGCAACGCCGGCAGGGGCCGGTCGCCGTGCAGGACGCTGCCGGCGAGGGTGGACAGGGTCTGGGCCTCGGCGCGGGCCCGCGCCGCCTCGCGGGTCCGCCTGGCGGCGAGGTCGACGACGGTTGCCACGGCGCCGGCGACGGCGACGAACGCCAGCAACGCGAACAGGTTCTCCCGTTCGGCGACGGTGAAGCGGTGTACCGGTGGGGTGAAGTAGAAGTTGAGCAGCAGGAAGCTGCCGACGGCGGCGAGCAGCGCCGGCCAGAGACCGCCGAGGAGGGCGACCGCGACGGTCAGCATCAGGAAGGCGAGGATGTCGCTGGGCAGCGAGATGTCCGCCTGGACGGCGCTGAGGCCGGCGGTCAGCAGCGGCAGCCCGAGCCCGGCGAGCGCGACGCCGGCCAGCCGCCGGCGCGGGGTGAGTCCGCCGGTGGGTCCGAGGCGGAGCCGGCCGCGCCTGGCCTGTTCGTGGGTGACCAGGTGGACGTCGATCGTGCCGGACTCGGCGGTGGTGGTCACGCCGACGCCGGGGGACAGGATCTGGGCGAAGCGGTTGCGCCGGCTGGCGCCCAGGACCAGCTGGGTGGCGTTGACGCCGCGGGCGAAGTCGAGCAGCGCGGCCGGGATGTCGTTGCCGACGACCTGGTGGTAGGTGCCGCCGAGGGT
>NZ_JBFAIC010000099.1:0-28975 GCF_040654515.1 Dactylosporangium sp. NPDC050688
CGAAGGCGCGCAGGAAGTCCACCTGCCCCTGCGCCTCCTCGCGGGTGGTCGGCCTGGCGGCCTGGCGGCCTGGCGGCCTGGCGGCCTGGCGGCCTGGCGGCCCGGCGGCCTGGCGCGGCGGGGCGGTGGCCCGGTGGCGTAGCGGCGTGGTGGCCGGTGGCGTAGCGACCCGGTGGTCGGCTGTCCCGGCGGCCGGCGGCGCGGTGGCTCGTCTCCACTGTGCTCTGGCGGGCACGGCACGGCCGCACGTTGTGCGCACCGTTCGAAGCAGAAGGGCCGCCGCAAGCGGCAATCAAGGGACCTCGATCAGCCCGCCTGGCACACCCTAAACTCGCCCGACTTGCACAAAATCACATTCCGCCCTAACCGGACATCTCAGGGAGAGTTGGCGCAGGCATGCAGAGGGAGCCGGCGCCGGGCATCTCAGGGCGCCAGGCATCAAGGCGCAGGAGACCCCCAGGTGCACGGCACCTCGGAGCGCAGAGCATCCAGGATGTGCGCCACCTCAGGACGCAGGGGACTTCAGAATGCGCCGCATCTCAGGCGCAGAGGCCCCACGCGTACGGCATCTCATGGCGCAGAAGACGCCAGCGTGCGCGGGCGCCCGCAAGCGCCGGCGACTCAAGGACGCGCGGCACCTCAAGGCGCGGGAGACCTCAGAGGGCGTAGCGAGACATTCAGGGTTTCGGGAGATCAGGGGAGTTGGCGCAGGAAACGCCCCGCGGCGTCTGAGCGGTCCTGGTAGCCAAGTGCCTTGTAGAACGCGTGCGCACCATCGCGGGTCCGCAGGCTGGTCACCTCGACGCTGTGGCAGCCGCGCATGAGGCCGAACGTCTCCGCCGCCGCGACCAGGCTGGTGCCGATCCCGCGGCCGCGGGCGGAGTCGGCCACGGCGAGCGCGACGATCCGCAGCCACGAGCCGTCCTTCTCGAACGACGGGATGATGTGCGCGGCGGTGACGCCCAGGAGGCGGCCGCGTTCGTCCCAGACGAATGAGGCACCGTCGGGGTGGTCGACCCAGGAGCGCATGCGCCCGGCGATGTCGGTCCCATCCTGCCCATAGCCCAACTGCTCCAGCAGCATCGTCACCTGCTCGGTATCGTCGGTGGACAACCGGCGCACCCCGCGGGCGACCTGCATACGGTAGGCGTGCAGCACGTCAGCGCTCATGAATGCAGCGTAGAACCGGCGCGGCCGTTTGTACCGGCTTGAGCGCAAGTCATTCACGTCCGGGGTGCACGTGCATCGGCAAGGTGCCACTTGACTGTTCCGGCGATCGTCCTACCATTCGCACCCGCAAGTGCACGTGCTAGATCGCGCAGGAGTCGTCGGTGCAGGCGTCGTCGGCGGCGGGGGAGCCCAGGATCGTCAGGGACGACTGCCGCAGGGCCTGGTCGAACATCTCGACCGGCTGCGCGCCGGAGACGCCGACCCGCTGGTTGAAGACGAAGAACGGCACGCCGGAGATGCCGTAGGCGCGGGCCGTCGCGATGTCCGAGTGCACGTCGGCCTCGTGCGAGCCGTCGGCGAGGGCCTGCTTGGCGGCCACCTCGTCCAGCCCGACGGCGCCCGCGAGCCCGGCGAGCACCGCCTGGTCGCCGATGTCGGCGCCCTCGGTGAAGTACGCGTGCATGAGCCGCTCCTGCAGCGCCGCCTGCAGCCCGTGCGGCTTGGCGAAGTGCAGCAGCCGGTGCGCGTCGAAGGTGTTGGCGGTGCGGGCGCGGTCGAAGTCGTACGCCAGGCCCTCGGCGGCCGCGATCTGGGTGACGTGCGCGAACATGCCCTTGACCTGGGCCGCGGACAGTCCCTTGCGGGCCGCGAGCGACTCGCCGACGGTGCGCGGGTCGCCGACCGGCGTGGACGGGTCGAGCTGGAAGCTGCGCCACTCGACGGTGACCTCACCGTCGAACCGCGACAGGGCCGTCTCCAGGCGGCGCTTGCCGATGTAGCACCACGGGCAGACGATGTCGGACCAGACCTCGACCTGGATCATGCGCGCGCTCCTTACTCATTGACGGTTCAACAATAGCGCGCAGCATGATCCAGGCCGAGCCCAGCGGGTCACCAGTCGGAGTTGCTGCCTCCGTACCCGAGGATGATCTGGTCGAACGTGTTGCCGTCGTTGTCGTCGGTGTACGCGATGCTGACCTCGCCCCACGGCGACACCGCCACCGCCGGCTGCTCCTGCCGGCCCGTCGCCGTCTGGGACAGCACCTGCGCGGCCAGGCGCCCGGTGCCGGTGCCGTCGGGGTTGAAACCGCGGACCCAGACGTCGCCGGCCGCCGGTGAGCTGCCCGCCGCGAAGCCCACCACCGTGTTCGCCTGGTCGTCGACGCCGATGGACGGCGCGAGCCCGCCGGCCGCCACGAGCGTCTCCACGTGCCGCGGCGTGCCGTCGGCGAGGAACGAGCGGGTCCACACCCCGGCGGTGCCGGTGTGGTCGGACTCCCACGCGACCCCGAACGCCCCCGCGAACGACGCCGAGATCGCTGGGTGGCGCTGCTGGCCGTCGCCGAGGCTGTTCGCGGACCGGCGGGAGAGGTTGACCGCGCCGTTGGCCTTCGCCAGCCGTACCAGCGCAACATTGAAGAAACCGTTGGCGTCGGCGTCCTCGTCCCACACGACGAGCGCGTCCCCGGACGCCGGGACGGCGACGTCGGGCCGGTGGTGGCTGCCGGTGGTCGGCGAGGCGGTCACCTCGTAGGCCTTCGTCGCGGGCCCGGTGTAGCCGGCCGCCTTCACCGTGTGCGCGGTGCCCTGCACGTCCTCCCACACGACGCTGAACGCGACGGCGGCGGTGCCGGGCGCGCCGTCCGGGTCGACGGCGACCTTCGGCAGGATCTGGTCACCCGCGGTGTCGGCGTTCGCCCGCCCCGACGCCGTGACGCTGCCGGTCGGGGAGACGACCCGGTAGGAGATGTTGAACACGCCGTTGCCGTCGGCGTCCTCGGCCCAGACCACGACGGCGTTGCCCTTGTCGTCGAGGCCGACGTCCGGGCTGATGTGCTTCCAGTCGGTACCGGAGGTGCCGCCGGCCGACAGCTTGAGCTCGTACTTGGCGACGCCGTCGGTGAACAGCCGCAGCCAGACGTCGGAGTGGTTGTCGTTCTTGGGTGCGGCGCTGTCCCGGTCGTCCTCCCAGGCCACGGCGACCTGGCCGGTGCGGTTGGCGGCGGTCGCCGGCGTATCCTGGTCGCCGGTGGCGACGCTGTTGGCGGTGGTCCACGTCATCGACGCGGCGGCTGCGAGCGAGGTCGCGGCGAGCGCGACCGAGGTGATGGCTGCCATGCGGGGTCCTCCTACAGTGCCCGAAGGCCGGGCCGGCCGTCGAGGATCGCGAACGACTTCAGCGTGGTGGCGGGCGCGCCGTGCTCGGTGACCGTGGCGACCGCGCGGAAGTCGGCCCTGACCTGCGCGGGGCTGATCGTGGTCCGCACGTAGCCGCGCAGCCCGGAGTGGAACTTCAGGTGCGGGTTCGTGGCGACGTTGGGGATCGCGGTGGCCGCCGAGCCGTTGCCGCCGGATGTGATCGACGTGCAGACGAGCTCGGTGCCGATGGTCGCGGAGTTACTGTCGGCATAGTCGGCCTTCAGGTCGTTGGCCCACGCCGCGTGTACGTCGCCCGTCAGGACGATCGGATTGCGCACCGAACGGTCGATCCAACCCTGCTGGATGCGAGCCCGTGACGCACGGTAACCGTCCCAGGCGTCCATGCTGGCCGCGCCGCTCGCGTCGAACTGCCGGGCGAAGAACACCTGCTGGCCGAAGATGTCCCAGGTGCCGTAGTGCTGGGCGAGCCCGTCGAGCAGCCATGCCTCCTGCGCCGCGCCGGTCAGGCTCCGCGTCGCCGAGTCCGCGTCCGCGCACACCTTCCAGCCGTCGCCGCAGGCCTGGTCGTCGCGGAACTGGCGGGTGTCGAGCATGTGGAAGGTGGCCAGCGTGCCCCACCGGACGCGCCGGTACAGCGGGATGCTGTTGCCGGTCGGCGCCTGGCTGGGCCGCAGCGGCATGTTCTCGTAGTAGGCGCGGTATGCGGCGGTACGGCGGGCCGTCCACTGCGCCGCGGTGAGCGCCGGGCTGCTGTCGTTGCGCACCATGTTGGCGTAGTTGTTCTCGACCTCATGGTCGTCGGGCACCACCAGCCACGGCGCGATGGCGTGCGCGGCCTGCAGGTCCGGGTCTGACTTGTACTGCGCGTACCGCCGCCGGTAGTCGGCGAGCGAGACGATCTCGGCGCCGGCGTGCGCGCGGACCCCGCTGCTGCCGGTGCCGCCCTCGTAGATGTAGTCGCCCAGGTGCAGGATCAGATCGGGGCGGTCCTCGGCCATGCGGCGGTACGCTGTGTAGTAGCCCGACTCGTAGTGCGCGCAGGACGCGAACGCCATCACCAGGTCACGGCCGACGATGCCGGGGGCGGGCGCGGTGCGGGTGCGCCCGACGGGGGAGATGTGCCCCTGCGCGCGGAAGCGGTAGTAGTACTCGGCATCCGGCGCGAGCCCGCCGGCGACCACGTGGACGGAGTGCGCGTCGGCGTACCGGGCGGTCACCGAGCCGGACGCGACGAGCGAGCTGAACGTGTCGGTCGTGGACACCTGCCAGTCGACGGTGACGTCGGCGTTCGCCATGCCGCCCTGCCCGTCGGCGTTCAGCGGCGACGGGGCGAGCCTGGTCCACAGCACGACGGTGTCTGCGGCCGGTTCGCCGGAGGCGACCCCGAGCTTGAACGGGAACGGGACGGCGGCCTGGGCGGCCGTCAACGGCAGGACGACGGCCCCGGCGGTGACCAGTCCACTGAGGACGAACGTGCGGCGGCTGAGCCTCTTCATGCCGCATACTTTTATCACTGTCGATGAACGCGCGGTGTCCTGCAACTGGCCGCAGGCTGCATTCGGGGTACGGCCGGAGCTCGCTACCCCTGTGGTTTGAAGTAGGCGTTCGCCCGGGCGGTGAACATCAGCGGCACGGCGGCCCAGACGGCGGCGACGTGCAGCGCCCTGGCGGCGGCGACCGCCCACCAGGTGAGGTCCGCGCCGGCGGTGGCGGCGCTCAGCGAGTTGCCGTCCGCGAGCCACGAGATCGGCTCGACGACCAGCGACAGGGTGCCGACGATGCCGAGCACCAGGGCGAGGGCGAGCCGGGCCCACCTGCGCCCCGCCCGCATCCGCAGCGTGGTCAGGATCGCCGCGGCGTACACGGCACCCCGGAACAGCACGCCGGCCAGCACGTTCCCACCCGCCTGCGACGAGCCGACGACGATGACGGTCTCGCCGGCGCCGAGCGCCACGGCGGCGATCCACAACCCGGCGGCGGCGCGCACCGCGACGGGTGGCCGGCCGGTCGTCAGGGAAGTCATGCCCTTCACTGTTCGCCGCCGCCGGCCGCGCGGCACGCCCCCTGGCCACCGTCTTCGTGGTGCGGTCAGCCCCCGTACCCGCCCACCTCTCCATCGGGCTGGTCCTCAGCGCGGCTCGTTCGCGACGCTGCCGCACCAGTCGAGGTACCGCTCGGCACGGAGGCTTCCCGCGTCGAAGCCCACGGCCCAGGTACGACCGTCGGTCATCCGCAGCTCCACGTGCGAGCCGTCGACGAAGCGGGCGTGCTCCACCCGTACCGCCGCGATGATCTCCCTGGCCGTGGAACTGCCGGTCGGCACGTCGACGTGGCGGCTCGGCTCGACCGCGGTGCAGGCCAGGTCGTGCTGGCTCTCCCGGCCCAGCAGCCGGCCCGTGGTCCGCAGCCGGTACCGGACGACGTTCCCGGCCCGCGGGCGGGCGACGAGCTCGAACCTGCCGTCCGGCGACTTTGCCACCGAGTCGACCCGGCCGGTCACCTCGTCGTCCGGCATGGCGTCGGCCGCCTCACCGGCGACGAAGCCGACGCAGAGCAGGATCAGCACGGCACTGGCCGAGGCCGCGGACGCCCACCGCACCGCCGCCCGGCTCCGCAGCCCCAGCCAGCCGGCAACGCCCAGCAGCAGCACCCCGGCCCCGATGATCAGCACCGGCCGCGGCTGGCGCTCGAACGGCACGAACGCCAGAAACCGCCACGGCTGGTACGTCACCACGACGGTGCCGACCATCGCCAGCGCGATCACCCCTACGGCGAGCACCGCCAGGACGAGCGCGATCCATCGGGTCCCCCGAGTGACCACCATGCTCACGATCATCGAGTTGCGCGCTCGACTGGACAAGGACCCTGTCTCGCGGCCGGAAGTACGGACGATGCGTGACGGAGAGGACGGTGTCGCTGCAGCCACCCGCAGCAAGGCGTCGTTCATCGGTCCGGGCCGGGTAAACGGCCTGGTCAGGGTAGTGCGCCCGGTAGGGATCGAACCTACGACCTTGGGATTAGAAGTACATTGGCAACGGCCGGTCGACGCCCTCCGCCGCAGGTCGCGGTGTCGGACGGTGTCGGCTGACGTCGGGTGGAACCGGTGGCCTTGGCTGTACGACTGGCTGTACGGCCAAGGCCCCAACACACAGCTGCTGGCTCTCGCAGATCTCGTTCCGATGTCATTGCATGCACTCCACACCGATGTTCGAGCGCTGCGGCGCCCGCCTGGCGACTCCTACCAACTTGCCTCGTCCGTATTACGGCGAGATGCTGTGCGTACTACACTGAGAGGGATGGCAGATGCCGCCGGTCAAGATCCTGTTGGTCCAGTGGGGTACGAACACCACCTACGCCACCAAGCGTGCAACGCGAGCCGAGATCGAGGAAGTGTTCGCCAACCGCCCGACGATCCGCACCAACCTGCGGGGTCGGGCAGCGACACACCTCGCGCTCGGCGTCACGGATGCGGGCCGCAAGCTGACGGTGGCGTTCATCTACTTCGCGGAGACGAATACGGCGTACCCGATCACGGCATGGGAGCAGTCATGAGCAAGCCAGAGGAAGTGGATGAGGTTACCGGCCTGAGCGTGGCCGACATGGAAGCCGCAGCTGAGGATCTGTACGAGCACCGCGACCAGGTCGCCGGCGACGAGGTCCCGAACGAATCGGCCCCAGACATCCGCTCAGTCGTGTCGGTTCGATTCGGCCGTGGTGAACTCGACAGCATCGCTGCGGCTGCGGCTGCGGCCGGTCAGCCGTTGTCGACGTACATACGCAACGCCGCGCTGGCGGCGTCGGCGACGATCGACGTTGAGGCTGCGCGGCGAGAGCTTCGAACGGCGACAAAGGCGCTCGACGAGCTGAGGCGGCAGCTGGGTACCGCTGCGTGACTGCTGGTCGGGTGCGGCGTGAGGGGTAGTAGCTCAGCAGGTCAGAGCAACGTCCTTATAAGACGTCGGTCACGGGTTCAAGCCCCGTCTGCCCCACCCGAACGGTCCTCTGACGCACTGGTACAGCGCCGACGCGCAGCCCGGCAGCTGGTGCCCAACCGGTCGCAATTTCGTCCAGAAGTAGCCGATCTTGCGCAGGGTGCGACGGAGCTGTTCGACTGGCTAAGGCCAGCCACCGATTGCGGCGACCACGTCATTCGAGGGCAAGCCGGCGAAGCCGGCGCGGCAGCCGAGCGCCCTGACCCCGACGGCGGGTGACCACCCGCGCGCTCGTCACGGCGCCGCGCCTCACATCCGGCCTCTGCTTGGCGAGCCTGGCTCGAACACAGAGGCATGATGGCAGGCGACCGGAAG
This sequence comes from Dactylosporangium sp. NPDC050688, assembly GCF_040654515.1. Taxonomy (NCBI): domain Bacteria; kingdom Bacillati; phylum Actinomycetota; class Actinomycetes; order Micromonosporales; family Micromonosporaceae; genus Dactylosporangium; species Dactylosporangium sp. NPDC050688. The sequence continues at coordinate 7,638 of NZ_JBFAIC010000099.1, forward strand.
CGCACACTCGCCGCCGCGCCGGCCGATGCCGGCGCTTGCGCCGCCAGCAGGCCGAGCGCGAGCGGCGCGGCTCGCGCAGCGGGCCGCCTTGATCCCGTTTAGGCAGATTCGGCAGTGCCGTTGGCAGCAGGGCCATACTCTGCGGTTGTACCTCCGGGTACCGGCCAACAGGATCGAAGTCGTCATCGGCGGGCTAGAATTGGTCGGACAGAATGTGATCAACATATTCCCAACGGGAATCTGGGTCATCCCTTTGGGGGCCTGGCTAGACGATCGACATGCATGCTGTACCTATGTGTGGGTATCGGCCCGAGGTGTTGCGATGCGGTATGTTGCGTGGATGCCACAAGACCACGACGCGACGGCGCAAAGTGCTGCCAGTTTCCTGAGTTACTCTCGCGACGATGATGCTGTAATGAACGGAATTGCCGACGAGATTAAGCTGCGAATTGAAGGACTCTATCGCGCAAAGACCGGGAAAAACCTGAAGATATTCGTTGATCGACAGGATATTGGTTGGGGGGAGGATTGGCGTGTAAGCATTGCCGACGCCGTCCGTGGTGCTACAGCCTTTATTCCTCTGGTGACGATGAACTACTTCAATAGGGCTGCATGCCGTGAAGAGCTAATGGCGTTCTATGCGAGTGCAAAAGTTCTTGGTGTCACCGACTTGATACTCCCGCTAATCTTGGCCGGCGGTCGGTTGATCGATTCGTCGGATCCGAGAGAAGAGGTGCGCATCGTAGAGCGGCTTCAGCACGAGTCGCTTGAGGAAGTGTGGCCGCACGGGTTTAAGTCACCCGAATGGGCTGTTTCAATGAATCGCATAACGGACAAATTGATCGTGGCGCTGGAGAAGGCCGAAAATAAGATTGCCGAGCTGGAGGTCGTGTCAAGCGAGCAGCGTGCATCGTATGTGAACGCCTCCTTTTCTCGTCCATCTAATGCTCCCGAGGTGACCAGTGGGGCGGGGATTGAGTTTGATGAATCAGAGGACGTGGAAGGCGGCCTCTACTATCTAGTGCATGAGTTCCAGGAAGAGTGCGAGGAGTTCGGGAAGGTTGCACCGGGTGCACTCTTGGATGTGCAAGAATTCTTGAATGTCGTAATGGTGGGCATCGAGAAGCTTAATTCGTCGACAAGCAGGCAGGAGGTGAGTCGAAATTCAATCCTCGTTGCAAACGAGGTCCTCGGACTGTCGCAGCGTTTGGGAGAAAGTGGTGCCGCGATGCTCCAGCACTTGTCGACGGCTGACGCCGCGCTGCGCCAGGTAGTTTTCGAGGTTGGGGAAACAAAAGCTCCCGGGGTAAGTGCAAGTCTTCGTGAGGCGCTGCAGGAAGTGCGTTCGTTGACGGATGGAATGGAGAATCTGCCTGAGCGGCTAGACGAGATGGTGGAAATGTTGGCATTCGTTCAACGCATGAGTGTCTCATTGCGTCGCGCGTTCGCACCCGGACATAATGGGATTATGGCGATCCGGGATTCGGTGAAAATCTTCAGGTCGTGGGATGAGCTTGCAAAGACTTTTTAGAGTGTTCCGCATGGTTGGTCGACAGGGAATGCATGTATGTGGTTCTGCGGCGCTTATCCGTGTTGATTTGGCTTCGGCGGAAGGATGTAATGGATCAGGGTAGTGGCGGGGAGTGTAGTCGCGAATATGCAATTAATGTTGCGAATGAATCGTTCGAATGGTATCGGCTACATGCAATCCGATCTCGAAAATGGCACAAGTTCACTGAGGTATCGGTTGTCTTGATCGCTGCGGCAATCCCGGCCTCAGTCGTGGTGTTCCCGGACGGTCCTGTCCTATCTGCTCTGCTCGGAACTGCTGTGGTAGTTCTAACCGGTCTGAAGTCAACGTTTCACTGGCAAGAGAACTATCTGCGATACTCTGAGGCGCGCGAGGCGGTTGAAACTGAGCGCAGGCGTTATCACACTCTTACTGTGCCGTATGATTCCGATCAACGCGACCAAATTCTGATTCAGAAGATTACTGCTATCGAGCATGATGAGATGCGTGGCTGGTTGCGGGTGGCGAGACAGGAGAAACGGCAGCCGGATAGCGGCTCACCAGCGTAGGATGTGAGCCCTATACTGGCGCATTGCATCAACGACCTGCTCGTCCCGGAAATCTGCGCGCCGGTTCCTCTGGTAGCCGCCACGCCATGATGGAATGATGGCAACGTGCCATCTGATGCATCAGCCCAGCGACTGCGAATCGGCTCGGAGGTTCGTCGACTACGCATGTCGGCAGGACTGTCGGGAGAGCAGGTCGCGGATGCCCCTGCTGGTCGCAGCCGAAGGTGTCTCGGATCGAATCGGGTCGCACGGCGTTTACAGTCCGTGATATTGCACATCTGCTTGCGTTGTACGGCGTGCAGGACGATGTTAGGGCCGAATTGCTGGGCGTGACTGCCGTTGATACTGGTGAGGGTGCATGGATCGTCCGAGCTGGCGGTTATCCGCGGCGGCAGGGCTCGGTAGGTTCGCTTGAGGTGGTGACCAGGCGGCTGCGCCACTTCCAGATCATCACGGTGCCTGGTCTGCTGCAGACGCGCGAGTATGCCCACGACATCACAGCAGCTGTTGGAGTGCCCGACCCGGATGCTGCAGCCGAAGCGCGGATGCGGCGTCAGGCCGTCGTGCGCGGCGAAGGCGGTCCTCAGTACGACGTGGTCCTCGATGCACGTGCGTTGCTGCTTCGGCCTGGCTCGCTCGACGCGCTTCGCGGCCAGGTTCTCGCGCTCGCTGAGTCTGGCGAGGTGCAGGAGCGGCTTGACCTCCGGATCATCCCGCTGGGTGCGCGGTCGACGGTGATTGCGACGGTCGGGTTCATCATCTTCGACTTCATTGCGCAGGAGAGTCCGTCGGTTGCTTTCGTGGAGGCGCCCGCTGGGGACGTGTACTTCTCTGCTGAAGAGGACGTCGCGCATTACTCAGGGCTGTTCGAGCGGCTACAGGGTGTTGCGCTGAGTCCAGAGAAGTCTGTTGAATATCTTCGATCATTCGCAGCCGACATCGAGCGGTACGTCGGCCCGGTCGAGGGGAGCGGCAGAGCATGAGCGACGACAGGTTCGCCGGCGCGGTCTGGCGGAAGAGTGTGCACAGCGCGGATGGCGATGCGTCGAAGTCGCCTACGCTGACGGCATGATCGGCGTACGCGACACCAAGGCCAACAGCACCGGTCCGGTTCTCGCCTTCACGGAGCGGGAGTGGACGGCGTTCCTGGCTGGCGCGCGCGACGGTGAGTTCGAGATCGACACGTTGTCCCGGTAGTCCGGGGCATGACGGCTTCAGCGGCGGCACCTGACGTGGACTCCACGCGTCGGGTGACGCCGCTGCTCGTCTCTACGGGCGTCTCGGTCACGGGCGATGGCGCGTTCCTGGCGGCCGGCCCGCTGCTCGCCGCCTCGCTGACCCGCGACCCGGTTGCCATCTCTGCGGTGACGGCGGCGTTCTACGTGCCGTGGCCGGTCTTCGGCCTTCCGGCGGGTGCGCTCGTCGACCGGTGGTCGCGCCGGGCGGTCATGGTCGTTGCGGACATCGTCCGCGCTGGGCTGCTGGCAGGGCTCGCCGTGCTCGTCGCCACCGGATACGTCAGCCTTCCTGCGCTGGTGGCGTCGATCGTGGTGATCGGTGTCGCGCAGATCTTCTTCGACTCCGCGGCGCAGGCGACCATCCCCGCGGTCGTCGGCCGCGACAAGGAGACCCTCGCCCACGTCAACGGCCGGTACTGGGCGCTCGACATGGTCGGCCGGTCGCTGCTCGGCCCGCCTCTCGGCTCGCTGACGTTCGTGCTTAACCGGACGATCCCGTTCGCGTTCGACGCGGTCTCGTTCCTGGTGTCGGCGCTGTTCGTGCGGAGACTGCCCGCCACCCGCCCCGCCGACGTGCAGCACGAGCCGATCGGCGCCGCCATCAAGGCCGGCGTCCGGCATCTGGCCCACACGCGAGAGCTCCGAATCCTCGCGATGAGCATGGGCGCCTACAACTTCGGCTACAACCTGGCGCTGGCGACGTTCGTCCTCTACGTGACCGACGTCCTGGACGTCTCCGACGCGGTGTACGGCGTGCTCCTCGCCGCCGGCGCGATCGGTGGCGTCGCGGTCGGCTGGCGCGCGGGTCTGCTGACCCGGAACCTCTCGTACCGTCAGACGGCGGCAATCGTCCACGTCGGCCAGGCGCTCGGATGGGCCGGCATCGCGCTCGCCGCGAACGTCTGGGTCACCGGAGTGATGTTCGTGCTCCTCGGCGCGAGCGGCTCCCTGTCCAGCGTCGCAATCGGCTCGGCTCGTCAGGCGCTGACCCCCGACGGTCTCCTCGGTCGGGTCGTCTCTGCGTTCCGCATCATCGGCCTCGGATCGGCTGGTCTGGGCGCCCTGGTCGGCGGTGTCGTCGCCGATCGGTACGGCCTCACGACTCCGCTGCTGTGTGCCGTCGGCCTGCTGCTCGTCGCCGCAGTGCTGACCTGGCCGTTCCGGAAGCGGTAACCCCCTGGTGGACAGCCGGGCGACCTGCGTTGACCGCAGTTATGCACCGGAAGATCATCGAGAATCACGTCCGGCCGACGCTCGGCAAGGTCATGCTCGACAAGCTGACGCCGACGCTGATCCGGAAGCTGCTCGCGGCCAAGACTGCGTCCGGTCTTTCGGCAAGTTCGGTGTGGCACATCCATGGCCTGATCCGCAACGCTCTCGGCGACGCAGAACGGGAGGAACTGGTACACCGGAACGTCGCAAAGATCGTCCGCCCGCCCTCGATGCAGCAGGTGGAGCGGCGCGCGCTGACCGTCGAGGAGGCAAAGCGGCTGCTCAGCGTCATGAAGGGCCACCGGCTGGAGGCGCTGTTCGTCACCGCGCTGACCGTCGGCCTACGGCGCGGCGAGCTGCTGGGGCTGCGCTGGGCGGACATCGACTTCGACGGCGGCGCGCTGACCGTTCGGCAGACGCTGATGCGGACCAACGGCCGGCTGGAGTTCTCGGCACCTAAGACCAACCGGTCCCGCCGGACGGTGCCGGTGGCAGTACAGACGCAGAAGCTGCTCAAGAAGCACCGCAAGGCGCAGAAGGCGGCCCGGAAGTCGGCCGGCGACAGCTGGACCGATCACGACCTGGTCTTTCCCGCCCGGATGGAGCCGGACAACCTCGACCGATCGTGGCACCAGCTGCGGGCCGCGGCCGGTCTCGACTGGCTCCGGCTGCATGACCTGCGCCACGCCTGCGCGACGTTCCTGCTCGTCTCCGGTGCCTCGGCCCGCACTGTCATGAAGGTCCTCGGGCACAGCCAGATCGGCCTGACCATGAACACGTACGCGCACGTCCTGCCCGAGATCGAGCGGGCGGCCGTCGACGACGCCGCTCAGCGCCTCTTCGGTGCCTAGGCTGTACAAGTGGCTGTATGAGCGCCTGAGCTGCGCTGAAAGTGGTGCGCCCGGTAGGGATCGAACCTACGACCTTGGGATTAGAAGTCCCCTGCTCTATCCGCTGAGCTACGAGCGCATGTCGTCGGACAGGCTACCGCTTGCGGCGGAGGATACGCTTGTGGGGAGCCAAATCGACGCTCTCAGGACAGCATTCATCGCCGTCCGGCACAAGCGGGTTCCGTTGGTACGCGGCGCGTTTCGCAGCGGGTGGCGGCAGGATCACGCTTCGGGTCGTTCGGGTCACCTCTCGTTGTCGACCGCTCTCACGGCCTCGTGCAACACGTCACGGCGTGGCTGACGTCGCCTGGCTGACGTGGCTGACCGCCGCTGCCCAGCAGCCAGGCAACGACGAAAGTCGGGGCACTCGCCTTGCGGCGGCAGCGGTGTTCGCGCAACCGGCAATTCGCCCTGGCGGCCCGGTGGAGCAGGCGTGGTGCTGCCGCGGCGCAGACCAGCGATGCCGTGCCGCAGCCCGCCGGTGCCACGGCACCGGCCTGGTGGTGCCGTGATCGCATGCATGGTGGCGCCGTGGCGCAGGCGCCTGGTGCTGCTGCGACCCTGGCCCCGGCGCTGCCGTCTGCAGCCTGGCAGCGACGTGGCGCTGGTTCAGCGGCCCGTGGCCCAGGCTGGCAGTGCCGTGACGCTGGCCCGCTGGCCCGCTGGCCCGCTGGCCCGCTGGCCCGCTGGCCCGCTGGCCCGCTGGCCCGGAGGCCCGGAGGCCCGCTGGCCCGGGCTGGCGGTGCTGTGACGTTGGCCCGGTGGTGGGTCGTGACGCCTGATGGCACGGTGTCACGACCCACCTGGCGCCTCAGGCAGGCACCGGGACCCGCCCGCCCCGGTTACGCCGGCGCCGGTTGCCGCTCGTCTCGCCGGGCTCACCCGAACCAGCCCCGCCGTCCGAGCCGTCCCCGCCGTCGGACTCATCCGATCCGTCGGATCCGCCGGATCCGCCGGGCTCGTCGTCGGAGTCCGACTCCCCGTCCCCTGCGCCGGACGCCGTCAGCTGCGACGCTTCGTCCGGGGCGAGACCGCCCGCCATGAGCTGCGACGCGTCGTCCGGGACGGCCTCGGCCGCCGGGAGCTGCCCGGGGTCGTCGGGCGCAGTGAGGCCCGCCATTTCGGCGAACGCTGAGCTGTCGAAGGCGGCGCTGACCGCGCTTTCGAGCTCCAACAGGACGTCCTCCGCGAACGGGTCGCGAGTGGTGTCCTGCGGGGGCTCCTGGACCGTCGTGACGTAGCCGCCCAGCTCGGCGTCGTAGTCGCGCTGGCGGGGCAGGTCGTTGAGCGCCGCCACGGGGGTGGCCGGCTGGCCCGCGATCCGGGTGTCCGCCAGCTCGTCGTCAATGGTGCTGGTCGACGTGTTGGCCCGGACCCGGGCGAACTTGGCCCGGCCGCGTGACAGGTCGTGCCCTACGCTGGCGGCCTCCAGCTCGTAGCTGACCCGCTTGACGTGGTCTGTGGTCTCCCACGGCCGGCTCGCCAGCCTGCCGGTGACGATGACCGGGTCGCCGACGTGGACGCAGCGCATCACGTTCTCCGCGAGCTGGCGCCAGCAGTTGACGCGCAGCCGGAGCGTGTCACCGTCGACCCAGCGCTCCTGGTGGCGGTCGTAGCGCCGGGCCGTCGCGGCGACCTTGAATTGGGTGACCAGCTGGCCGCTCGGCTCGATCCGCCGGCTCTCAGGCTCGTTGAGCACGTTGCCGACGATGGTCATGGTCGTCTCGTTCATGTCCGTCTCCCTCCCGTGTTCTGGACTCGGGATGGAGCATCGGTCAGGTCGGGCAGTTGCCGCTCGCGGCCGGGGCCGGATCTGTGGATAACCGACCGCTTGTGGACAGCCGTGCGTCAGCGTTGATGATGTGGTACGCGCACACGCGTACACCTCAGAAAGCGGCGTGGGCGAGGTTCTGGGTGAACACTTCCCAGGCCCCGCGGCGACGCACAAGCAGCTTGCGCGACAGCAGGTGCGGGTCACCGGCGAAGAAGACCCGGTCGATCGCGCGCCGGACCTTCGCGAGGCCGGGCGGGGACTGCGAACCGGTCACGATCATCACGTCGCGCGCGGGGACGCCGACCACGAGCTCGCCGGGCACGGCACGCTCCAGGCCCGCCCAGAACGGCTCCGCGAGCAGCAGCGTCGATGCGATCCCGTCGAACTGGAGCATCAGCGCGGGCGGCTGGCCGTGGACCTGTGCGGCGCCGAGGCGGGCGTCGAGATTGTGCGCGGCCTGGCGGCGCAACATCCGCCGTGGCATCTCCATGCGCTGCAGGTCCGCCCAGGTGACGAGGCGGTCGCCGTACGGCGGGCCGTAGCTGTAGCCCACTCCGAGGCCGCCCATGAACTCGTCGAGCACGGGCGCGTGCACGTCGTCGCGGCGAATGTCGCGGAGCGGTGCGAGAACGGGGAGGAGCATGAGCTGCACGCTTGCAAAGTAGGACGGTGACGGATGTGAGACAAGCTCTTGTTTTTGCACTATCTGATTGCTAATGCGTCCGTGAGCCGCCGCGAAAAACTGTCGGTGGGTGTGGGTAGTGTCCCGCCCATGGTGAATCGACGACTCCAGGCCGACGCGATCGGCATGCTGCTGGGTGGTGTGCTGGACGCGATGTTCGGCGATCCGCGCAGGTGGCACCCCGTCGCGGGGTTCGGGCGGTTCGCGGGCGCGGTAGAGCGGCACACGTATGCCGACGCGCGGCCGGCGGGCGCACGGTTCACCGCCGTGGCGGTCGGCGTGCCGGTGGCGCTGGCCGCGCTGGCGGCCTGGCTGACCCGGCGCAGGCCGATCGCCCGCACTGCGCTCGTCGCCGGTGCGACCTGGGCCGCGCTGGGCGGCACGAGCCTGGCCAGGGAAGGGCGCGTGATGGCCGACCGGCTCGACGGCGGAGACCTGGAGTCCGCGCGGGCGCAGCTGCCCAACCTGTGCGGGCGGGACCCGTCAGCGCTCGGCGCGCCCGAGCTGGCCCGCGCGACGGTGGAGTCCGTCGCGGAGAACACGTCGGACGCTGTCGTCGGTCCGCTGTTCTGGGGCGCGGTCGCCGGGTTGCCGGGCATCGTGGGGTACCGCGTGATCAACACCCTCGACGCGATGGTCGGGCACCGGTCCGCTCGGTATGCGAGGTTCGGCACGGCGTCGGCGCGCCTCGACGACCTGGCCAACCTGGTGCCGTCGCGGGTCACGGCAGCGTTGACGGTGGCCGCCGCGCCGATCGTGGGCGGGCGCCCCGGTGCGGCGCTGCGGGTGTGGCTGCGCGACGGCGGGCGGCACCCGAGCCCGAATTCGGGGCAGTGCGAGGCGGCCGCGGCAGGAGCGCTGGGCATCCGGTTGGGTGGCCGCAACGTGTACGGGTCCCGCGTCGAGGACCGGCCGCACCTCGGCGACGGCGGGCCACCGGGTCCGCGTGACGTGCGGCGGGCCGCAGTCTTGTCGCTCGTCGTCGGCGCGGCGGCCCTCGGACTGGCCTGCGTCGTGAGGGCAGGAGCCGCAAGCAGAGGCACCGCAGGCAAGGGCAGCGGCGGCACCGTGGGCAAGGGGAGCGGCGGTGCAGCGGGTAAAGGCAGCGGCGGTGCAGCGGGTAAAGGCAGCGGCGGCGCCGCGGGCAAGGGCGGCGCCGGGTTGATCGGGGGTGCGGTGTGACCGGGCTGCTGGTCGCCGGCACCACCTCCGACGCGGGCAAGAGCATGCTGACCGCCGGCGTCTGCCGCTGGTTGCGACGGCGTGGTGTCGACGTCGCGCCGTTCAAGGCGCAGAACATGTCCAACAACTCGGCGATCGCCGTCGACGGCGGGGAGATCGGCCGGGCGCAGGCGCTGCAGGCGTATGCGTGCGGGCTCGAGCCCAGCGTCAGCTTCAACCCTGTGCTGCTCAAGCCGGGCTCCGACCGCACCAGCCAGGTCGTCGTCCTCGGCCAGGCCACCGGGCAGATCGGTGCGCGCAACTACCACGAGATCAAGGAGCGGCTGCGCGGCACGGTCATGGAGACGCTGCGCGAGCTGCAGGCCAAGCACGAGGTGGTGATCTGCGAGGGGGCCGGGAGCCCGGCGGAGATCAACCTGCGGGCCGGTGACCTGGCCAACATGGGTCTGGCCCGTGCGGCGGACCTGCCGGTGATCGTGGTCGGCGACATCGACCGGGGAGGGGTGTTCGCCGCGCTGTACGGCACACTCGCGCTCCTCGACGCCGACGACCAGGCGCTCGTGGCGGGCTTCGTCATCAACAAGTTCCGTGGGGACTCGGGACTGCTGCAGCCGGGCGTCGACTCGCTCACGGAGCTGACCGGGCGGCCGACGTACGGGGTCGTGCCGTGGTCCAACGACCTCTGGCTCGACGGCGAGGACTCCCTTGCGTACGACGGGCGGGTCCTCGGCCGGCCGGCGGCGCCGCGTGGCACGCAGTGGCTGCGGGTCGCGGTGGTCCGCCTGCCCAGGGTCTCCAACGCGACCGACGCCGAGGCGTTCGCCGCCGAGCCGGGTGTCCAGGTGCGGCTCACGGTCGAGCCGGCCGACCTCGCCGACGTCGACCTCGTGGTGCTGCCCGGCAGTAAGTCCACTGTGGACGACCTGCAGTGGTTGCGGGAGCGGGGGTTGGCGGACGCGGTGCTGGCGCACGCAGCGGCGGGCCGGCCGGTCCTGGGCATCTGTGGCGGGTTCCAGATGCTGTCCGAACGGATCTTCGACGACGTGGAGAGCCGCCGCGGCGCCGTGCAAGGGCTGGGACTGCTGCCGGTGGAGATCATGTTCGCCGCGCGGAAGACGCTCGGGCGGGTCACGGGGACCGGGCTCGGGTCGCAGCCCGTGCACGGGTACGAGATCCACCACGGCGTCGTGAGCCGGGCGGCGGACGGGCTCACGCCACTGATCCGGCTGGCCGACGGCACGGGCGAGGGCGCGGTGGCGGGCAACGTGTTCGGCACGCACTGGCACGGGGCGTTCGAGACCGACGAGTTCCGCCGGGCGTTCCTGACCGAGGCGGCCCGCCTCGCCGGGCGGCACGGGTTCGAGGTCGCGCCCGGCACGTCGTTCGCCGCGCTGCGGGAGCGGACCGTTGACGTGCTGGGCGACCTGGTCGAGGAGCACCTCGACACCGAGGCGCTGTGGCGGCTCATCGAAGGCGGCGCGCCCGCCGGCCTGCCGACCGTCGTGCCCGCGCTCCGCACCGCCGTGCCCGGGCTGCACACCACGGTGGCTGGCCCGCATGCCTCTGCGGCGGAGCCGCACCCCTCTGTGCCCGAGCCCCACACGCCTGCGTCCGTGCCGTACACGCCTGCGTCCGTGCCGTACACGCCTGCGTCCGCGCCGCACACGTCCGCGGCCGGGCTGCGCACTGCCGGCGTGCCGGAGTCGCGATGAGCACCGAGGGCACGAGGGTCGGCACGTACGACGGGCTGGCGAAACAGGTCCTCGGCCGGGACGCGCGGCTGGGGGAGGTGCGGCTCGTCGCCGTCGACGGGCGGGCCGGGTCGGGGAAGACCACGTTCGCGGGGCGGCTGTCCCGGGCGCTGCGGCACGCCGGGGCGGACGTCGCCGAGCTGCATACTGACGACTTCCTCGACGGGTGGGCGGAGCTGCTGGCGTGGCGGCCCAGGCTGGAGCAATGGGTGTTTGCACCGTTCAAGGCGGGTGAGGACGCCCGGTACCGCCGGTACGACTGGGGCGCCGAACGGCTGCGCGAGGAGTGGGAGCCGCTGCGGCGGCCCGATGTGCTGGTCGTGGAGGGGGTCGGCAGCGCGAGTGTGGCGGACCTGACGCTGGCGGTGCAGGTACATGCGCCGGCGGAGCTTCGGCTCGAGCGGGGGTTGATCCGCGACGGTGAGGCGCTTCGGCCGCAGTGGGAGCGGTGGATGGCCGACGAGGACCGGTTCTTCGCGGACGGCGCGGCGCTGCGGGGCGTTGACGTGCACGTCGACGGGGCGCCGGGTGACGAGCACGATCCACAGAATGAGTACTTCATCCTTGCGGGCGGGTAGACGGCAGTTGCGCTGGTGGGGGACGATCCGGGAGGCGGCCGGGCGCGACCCGGGTGCGACGGGGAGGCGGAGCGGATGACCACGAACGACGTGCAACGCCGGCGGGTGGTGCTGACCGGGATCAGTTCCCGGGCCTGGGAGCACCCGGCGGACAGGGGCGCCCTGGTGGCGCTGCGCGAGCTGCGCGGGTTCGACGACGCGCTGAAGTCGTTGCACGCGTTGTGGAACGAGCGGGCGTGGCGGCTGGAGTTCCTCGGCAACGCGATCCGGGTGGACCACCGGCAGTTCCCGCGGGTGCACCGGCTGATGGCTGAGGCCGCGGCGTCGCTGGACATCGCGGAGCTGCCGGAGCTGTACGTGCAGAGCGACCGCGCGATCAACGGCATGTGCATCGGCATGTCGAAGCCGTTCATCGTGATCAACCGGGGTTGCCTGGAGCTGCTGGACGACGAGGAGCTGCGCTGCCTGCTCGGGCACGAGCTCGGGCACCTGGTCAGCGGGCACGCGGTGTACCGCACGATGGTGCTGATCCTGACGGACTGGGCGGTGCGGCTGGCGTGGCTGCCGGTCGGGTCGATGGTGCTGCGGGCGATCGTGGCCGCGCTGATGGAGTGGTGGCGAAAGGCGGAGCTGTCCGCGGACCGGGCGGGGCTGCTCGCCTGCCAGGACCCGGCGGCGTCGCTGCGGCTGTCGATGAAGCTGGCCGGCGGCGGGGACCTGTCGGAGGTCGACACGACCGCGTTCCTGGAGCAGGCCGCGGAGTTCGACCGGGCCGGTGACCTGCGGGACAGCCTGATCAAGATCCGCATGGTGACCGCGCGGTCGCACCCGATGCCGGTGGCGCGGGCCGCCGAGGTGCGGGCGTGGATCGACAGCGGGGAGTACCAGCGGATTCTCGGCGGGGAGTACCCGCGGCGCTCGGACGACGGGGACGCGTCGGTGAGCGAGGAGATCAAGGCGGCGGCCGCGTCGTACCGGGAGGCGTTCACGCGGTCGCAGGATCCGCTGGTGGCGTTGCTGCGCAAGCTCGGCGACGGCGCGTCGGAGGTCGGCGACTGGGTCGGCGCCGGCGCCGGCAGGGTGCGCGGCTGGATGCGGGGCAACGGCAACGGCACCGACAGCACGGAGGGCCAGCCGCCGCAGTAGGGCCAGCAGTGGCGAATGAGGCGCGAGTGCTCGGTCCGGCAGCACAGGCCCGTCGGACAGGACGGGGGCTCGGTTCGAGAGCGCAGGCCGTCCGGCAGGCCGGCTGCTCAGTCCGGCAGGCCAGGTGCTCGGTCCAGCAGCCCGGAGGCTCAGTCGGGCAGCGCAAGCTCAGTCGGGCAGCGCAGGCCGTCGGGCAGCGCAGGCCGTCGGGCAGCGCAGGCCCGTCCGGCAGCGCAGAGTGCCGAGTTGCCGCGGTAGAACCGGCGGCCGAAGAGGCGGGAAAACAGGCAGGACCCCGGGTACCCGCGCCACGGACCACACCCCGGCGCAGTAAGTTCCCGGTATGACAGTGCTCACCGACGAAGAGCTCCGCGCCGCGATCCGGCGGGAGATGCCGGGTGTCCGGGCCGACCTGGAGCGCCTCGTGCGTATTCCGGGGATCGCGTTCACCGGGTTCGACCACAGCCACGTCGAGCGGTCCGCCGAGGCTGTGGCGGAGCTGTTGCGCGGGGCCGGGATCCCTGACGTGCGGCTGGTACGCAAGGGTGGGCAGCCCGCGGTGCTGGGCCGGCGGCCGGCGCCGCCCGGGGCGCCGACGGTGCTGCTGTACGCGCACCACGACGTCCAGCCGGTCGGTGACCGGTCGCAGTGGCTGAGCGACCCGTTCGAGCCGGAGGAGCGCGACGGCCGCCTGTACGGGCGCGGCACCGCCGACGACAAGGCCGGCGTGATGGCGCACATCGCGGCGTTGCGGGCGTTCGGCGAGGACCTGCCGGTCGGGGTGGTGCTGTTCATCGAGGGTGAGGAGGAGTTCGGCTCCGAGTCGCTGGAGGAGCTGCTGCGGGAGTACCGCGACGAGCTCGCCTCGGACGTGATCGTGATCGCCGACTCGGGCAACTGGGACGTCGGCCAGCCGGCGCTGACGACCGGGCTGCGGGGGATCGTCAACGGGTTCTTCGAGGTGCGGGTGCTGGAGCAGGCGGTGCACAGCGGGATGTTCGGCGGGGCCGTGCCCGACGCGCTGATCACGCTGTCCCGGCTGATCGCGACGCTGCACGACGACGCGGGGGACGTGGCGGTGGAGGGCCTGGTCACCACCGCGAGCGCGCCGCTGGACTACCCGCAGGACCGGTTCCGTGAGGAGGCCGGGATGCTCGACGGGGTCGAGTTCATCGGTACCGGACGGCTGGTCGAACGGCTGTGGACCCGCCCGGCGATCTCGATCCTGGGCATCGACGCGCCGCCGACCGAGGGGGCGCCGAACGCGCTGATCCCGGCCGCGAAGGCCAAGTTCAGCGTCCGGATCGCGCCCGGTGACGACGCGCAGCGGGTGTACGACACGATGACGGCCCACCTGGAGCGGCACGTGCCGTGGGGTGCGCAGGTGACGGTGACGCTCGAGCAGCTCGGTGAGCCGTGCGTGATCGACGCGACGGGTCCTGTGTTCGAGGCGGCGCGGCAGGCGTTCGCCGAGGCGTGGGACGGTGTGGCGCCGGTCGACATGGGGGTGGGCGGGTCGATTCCGTTCATCGCGACGTTCCAGGAGCTGTTCCCCAAGGCGGCGATCCTGGTCACCGGCGTCGAGGACCCGAGCACCCGGGCGCACGGGCCCAACGAGAGCCTGCACCTCGGCGAGTTCGAGCGGGTCTGCGTGGCCGAGGCGCTCCTGCTGGCCAAGGTGGCGAGAGTCGCGCACACAGCCTGACGGCCACAGAAAGAACACGAACAGCGAAGAGCCCCCGCGTCACTCGCGCGGGGGCAGCTTCACCACGCTCACGAAGAACTCGTCGATCTGCCGCACCACCGCGATGAAACTGTCGAAGTCCACCGGCTTCGTCACGTACGCGTTGGCGTGCAGCGAGTAGCTGCGCAGGATGTCCTCGTCGGCCTGCGAGGTGGTCAGCACCACGACCGGGATCCGCCGCAGCTCGGGGTCCTCCTTGATGGCCTGCAGCACCTGCCGGCCGTCCACGCGCGGCAGGTTGAGGTCCAGCAGGATCAGGTCGGGCCGGGGCGCGCCGGCGTGCGGCCCCTCGCGGCGCAGGTACGCCAGGGCCTCCTCGCCGTCGTGCACGACGTTGAGCTTGTTGCGGACCTTGTGCTCCTCGAACGCCTCCTGCGTCATGAGCACGTCGCCCGGGTCGTCCTCGACCAGGAGCACCTCGATCGGCAGGGACGACTCCCTGGGTGCGGTCATTGCACGGACTCCTCAAGCAGCGGGGCGGGTGCGTCGAGTGCGGGCACGGGGAGCGTGAACCGGAACAGCGTACCTTCGCCATGCGACAAATCGATCCAGATCCGGCCGCCGTGGTACTCGACGATCTTCTTGGCGATCGCGAGGCCGATGCCGGTGCCCGGGTACGCGTCCTTGGGGTGCAGCCGCTGGAAGATGACGAAGACCTTGTCGGCGAACTCGGGTTCGATGCCGATCCCGTTGTCCTGCACGCTGATCTCGTAGTCGTCGTCGACGCGCCGGCTGTCCACGACGATGCGCGGGGCGCGGTCGGGGTGGCGGAACTTCAGCGCGTTGCCGATGAGGTTGCTGAACAGCGCGCCGAGCAGCGGCTCTTCGCCCCGGACCACGGGCAGCTCGGCGAAGGTGATCTCGGCGCCGGTCGTCTCCCGCTGCGACTCGAACTGCTCGGCGGCGTCGAGGACCACCTTGTTGAGGTCGACGTCGCTGAAGCCCGAGGTGAGCCGGCCGATCCGGGAGAAGGCGAGCAGGTCGTTGATCAGTCGCTGCATGCGCTGCGCCCCGTCGACGGCGAAGGCGATGTACTGGTCGGCGCGCTCGTCGAGCTGCCGGGCGTACCGGCGCTGCAGCAGCTGGCAGAAGGAGGCGACCTTGCGCAGCGGCTCCTGCAGGTCGTGCGACGCCACGTAGGCGAACTGCTCCAGGTCGCGGTTGGACCTGGTCAGCTCGGCGGCCTGCTGCTCGAGCATCCGGTTGGCCTCCTCGACCAGCCGGCGCGCCTCCACCACGTCGCGCAGCTCGGTGTTGATCCGGCGGCGCATCGTGTCGACGTCCGCGGCGAGCGCGGACAGCTCCGGCGGGCCGCCACCGATGATCTCGTGGTCGTAGTTGCCGGCCGCGACGATGCGCACCTCGGCGGCGAGCTCGATCACGGGCCGCGTCACCAGCCGCCGCAGCAGCAGCGCGAGGGCCGTGCCGGCCACGATGATCACGATCCCGGCGAAGACGAGCAGCAGGATCACCGTGTTGCCGGTGGAGCGCACCTGTGCGGCCACCACGTCACGGCGGGCGGCCACCCCGGTGCGCAGCGTGTCGATCCGGTCGGAGGCCGCGGTGTACACGGCCCGCGACGCGTCCGTCGGTGTCGCCCGCTCCGCGCTCGGCCCCTCGCTGCGGGTCTGCGCGATCAGCGGTTCGGTGACCTCCCGCCGGTACCGTGACGTCGCCGCCGTGATGTCGCGCACGGCGGCGAGCAGGTCGGGCTCGTCGGCCAGCAGCCGCTCCAGCTCGGCGAGCACTTCCGTCTCGGTCTGCTGGGCGGCCCGGTACGTGCCGAGATCGCTCTCCCTGCCGGTCAGCAGGAACGTCCGCGCGCTGGTCTGCTGGCGCAGCAGCTGCGAGTACAGGACCTCCGTGTCGACCAGCGCGGGCGTGAGCCGGTCCATCACCTTCGCGGTGTCCGCCCGGTTGGCGCCGGCGGCGACGGTGGCGCTCACCGCGATGAGCCCCAGCAGGCCCGCCACGACCGCGCACAGTGCGATGATCCGGCGCCAGAGGGACCACTTGGTCGGATTCATCCCGTACTCCTCGGGTCCAGCAGCAGCACGGCGATGTCGTCGGACAGCGGCCCGCCGTTGTGGCCCTCGGCCTGCGCCGCGAGCCAGGCCGGCAGGTCACGGGAGCGTACGCGCCCGGGATCCTTGAGCACCTCGACGATCCCCTCGATGCCGAGCCGCTCGCCGCCGGACGCGTCCGGCGTGGCACTGCCTTCGATGAGGCCGTCGGTGTACAGCAGCAGCTGCCAGCCCGGCGGTCCCAGGCGCACCTCGGTGGCCGGGCGCGGCGCCCCGGGCATGACCCCGAGCACCAGACCGGGTTGCACGTCGCACGGCTCGACCCGGTCGCCGGCGATGACGATCGGTGGCGGATGGCCGGCCAGTCGGATGCGGGCGCTGCCCTCGGCCAGGTTGACGGTGGCGACCGCGACGGTGGCGAACAGCTCGTCCGAGCGCCGCTCGCTCACCAGCACCTGCTCCAGCGAGTCCAGGATGTGGTCCTCGGGCACCCCGGCCAGCACCAGGGCCCGCCACGCGACCCGCAGCGCCACCCCGAGCGGGGCCTCGTCGACCCCGTGCCCGCACACGTCGCCGATGAGCAGGTGCAGGTGGGTGCCGTCGGCGCCGATCGCGTCGAAGAAGTCGCCGCCGAGCAGGCCCCGGTCGCGGCCGGGCCGGTAGATGGACCACAGGTCGGCCTCGACGCCGGCCATGATCGGCTTGGGCAGCAGCCCGCGCTCGAGCCGGGCCGACTCCGCCTGCCGCAGCTCCGACTCCCGCAGCAGTCTGGCCTGCTCGTCGGCGCGTTTGCGCTCGACGGCGTACCGGACGGCGCGGGACAGCCCCGTACCGTCGACGGCGCCTTTGACCAGATAGTCCTGTGCACCCTCGGCGACCGCGGCGGTGCCCAGGTGCTCGTCCTCCAGGCCGGTGAGCACGCACACGGCGACCCGGCCCGCATCCTGCAGCACCTGCCGGAGCCCGTCCAGGCCGCTCGCGTCGGGCAGGCCGAGGTCGAGCAGGACGCAGTGCGCCTCGCGCAGCAGCGGACGAGCCTCCCGCATCGTCTGCGCCACCTGGACGTCGAACGGCGCGCCGGCCTCCGCGAGCAGTTCCTGGACGAGGAACGCGTCACCCGGGTCGTCCTCGATGAGCAGCACCTGGATGCGTTCGCCCGTGCGCAGGCCCAGCCGGCGGTTGCGAAGGTCGATCGTCGTGCCGACGTCAGCCATGCTCACACCCCTGCCGAGGGGGCGGGTAGTTGTCGCGCGGCACGCATGAAGACGATCCTTCCCTACCTGACGGCTCGCCGCACGTGCGGGTGCGGTGTCCCAGTCCCAGTGGCCGCCGTCACATACTCCTGCTGCGTCCTACCGGTGGATAGGCTTTCGCGCGTGCACGGGCTCGAAAACATCGTCGGATTGATCGCGGTCGTCGTCGCCACTTCCGTGGTGGCCCGCCGCATCGGAGTGCTGTCCCCCATCCTGCTGGTCCTCGTCGGCATCGGGATCTCGTTCATCCCGGGCGTGCTGGAGATCGAGCTGGAGCCGGAGGTGGTGCTGCTCGGCATTCTCCCGCCCATCCTGTACGTCGCAGCGCTGGAGACCTCCGTCCCCGCGTTCCGCTTCAACATCCGGCCGATCCTGCTGCTCGCGGTCGGACTGGTGCTCTTCACCGCCGCGGCCGTGGGCCTGACCCTGCACATGCTCCTGCCGGAGGTGCCGCTCGCCATGTGCTTCGCGCTGGGTGCGGTCGTCGCGCCGCCGGACGCCGTCGCGGCGACCGCGGTCGCCAGGAGGATCGGCCTGCCCCGGCGGATCGTCACCGTGCTGGAGGGCGAAAGCCTCATCAACGACGCCACCGCGCTGGTCACCCTGCGGGTCGCGGTCGCCGCCGCGGTCGGCCAGGCCGTCGACGCCTGGTCGATCACCCGCACCGCGTCGATCGCGGTCATCGGCGGCGTCGCGATCGGCGTCGCGGGCGGCATCATCCTGGGGTTCCTGCACAAGCGCATCAACAACCCGCTCATCGACAACGCGATGTCGCTGCTCACCCCGTGGGTGGTGTTCCTGCCCGCGGAGCACATCCACGCCTCCGGCGTCGTCGCGGTCGTGGTCTGCGGGCTCGCCCTGGGCCACCGGATGCCGACACTGATGTCGGCCGCGTCGCGGCTGCAGATGGACGCTTTCTGGCGAATGGTGAAGTTCCTGCTCGAAGGGGCGGTCTTCCTCCTCGTCGGGCTGCAGCTGCGGGCGCTGATCGAGGAGGTCGAGCGGTCGTTCTGGTTCACCGTCGGCTGCCTCGCCGCGGTCATCGGCGTCGTGATCGTCGCCCGGATCGCGTGGCTCTTCCCGACCGTGTACCTCGCCCGGCTCATCCCACGTGTCCGCCGCCGCGACCAGGCACCCACACTGGCCGCCCCCGCGGTCATCTCCTGGGCCGGCATGCGTGGCGCGGTCACCCTCGCCGCCGCCCTGTCGCTGCCCGCGCCGGCCGAGGCCGAGGACTATCCGCGGGGACTCTTCGTGATTTTGGCCTTCGGTGTGATCGTCGCGACGCTGGTACTGCAGGGAGCGACGCTGCCGGCGGTCGCCCGACGGCTGAACGTGCCCGGCGACGACGAGAAGGAGGACGCGCTCGCGGAGGCGTCGGTGCAGCACGAGGCGAGCCGCGCCGGCAAGGCCCGCCTGGAGGAGGTGGCCGACGACGCCCCCGAGGGTGTGGTCGAGCGGCTGCGGCAGGTCGCGCTCAGCCGCTCCAACCTCGCCTGGGAGCGGCTCGGGCGATCCGACCGGGAAACGCCGTCCGCCGCGTACGCCCGCCTGCGACGCGAGATGCTGAATGCCGAACGGGAAGTCTTCCGGCGCGCCCGCGACACCGGCAAGATCCCCGAGGAGACGCTGCGCCAGGCGCAGCGCGACATGGACCTGGAAGAGTCACTGCTGGAGCGAGGAGATCTGTGACCTGCGCGCACATCGAAGCGGCGGAGAAGGTGGACACCCCGGAGGTCGACGGCTGCCCGGAATGCGTCGCCATGGGCTTCTCCGACTGGGTCCACCTGCGGCAGTGCCTCACCTGCGGACACATCGCGTGCTGCGACTCGTCCCCGCGCCGGCACGCGACCCAGCACTTCCTCACCACCCACCACCCGGTCATGCAGTCGATCGAGCCCGGCGAGTTCTGGCGCTGGTGTTACCTGGACGAGACCATCGGTTGACCCTGCCGTGACGTCCTACCTGCGGGTATGCGTGTTCTCAGCGGTTTCTAAGGAGACGCCGGACACAATCATCTCCAGTTGGGCATGGAGTCGGGTGCATTCGTGTTGCCATGGTCAACGGGGAATGGCCGACTGACAACGGGGTAGGGGGCGGACCATGGTGAGCGGGACATGATAGACGCGGTCATGGATCTGGTGGCTGCGCCCACCGTCCTTTACGCCACGATCCTGGTTCTCCTCACCATCGACGCGTTCATCCCGGTCGTCCCGGCGCAGGCCTTGATGATCGGCGGGGGCATCCTCTCCACCACGGGCCACGTCGAGCTGCTGCTGCTCGTCGCCGCCGGCGCGCTCGGCGCCGTCTCCGGTGACCTCCTGGCCTTCCTGGTCGGCCGGCGCCTGGCCCGCCGCGACGCCGGCACCCCGCAGCGCCTGACCCGCCGCAAGCCTCGGGCGATCACGATGCGGCTCAACGAGGCCATGCGCAAGCACATCTTCCTCGCCGTCCTCCTGTGCCGCTTCGTCCCCGCCGGTCGCATGATCACCGCGATCTACGCCGGCCGCAACGGCGTGTCGACCGGCCGGTTCGCCACGTACGACGTGGTCGCCGCCACCCTCTGGGCGTCCTACGGCGCCCTGCTCGGCCACTTCGGCGGCGAGGCGATCGCCGACTCGTCGTGGCTGCCGCTGACCCTGGTCGCCGCCGCCGCGCTGCTCTTCCTGGCCGGCGCCCCGCTGCTGGGCCTGGCCGGCCGCCTGCGCAAGCGCGCCGTGGTCACCGCCCAGCCGGCCGGGGCCGCTGTGGCCATCGCCTTCGCCGCCGAGCCGCCGCCCACCGGGCTGACCTCGCCGGCGCCCTCGCTCGCCGGAGTGCCCTCGGGCGCCGCGGCGGATTCGAGCGCTGGGCCGGTTCCGAGCGCTGCGGCGCGCTTCGGCGTGGATCCGAGCGCTGCGGTCTCCTCGGGGCCTGCGGTTGCGTCCAGGGCTCTGGCCGTGGACGGCGCCGGGTCTGCGGCGCGAGCCGGGGACGCAAAGGACGGGCGTTGGGCCAGGGGCGTGATCAACGGCCGCCGGTCGGGTGGGCGGTCGATCGTGAGTGCCGGGCTGGCCGCGACGTTCGGCGGCGTCGCCCGGGCGATGCGCGGGGCGGCGGGCATGCCGGTCGTCGCCGCGGCGCCGCAGCCGGTCCGCCGCCGCTGCCGCCGGACCGCGATGGAGACCCTGGCGGCCGCCGAGCCGATGGCCGCGATCGAGGTCCTCGTCGCGGCGGAGGCGGTTGCCGCCGCGGAGTCGGTCGTCGTGCAGGTCAACGGCCTCCAGAACGCCAGCTGACCAACCCCGGGCACCGCGGTCGGCCGGGCTGCTGATCGCTGTCGCCACGACGTCCGGTCATGTGCCGCGCCAAATTCCTGTTGCCCCCTCCTGTCGCATGATGCAGAGATAACCGACATTCCGGATTTGTACGGATAGGTGAGGCAAGACTTCAGAAGATGTGCCGGCGGGGGCAGGCTGGGAAAGCAGCAAAGCGCCACCTCGACAGGGGACGGGCGAGTCAGCGGACCGGCCGGCGGGAGCTGGTCCGGGCGGCCAGTGAGCGGACGACGGGTCGGCGGTATGCGCTGCCAGGCCGAAGGACCGGGCATCGTCGCGCGGGCCCGGCTGCTCGCCCTCAACGCGGAACGTCCGGCGGCCCGTCCGAGCGGCTGCGCCTGCTGCGCGGCCCTGGCTGCTCACCCTCGACATGGAACGTCCGGCGGCCCGTCCGAGCGGCTGCGCCTGCTGCGCGGCCCTGGCTGCTCACCCTCGACATGGAACGTCCGGCGGCCCGTCCGAGCGGCG
>NZ_JBFAIC010000099.1:29073-29855 GCF_040654515.1 Dactylosporangium sp. NPDC050688
CTGCGCCTGCGGCGCGGGCCCGGCTGCTCGCCGTCAAGACGGAGCGCAGGGCGGCCGCCGGAGCGGCCGGGCGGCCCTCGGCGCGGCGCATCGCGGACGCGGTCGGGACGGCCGCTGCAGCTGCCCGCACCGCGTCCGATCGTGGTTCCCGCACCGCGGCCGGCGACGGTGCCGTACCGGGAACGATGGCTGCGCGCAAAGCTCAGCCAGCCACGCCGAGCCCAGGTCAAACCGGAGAAATGCCACCCGGCAAGCACGGCAAAGGCAAGCACGGCAATAAGATCAAGTACGGCAAAAGGCAGGGGCGCGGTGCCGGACGAACCGGTGCCGCGCCCCTGCCTGATGGTCCCGTTACGTCACATCTTGATCTGCTGGCCGTTGTCGTTCCAGGTGTTGTTGCTCCACGTGGGCAGCTGCGACGCCTGGAGGGCCTGGGTGCCGTGGTAGCCGCCCTTGGGCCAGAAGCCACCGCCGGACTGGCGCATGAACTTGTTGTTCGTGACCCTGCCGTTGGTGATCTTGTAGTTGGCGTCGTACCAGTAGAACGAGTAGCCGCCGCCGTTCATGAGGTTGCTGTCGACGACGACGTCGCTGATCGAGCCGATGTCGGCCTTGAGCAGGATGCACGAGGTCTGGGTGTGCTGGTTCTCCAGGCGGTTGTGCAGGATCCGGATGTAGATCGCGTTCGTCGACTGGATGACGTCGTTGTGCTGGGCGGAGCCGGTGCCCTTGGGGTCGTGCAGCCAGGAGTCCTGGACCGTGCCGCGGCCGTCGATGCGCAG